>WXFH01000055.1 GCA_009881125.1 Acidaminobacter sp. | reverse complement strand
CAATAGAGAAAGGGCCACACCTGTTCCCATCTCGAACACAGAAGTTAAGCCTTTCATCGCTGATGGTACTTGGGGGGCAGCCCCCTGGGAGAGTAAGTCGTCGCCGGGTAACTGATTGATCTGTTGAAGACGCAAGTCTTCAACAGAATTAATCAAGATTTACAGCTAGAAACGCTAAAACGTTACTTCTGGTAACTCACGTTCCAAGGTAGCTCAATGGTGGAGCAACCGGCTGTTAACCGGTAGGTTGTGGGTTCGAGCCCCACCCTTGGAGCCATCTAAATTCGGCCCCTTGGTCAAGCGGTCAAGACACCGCCCTTTCACGGCGGTAACAGGGGTTCGATTCCCCTAGGGGTCACCAAGTTAGTTTTTTAGCGAATGCGGGGCATTAACCGCTGAGCTAAAAAACGGTTTTTCTCCGAAGGAGAAAAAAACTACCTTCTCATATCATGGGAGCTTAGCTCAGCTGGTAGAGCACCTGCTTGACGTGCAGGTGGTCACAGGTTCAAGTCCTGTAGCCCCCACCACATTAGCTTTTTCATAAAATTCGCGGCACCAAGCGAATTTTTGAAAAAGCGGTCTTTTCCCGAAGGGAAAAGAAATTACCTTATTAAGTTTTAGGATATCTAGTGCTGCACATGCGGGTGTGGCGGAATTGGCAGACGCGCTAGACTTAGGATCTAGTGTCCAGTACGTGGGGGTTCAAGTCCCTCCACCCGCACCAAGTAACATCCTATGCGGAAGTGGCTCAGAGGTAGAGCATCGCCTTGCCAAGGCGAGGGTCGCGAGTTCGAATCTCGTCTTCCGCTCCATTTGCGTTCGTAGCTCAGTTGGATAGAGCAACGGCCTTCTAAGCCGTGGGTCGGGGGTTCGAATCCCTCCGGACGCACCATTTTAAATAGATGCGTTTCATTGCGAAATGCGTAGATTGTGGGCCATTAGCTCAATTGGTTAGAGCATCCGGCTCATAACCGGCAGGTCCGGGGTTCGAGTCCCTGATGGCCCACCATATGCCCAGATAGCTCAGTCGGTAGAGCAGAGGACTGAAAATCCTCGTGTCGCTGGTTCGATTCCGGCTCTGGGCACCACAATTTATTAAAACTGGGTTTAGCCCAGTTTTTTTATTTTTTTGAAAGTTGCAAAAACTATTGTATACTAGAAGTAATGTAAACACAGTGAGGTGACCCTTTATGGATTCGATCATTAATATATTCGCGAGCATGCGAATTATGGACGTTATAGATATCGCCATAGTAGCATATGTTTTTTATAAAATATTTATGCTAATAAGGGAGACTAGAGCGGAACAGTTAATTAAAGGCTTGGTAGTGCTGCTGGTCATCATGAAGTTGTCTGAATGGGCAAAATTGTATGTCGTCCATTTTATTTTAATGAATACTATGACACTGGGACTAATCGCCTTGATTATTGTTTTTCAGCCTGAGTTAAGACGTGCATTAGAATATATTGGCAGAAATAAAATATTCTTTGCTAAAATGGCTGAAGAGCAGGAGGAAGCCCTCAACCGCACTATTCATGAACTTGTAAGCGCAGTTGTAAGCCTTTCCAGAGAGCAGATAGGCGCCTTAATTGTTATGGAAAGACAAACAGGATTAAATGAGATCGCATCGACAGGTGTAAAGATTGATGCGGAAATCACAAGTGGACTTTTGATTAATATATTTATTCCAAACACACCTCTGCATGACGGCTCCGTTATTATTAGAAAGGATAGGATCCTCGCAGCGGGTTGTTTCTTGCCGCTATCGGCTAACCAAACGATCAGCAAGGAGCTTGGAACACGCCATAGAGCTGCTTTGGGCATTGCTGAACAGTCGGATGCTTTGGTGATCATTGTGTCTGAAGAAACAGGTACCATTTCTGTCGCTTTGAACGGGAAATTATCTCGATACTTAGACGCCAACACTTTAACCAGTGTTATTAAGAAAGCGTATTCTGAAGAAGAACAGCCAGCTATTATGAAGCGGCGCTGGAGGTTAAATCATGAACTTATTAAAAAGAATTGATGATTGGAAACAAAGTCCAAAATATTCTAAGTTTCAGAGGAATATTGCCCCAAAGCTGCTGGCAATTCTATTTGCTGTTCTATTTTGGCTCTATGTCATGGATCAGGTAAATCCTGAAATGGTTAAGACAATTCCTGATGTTAAAGTTGAATTGTTGAATATAGAGAACGCACAGAATGAAGGCTTAGTCATGATGGGCGAGAAAGAATTCTATGTAGATGTTAAGCTTAAAGGGCGGCGCAGCGAGGTTATCAAGGTGACATCAAACGATCTTCTGGTAACCGCAGACCTTGAAGGCTTTCAAAAGGGAACGAATAATGTCATGCTGAGTTCAAAAATATTTGTTGCCAACGTCAACATTGAGAGTCTTTCAATGAATTCAATTAAAATTTCATTAGATCGAATTGTTGAAGTTGCGAAAAATGTGAAAATTGATTATGTAGGAACAATTACTGAGAATTACACAACCGGTGATTTATCCATAGCGCCTGAGGAGATCCTGGTCAAAGGACCAGAGAGCCTTGTCAATAATATCTCTTCACTCCGTGGGGAATTGGATCTTACAGAGGTTTCTGATCAATTGGTTAAAGAAATCCCGGTTACAGCAATTGATCTGGATGGAAATGCAGTGAATGGTGTTGAACTTGGCAGAAGCTACGTCACCGTTCAACTTGGTATTTTTAGACTTTCCAATATTCCGGTTGAAGTCATGCTTCGCGGAACGGTGGCAAATGGCTACAAACTCGTCAAGACAGAAGTTCTTCCAGCGCTGGTGACTGTACGTGGTGATGATGCTCTGATTTCGACTGTTGAGAAAGTTAGTACGGAAGAAATCGACATATCAGGCATGACTGAAACTTTTGAAAGAGAAGTCGCACTGAAGCTGCCGGAGGGCGTATCGGCGCCGTTTGCTGAAGAAACAATCAGCGTTAAGCTGCATATTGAACCCATGATGGTAGGGTCGTTGGAATTCAATTCAGATGAAATCGTTATTGATAATATGGATCCTGAGATGAATTATGAGGTGCTCAGCCCAGTGAGTAATGTATTTGTAGCTTATGTTCGTGACGTTGAGAGCGTTATCGAAGGGTTGAATAAAGAGAATTTTAAAATTTCTGTAGATGCGGATGGTGTGAAGGAAGGTGACCATCGGCTGGCTTTGAAATATTTTTCAGAAGGATCTCACGATTCAGTGGAACTATCGCCTGAAACGCTGTTGGTTCGAGTCACCCGGAGGTGATGAACGAAATCATGGAACGTGAAATTGAAATGATACTCGACTCCACTCACGATGCCATGATTGCGGTAGATAGAGTGGGCAGAATTACATTATTCAATAAAGCGGCCGGCTTGCTGACTCAAAAGAACCCTTTAAGTGCCATTGGAAAGCCGGTTGATGAAATTATTGAGAATACACGTTTACCCTGGATTCTCAAAACGGGGCTCAGCGAGTTGAATCAGAAGCAGCCGCTAGGCGAAATCACAATCGTTACTAATCGAATGCCGGTGATGAATGAACATGGAGAGGTCGTTGGAGCAATTGCAGTTTTCAGGGATATTACTGAAGTTCAAGAATTGGCCGAAGAGATTACGAATCTGAAAGAAATCCGAGGGATGCTTGAAGCGATCTTCAATTCAACTCAAGATGCCATTTCGGTGGTGGATCAAAATGGCATTGGCGTCATGATTAATCCGGCTTACACGCATATTACAGGTTACACGAGTAAAGATGTCATTGGAAAAATGTGCACAGTCGACTTCAGTGAGGGCGAAAGTGTGCATTTAAAAGTATTGGCAACAGGCAAAGCGGTGAAAGGCGCCCGACTGAAAGTGGGAGTCAACCGAAAAGAGGTTTTGGTTGAAGCTGCGCCAATTATGGTAGGGGACGCACTTCGCGGCAGTGTTGCAGTGATTCATGACCTGTCAGAAATAAACAAGCTTATATTAGAACTCGACCAAGCAAAGCAACTCATACGGAATCTGGAAGCTAAATACACTTTTTCTGATATTAAGGGAAAGCATAGTACGATTCTGAACGCTATAGAAAAAGCGAAGCTCGCAGCTGTTACACCTGCGACTGTTGTTCTGCGGGGTGAGAGTGGTACAGGTAAAGAATTGTTTGCCCACGCTATTCATAATGCGAGTGACCGAAGGTATTCGCAATTTGTGAGGGTGAATTGTGCTGCAATAAGTGAAACAATCTTAGAGAGCGAATTATTTGGCTATGATGAGGGCGCATTCACAGGCGCAAGCAAAGGCGGAAAGAAAGGTCTGTTTGAACGTGCACATGGTGGGACTCTATTTCTAGATGAAATAGGTGAAATAAGCCTGAACATGCAGACAAAGCTGCTGCGGGTCCTTCAGGAAAAAGAAATTGTGCGTGTTGGTGGGACTAAGGCCATTCCAATTAATGTCAGAGTTATTTCAGCAACTAACCTTGATTTGGAGAAGGCAGTGGAGCAAGGGCGATTCAGGAAAGATTTATATTACAGGATTCATGTATTTCCAATTTCAATCCCTCCTTTGAAGGATCATAAAGAAGACGTGAGAGAGCTGGCTGAATTTTTCATAGTGAAGTATAATCAGGAGTTTGGCAGAAATGTCAGTGATCTGTCTGATGAGGCCATTAAAGTGATGCTGGATTATGATTGGCCGGGGAATGTGCGTGAACTTGAGAATTTCATAGGTCGTGCATTGATTAATATGAAAATTACAGAGACTGTAATTTTGAAGCGACATTTGCCAAATCTTGAGTTTTCCGGCCCGGATGTTCATCCGGCTGCAGTGGAAGAACTTCAGGACGCGCCTGATTTTCGAGCGGTCAGATTGTCAGATGTTGTGGAAAAGGCAGAGAAGCAAGCGATCGCGGAAGCACTCGTGGCAACCGGAGGCAATCGTGAGCACACAGCCAGACTATTGGAGATATCATTAAGAACTCTTTATTACAAGATCCAAAAATATCAGCTTCAAAGCAAAGTTGCAACGCGAGCAGATTGAAGTCAGTGCAATGAATTGCACAAAAAAGCAATTAGTGCAATTTATTGCGTGCTAATTTTTGCGTGAAATTGCAAAGTGGATTTAATGAGCAGGAATGCGACTGAAAGAATGACTGAAAACCAGTGATACCAATACTTTCAAAAGTATGGTTTCTCTGGTTTTTTTAAATTTTTGGCATGGGAATTGCGTATTGTATATGTGTATGCCAAAAGGGAGGTACTGCGTTTGACAAAAGAATTCGTATTGGTAATTAATCCGGGATCTACTTCGACAAAAGTTGCCGTTTTTAGAGAGAATGATTTGATCATTCAAGAGAATTTGACTCACTCAGCTGAGGCGTTGTCAAAATACGAACATATTGCAGATCAGTTTGATTTTAGGACGGAGTTAATACTTTCCTGGTATCAGAACTCGGGTTACAGTCTGAACACCCTTAAAGCAGTCATTGGCCGCGGCGGTTTGCTTAAGCCTATGCCAAGCGGTATCTATGAAGTCACGGATGCTATGATGGAAGATCTCAAAATTGGAATTCAAGGACAGCATGCGTCGAATCTTGGAGGTCTGATTGCAGACCTGATAGCGAAGAAGGCAGGCGTTAAGGCCTATATTGCGGATCCGGTCGCTGTAGATGAATTTGATGAAGTAGCCCGTATATCAGGAATTCCTGAAATTAAACGCAAGTCGTTGGTTCATGCTTTGAATATTAAGGCTACTGCGCATCGATATGAGAAAGAGCAGGAGAAGGACCTAAAAGACATGAACTTGATTGTGGCTCACATTGGCGGTGGCATTTCAGTTGCGCCTATGATAAAGGGTAAAATTGTAGATGTTAACAATGCTAATGAAATGGGGCCTTTTTCACCCGAGAGGGCAGGCACCCTGCCGGTTGGGGATGTAGTTAAAATGTGTTTCTCAGGCGCCTATACAGAAAAGGAATTGAAAACTAAGATCAACAATAAAGGCGGACTGGTAGGTTATCTGGGTACCAATGATGCCCGCGAGGTCATGAAGCGTATTGAGGCTGGTGATCTTCAGGCGAAACTGATTTTTGATGCCATGGGATATCAAATCGCGAAAGAAATTGGCGCCATGGCCGCAGTTCTTGAAGGACGTGTGGACGCAATCCTATTAACGGGCGGTGTGGCGTATTCTAAGTACCTGACAGACTTAATCGCTTCCCACGTGGGATTTATAGCGCCTGTCGTCATCAAGCCGGGCGAGGACGAAATGACAGCCTTAAATGAAAGTGCACTCAGAGTTTTGAATGAAGTTGAGACAGCGAAAATATATGAAAACGAGGTGAACTAGGTGATTAAAAACTTTGATGAAGTTATAGAGGCTGCGAAGCTGAGAGGACCAAAAACTTTGGCAGTTGCCTGTGCTCAGGATGAGGATGTATTGCTGGCGGTAGAAAATGCCAGAAAAGCAGGAATCGCTGAGGCAATCCTCGTAGGAAACAAATCAGAAATTGAAGCCATAGCCAGCCGACAAAACATAGATTTAAAACATTATCTGATTGAAGACATTCAGGATTTGGCGGAAGCTTCTTTGAGAGCGGTAGAGCTGGTATCAAGCGGTAAGGCTCACCTTGTCATGAAGGGTCTGGTGGACACCGCCATAATATTGAAAGCCGTTTTGAACAAAGAAGTCGGTCTTAGAACCGGTAACGCTTTGAGCCATATAGCTGTATTTGATGTTCCAAATTTCCCAAGACTTTTGTTTGTGACCGACGCCGCAATGAATATTGCGCCGGATGTTGAGACAAAGCGCATGATTATAGAAAACTCATTAGATGTTGCGAGAGCGCTGGACATCGAGCTCCCAAATGTCGGTGTGATTTGCGCCAAAGAAAAGGTCAATGACAAAATGCCTGCGACGGTAGATGCGGCTGAACTGGTCAGAATGAATCAAGAGGGCATCATTAAAGGCTGTAAAGTAGGCGGTCCGTTCGCCCTTGACAATGCGGTTTCTGAGGAAGCTGCAAGGATCAAAGGCATCAAGGATCCAATGGGTGGCAAAGTCGACATTTTGATGTGTCCGACCATTGAAGCCGGTAATGTCTTGTATAAAGCACTCACTTTCCTGGCAGGGGCAAGAAGTGCCGGTATCATTGTAGGCGCAAAAGCTCCGGTTGTATTAACTTCCCGTGCGGATGATGATGATTCGAAATTAAACTCCATCGCACTGGGTGTGTTGATGGCAGCTTTGAAATAGAGGTGATTTGATGTCAACTTATAGAGTCTTAGCAATCAATCCGGGTTCAACTTCTACAAAGATCGCCATCTTTGAAAATGAAAAGTGTTTATTTGAAACGACACTTCGACATTCCAATGAAGAAATATCAAAATATGCGCACATTTTTGACCAATATGAATTCAGAAAAAATGTCATTCTCAACGTATTAAATGAAAAGGAAATCAATTTAACGAAGCTGAGTGCAGTCGTCGGCCGCGGCGGGCTGTTGAAGCCAATTGAAGGCGGCACTTACCTCGTGTCGGACAACATGCTGCAGGATCTAAAGCAGGGCGTCCTGGGTGAGCATGCCTCAAATCTTGGCGGAGTTTTGGCATATGAAATTGCATCTAAGCTCAACATACCGTCTTTTATTGTAGATCCAGTCGTGGTAGATGAGCTTGATGAGATTGCACGAATTTCCGGCATCCCAGAAATTAAGCGGATTTCAATCTTCCATGCGCTCAATCAAAAAGCCGTTGCACGCAGGGCGGCAAAGGAAATGGGCCGTGACTACCATTCCCTCAACCTGATTGTCGCGCACCTTGGCGGAGGGATTTCGGTAGGTGCCCACAAACAGGGCCGTGTCATAGATGTGAATAATGCCTTGGATGGAGAAGGACCGTTTTCGCCTGAAAGATCCGGCAGTCTTCCGGTTGGAGACTTGATTAAGCTCTGTTTTTCAGGAAAAATGACTCAGAGTGAAATTAAGAAAAGAATCACAGGTAATGGTGGTCTGGTTGCTTACCTGGGAACCAATAATGCAAAGGAAGTCTCTGAACGCATTGACGCAGGTGATCAGGAGGCAGAACTGATTTATCAGGCTATGGCCTATCAGGTGGCCAAGGAAATTGGAAGCTGCGCAGCGGTTCTGAAGGGTGAGGTAGATGCGATTCTCATCACTGGTGGAATAGCCTATGATAAAAGGTTTGTCAATTGGATCGAAAAGAGAGTTCAATTCATAGCACCGGTCAAGAAATATCCTGGAGAAGACGAAATGACGGCCCTTGTAGAAGGCGCCCTGAGGATTCTGAATGGAGAAGAAGAGCCAAAGCAATACCTTTAACGTGAAGGATGTGACAGAATTGCAGAATGCTCTACTGGCGGATCACAGAATCCGGGTCATTATTGGCCATTATGGAAGCGGCAAAACGGAGTTCTCGGTTAATTATGCTCTGGCAATGTCCCAAGCCGGATTGAAGACATCGCTGGCAGATCTCGACATAGTCAATCCTTACTTCAGGTCCAGAGAGAAAGCAGAAATGCTGGAGAAGCATGGGATCCATGTAATAAGCAGCTCGAGGGGACACAACGCGAATATTGATATCCCAATGATTTCAGCTGAGATTTTCGCACCCCTTGAAAATTTAAGCACGCATGTGGTGCTGGATGTCGGAGGGGATGCGATTGGAGCGAGAGCGGTCGCGCAATTCAGGCATCACTTAAAACCAGGACAATACGACATGTATTGTGTTATCAATAGAAATCGCGAACAGACGAAAGATCTTCAAGGTGTCATGGACCATATTCGTGGGATTGAAGCGACCATCGGCGCAAAAGTCACCGGACTCATCAACAATACGCACATGTTGAGGGAAACGACTGTTCAGGATGTGATGTATGGTCAGGAACTGGTCATGGAGGTTTCAGCGTTTACCGGACTGCCAATTCGATACGTCAGCGCAATAGCAACAGTGGCAGAGCAGCTGCCAAAGTCTTTGGCGGGCACCATCATACCGCTTGAGTTATATATGAGAGAAGCATGGATGTAGGCCAATTATGCAGGCCAAATGGAACAGGATAACGAGGAGGAATCAGCGTGGCAAAAGCTAAAGGACACGTAGAGTTCAACGAAAATATCTGCAAAGGCTGTGGATTGTGTGTTGAAGTCTGTCCTGTCAAAATCATTGCACTTGATCGAACCAGAATCAACGTCAAGGGCTATTATCCGGCATCTGTGGCTGAAATGGATAAGTGTATAGGGTGCGCGAATTGCGCAACGATCTGTCCGGATCTGGTCATAACTGTTGAGAGGGAAATGGTCTAATCTACCAAGGAGGGATCCATCATGGCAAAAGTTTTGATGAAGGGCAACGAAGCAATCGGAGCGGCGGCTATAAATGCGGGCTGCAGATATTTCTTCGGTTATCCGATCACACCGCAGAATGAAGTGCCTGAATATATGTCCAGAGAACTGCCAAAGGTTGGCGGAGTTTTTGTTCAAGCTGAAAGTGAAGTTGCGGCTATCAATATGGTATATGGGGCTTCCGGCGCGGGCGCAAGGGTTATGACGTCATCTTCATCTCCTGGCATCGCGCTGAAGCAAGAGGGGATTACATATATCGCCGGTGCGGAGCTGCCTTGCGTCATAGTCAACATCATGCGCGGCGGTCCTGGTCTCGGCGGCATCCAGCCGGCTCAGTCGGATTACAACCAGTCGACACGCGGCGGCGGCAACGGTGATTATAAGCTGTTGGTGTACGCTCCGGCAAACCTTCAGGAAATGGTAGATATGGTTCAGGAGGCCTTCGATGCTGCGGATTACTACAGGAATCCGGTATTGGTTGTGGGCGACGGTATGATTGGTCAAATGATGGAGCCTGTCGAATTTAAACCGTATGTGTCTAAATACGAACTCGCTGAAAAAACCTGGGCGACGGACGGTACAAAAGGGAAGCGTGGACCTAATATTATCAACTCCCTGTTCCTTGACCCAGCCAAGCTCGAAGACCACAATGTGAAACTTCAGGCAAAATATAAAGCTATCAAGGAAAACGAGGCGCGTGCTGAACTGTACAACATGGACAATGCACAAGTTGTCATTGTCGCCTATGGTACAACCTCCCGCATAGCCAAGAATGCTATTGAGTCTCTTAAAAAAGAAGGGATTGAAGTAGGCCTGATCCGGCCTCAAACCCTGTGGCCGTTTCCGGATCGCGCATTTGAGACATTGCCTGAAGCCTGTAAAGGTTTGCTGGTTGTAGAAATGTCAATGGGACAGATGATTGATGACGTGAAGCTGGCAACCAGCTGCAGACTTCCGGTAGAATTCTATGGCAGATCTGGCGGTATGATTCCTGAACCGGATGCAATAGCAGACAAGATCAAGGAAATGCTTGGAGGTGTCAAGTAATGGCGGTTGTATTTCAGAAGACGCGTGGTTTAACAGACGTTCAGACTCATTACTGTCCGGGATGTACCCATGGGATAATTCACAGACTTGTCGCTGAAGCCCTTGAAGAGCTTGGCGTTCTCGATGACTCGATTGGGGTTTGCCCGGTCGGCTGTTCTGCGCTTGCCTATGATTATTTCAACTGCGATATGCACCAGGCTTCCCACGGCAGGGCGCCTGCGGTCGCGACCGGGGTAAAACGCGTTCACCCTAAAAATGTCGTATGGACTTACCAAGGGGATGGGGATTTGGCTTCCATCGGCACAGCGGAGATCATTCACGCGGCGCACCGCGGGGAAAAGATCACCACGATCTTTGTCAACAACGCTATTTATGGCATGACAGGCGGACAAATGGCACCGACAACGCTGGTCGGGCAAAAATCCACCACGTCACCTTACGGCAGAGATGCTGAAACCTGCGGATTTCCGCTCAAGGTTGCTGAAATGATGGCGACAATTCCGGGGGCTGCGTTCGTCGAGCGCGTTTCTGTGGATACGCCTGCCAATGTCAGAAAGGCTAAAAAAGCGATCCTCGAGGCCTTCAAGTGTCAAATTGAAGGTAAGGGGTTCTCGATTGTTGAGGTCCTGTCAACTTGCCCTACGAACTGGGGAATGACACCAGTGGATTCCCTTGCATGGCTCCAGGCGAACATGATTCCGTACTATCCGCTTGGCAACTTCAGAAAACCAGAGGAGGCAAAGTAGGATGATTAATGAGAAAGTAATCTGCGCAGGTTTCGGAGGACAGGGCGTCATGTCCATGGGCCAGCTTATGACTTATGCGGGCATGCTGGAAAATAAGGAGGTCTCCTGGCTTCCTTCTTACGGTCCGGAAATGCGGGGTGGAACTGCGAACTGCAATGTGATTGTTTCCGAGCAAATGATTGGTTCACCGGTTATAACCAATGACGCCACCGCCGCAATAGTCATGAATTTACCTTCCCTCGACAAATTTGAGAGCCATGTTGAAGCAGGCGGCATGATCCTGGTAAATAGTTCTCTGATCACCAAGAAAGTCAAGCGTGAAGACGTTAGCGCCTACTATATACCAGCCAACGAAATTGCCAACGAGCTGGGAAATCCTCGAATTGCCAACATGGTGATGCTGGGCGCTTATCTTGAATTGGCGAAGCCCGTTGATACAGGCAGCATTCTTGAGGCCTTTAAAAAGGTTTTCGGGGAAAGCAAAGCCCATTTGGTACCGCTCAATAAAGAGGCACTCGAGCGCGGTGCGGCATTTGTCAAGGCACTAAGAGCATAATAGTTGTGATGTGCGCAGCCCGGGGATTCCCGGGCTGTTTATATTGGAGAAGGTACTTGATATTCGATGTATGGCTGCGCCATAGGACAGAGAAAGGACACTGGGGCTCCGCCCAATGCCCCCCTTCTTCCTTACCAGTAATTGTGGTATAATCGGATTTGATGAATATGAACGTTGGGGGAATTTTTTTGTTTGCTGAGTATTTTCAGGCAGCGGCGCTGATTTTCATAGCTGAAATGGGCGACAAAACTCAGATTTTGTCCATGGCGTTTGCGACAAAGTTTAAAATTCGCCAGATCCTGATGGGGGTGGCATTAGGAGCAGCGCTGAATCATGGCCTTGCAATAGCTTTTGGCACTTTGCTCAGCCGCTATTTGCCCATGGATTGGCTGCAGCTAATTGCGGGGTTACTCTTTGTTTTTTTTGCTTTTTGGTCCCTTCAAGCGGAAGAGTCCGAGGAAGAGGAGGTCAAGGCTGCTTATGGCCCGATCTTGACAGTTTCCCTGGCGTTTTTTTTAGGTGAGCTTGGAGATAAGACGCAATTGACGGCGCTGACACTATCGGCAGGGGCTCAGTGGCCTTTGGTGATCTTGGCAGGGACCGTGACAGGCATGGTATTGACAAGTCTGATTGGGATTCTCGTCGGGATTAAACTCGGGGACAAAATCAAAGAGCTTTATCTTAAAATGGGCGCTTTTGCAGTGTTCATGTTCTTTGGCCTGCAGAAGCTCTTCGTAAGTCCGCTGACATCAACATGGACGTGGAGTTTTTGGATGCCGTTGATTCTTGGCATAGCCATTTTATCTTACTTTAGAATAACTATGTTCCAACGCAAACTCGCCACAATAGAGAAAACACAGTTTCAAAGAAGGGCTGAGGCGCTCAAAATCTTTGCCGGAACGCTCAGAAGCGAAGTCGAGCTGCTATGCAAGGGTGAAGCCGCTTGCAGTACTTGCGTAGGTGACGCGTGTCTGGTGGGCTATATGAAGATGATTCTGGAACAGGCAGAACAGCACGTTGAAATCAATAAAACGAGTCTAAGAGATATAGAAAAACTCCTGGACCGCTCCTATGACCGACAAAAAGCGCGAGGCATCCTCAATATGCTCAACCGGTTTTATGCCGATCATCCGGATGATTTTGGGAGCAGCACCAAAGACATCTTCTCCAGTGTCCGTGGAAGCCTTGAGCGAATTGTCTTTGGGGTACCGCTAGGAGAGTTTGATCAGTATCAGGATTATAAGAAGGCTATTGAAGCCAGGGACAGCAGCTTTGGACTAAAAAAAATGTAAGGAGCGTTTTATGGGAAAACTATTTGGTACAGACGGTGTTAGAGGGATCGCAAATGTGGAGTTGACCAATGAGCTTGCCTATAAGCTTGGAAGAGTTGGAGCCTATGTCCTCACAAAGCAGAATCATCATGCGAAGTCGAGACTCATCATAGGCAAAGATCCCAGAGTGTCTGGAGATATGCTTGAATCCGCTCTGATAGCGG
The DNA here is from genome assembly GCA_009881125.1 of Acidaminobacter sp. The sequence goes on along the minus strand of WXFH01000055.1, from coordinate 5,450 downwards.
GAATTTTATCCGCGGGTTGCGATGTCATCAAGGTAGGCGTAGTTCCAACGCCAGCGATTGCGTACCTGGTCAGACATTTGAAGCTGGATTCAGGTGTTATGATCTCCGCATCGCATAATCCGGCGGAATACAACGGCATCAAGTTTTTTAACTCGGAAGGATTCAAGCTCTCCGACGACATTGAAGAGGAAATTGAGAATTATATTCTGAACGGCAAGGATATTGAAATTGAGCCGAGTGGACTGAAAATTGGAAGAAAGACGGAAGTGTACAAGGCTAATGATCTCTATTCCGAATTCGTCGCCTCGACGATTGACACCGATCTTGAAGGTCTTCACATTGCGATTGACTGTGCCAATGGGGCTTCGTCTGAAGTTGCAGTGACGACTTTGAGGGCTTTAGGCGCGAAGGTGGATGCATTTCATCATATACCGGACGGCATCAATATCAATAAGAACTGCGGATCAACGCATACGGAGGTCATTGGTGAAATCGTCATAAACGGCGGCTATGATGCTGGCCTCTCATTTGATGGGGACGCGGACCGCTGCCTTGCTGTTGACGAAAACGGTATTTTGGTGGACGGCGACAAAATCATGGCTATATGCGCAATTGAGTTGCAAAAGGCCAATATGCTGAAAGACCAGACGGTGGTCAGTACGGTCATGAGCAACATTGGTTTTGAAGAGGCACTTGAGAAACGCGGCATGAAAGCCCTGCGCGCCAAGGTGGGAGACCGCTATGTGCTGGAAGCCATGCGGGAAAACGGATACGTGCTCGGCGGCGAGCAGTCGGGACACATCATCTTCCTGAATCATAACACGACTGGTGACGGGCTGATGACGGCTGTCAAGCTATTGGCAGCGCTCAAGAAAAGCGGACAGAAAATGTCTGAGCTGGCGGGGGTTATGCAAGTCTACCCTCAGGTGCTAAAAAACGCTAAGATCAAAAACGAGTTTAAGCATACTTACATGGAAGATGCTGTAATTGCAGCGAGAATTAAAGAGGTAGAGGCTGCGTTTCACGGTCGGGGTCGTGTGCTGATCAGGCCTTCAGGAACTGAGCCGCTGGTGCGCGTCATGATTGAGGGCGACGATCAGGCGCTGCTCGAAAAGTATGCAGCTGAGCTGGTCAGTCTTATAGAATCCAGGCTGGGGAAAGCTTAGTATTTGAATGGTATTAGGTGCTTGGCTTTAGCTGAATCGCGACCATCGGCATAAAAAAGCTCATAGAAAGCAGCGCTACAAATCTAGCGCTGCTTTTCCTTTACGTGGAATTTGGAAATAGGCGGCTAATAACTCAGGAACCACTGCGACGATTTACTTATTTCCTAATTTGTTACACATCCGCTGTAGAACAATGATATAATGTAAAAGGTTATTGACACAAAAAGAAGCGGCCAAAAGGAGGGTTGGAAAGCCGTCAATTGGATGGAACTGCGACGTAAAAGCAAAGCGCCAGAACTGCCATAGCTTATTCGACTGGCAGTTGACGAGGACGGGGTTTATCGAAATTTCGGCGGATGCCCCGCGGTCAGCCGTGACCGAAAACATTCCCAAAGCTTAGGAGTGATCCTGAGGACAAATGGAATGGGACGGTATGTAATGAAGCCTATTGGGACTCTGTCGCAGTGTCCTGTTTCTTTTTGCGCGATGCCAAAAACATAAAAAAGGAGAATGAAATTATGTGTGGGATCGTAGGTTATATTGGAAGTCAGGAGGCAGTCCCTTTTTTGCTGGACGGCCTGGAGCGACTGGAATATCGAGGTTATGACTCCGCCGGGCTGTCAGTCATTGACAGTGAGGGACTCAAAGTCAGGAAGATCAAAGGCCGCCTCGAGGGGCTGAAAAACATGATGAATGAAGATCCCATTTCAGCGCATGTGGGCATTGGCCATACCCGTTGGGCTACCCATGGGGCGCCAACAGTTCCAAACGCCCATCCGCACTTGAACCAAAGCGGAACCATTTCTGTCATTCACAATGGGATTCTTGAAAACTATATGAAGATTAAAGAATGGCTCATACAGGAAAAAGGTTATGAATTTAAGTCCGAAACGGATACAGAAGTTATAGCGCACCTGATCGATTTTTACTATGACGGAGATATTCTGAAGGCTGTCAACAATGCGGTGGAAGTTATGGAAGGCGCCTATGCACTGGGTGTCATCTGCCAGTTTGAGCCGGACAAAATTGTCGCTGTGAGAAAAGACAGCCCTTTAATAGTTGGGCTTGGAACGGATGCGAATTTCATTGCTTCGGATATTCCGGCGCTTCTGAAGTACACCCGCAACATCTACCTGATCGAGAATGGTGAGACAGTATTATTAACAAAAGACAAGGTGACTATTTGGGACGAAAAAGGCGACGAGGTTAAGCGCGACATCTATCAGGTCACCTGGGACATTGACTCTGCTGAAAAAGAAGGCTTTGAGCACTTTACGCTTAAGGAGATCTTCGAGCAGCCAAAGGCTATTCGCGACACCCTGTTTCCAAGGCTGGACAAGGAAGACGGCATCGTGCTCGACGGGATTAAGTTGTCAAAAGAGCAAATTGAAGCTTTTGACCGCGTCTATATTGTTGCGTGCGGCACCGCTTATCACGCGGGTTTGGTTGGAAGATTCGCCATTGAGCGCTTTGCGGGCATTCCGGTGAGTGTGGAAGTCGCGTCCGAATTCAGATACAGAGAGCCTTTTATTGATGATAGAACTCTGTTCATTGCAGTATCACAGTCAGGGGAGACCCTGGATACGCTGGCGGCGCTCAGGGAAGCCAAGAGAAAAGGCGCCAGGATTCTGAGCATTGTCAACGTGGTGGGCAGCTCTGTGACGCGTGAGAGCCATGATGTACTGTATACCTGGGCAGGACCTGAGATTGGGGTCGCGTCAACGAAAGCGTATACGACCCAATTGATCGCGTTCTACCTGATCGCATTGTATATGGCCAGATTAACCGGGAAAATGACTGAGGAGAAATATCACGAAATTCTGGATGAGCTGAAGGTCATGGACAAGAAAGTCGAAGCCGTACTTAAAAACGCCGACGTCTGCAAGGCTATGGCAGACCTCCAAAAGGACAATACTTCTGTGTTCTTCATGGGACGCGGCGTGGATGTTGAAACTTCTTTCGAAGGCTCCCTCAAATATAAGGAAATTTCTTATATCAATTCCGTCGCTATAGCAGCAGGCGAGCTGAAGCATGGCACGATCGCACTCATTGAAGAGGGGACGCTGGTTATGGCGCTTGCGACACAAGAGCGCCTCTTTGAGAAAATGTGCTCCAATATGCTCGAAGTCAAAGCCCGTGGTGCTCATGTTGTGGCGATTGCTCAGGAAGGCCGCACGGAGATTGAGAAGTACGCCAGCGAAGTGTTCTATATTCCACACACCATGGATGAGCTTGCACCGCTTTTGTCCATTATTCCGCTTCAACTTTTGGCTTATTATGTTTCAGCAGCGAGAGGCAATGATGTTGACAAGCCGCGCAATCTCGCCAAGAGCGTAACCGTTGAGTAAAGAATAATAAGGAGGCTGAACGTCAGTGATTGTGACCACGACCCCAAGTGTAGAAGGTAAGAAAATTACAGCATACAAAGGTGTTGTCTTTGGAGAGGTCATCTCCGGAGTGGACTTTATCAAGGATTTTGCAGCAGGGCTGACCAATTTCTTTGGCGGACGGTCCGGATCCTATGAAGGCGAGCTTATCGACGCGAGAAATCAGGCCATGCAGGAATTGGAACGCAGGGCCGGCGCACTTGGCGCCAACGCAATTGTTGGTGTAGACATCGATTATGAGGTACTCGGACAGGCAGGGAATATGCTTATGGTGACGGCATCCGGTACGGCGGTTGTCGTAGAGTAGCGACCCTGACTATAGGAATAAGCCTGGATAATGTTACGAAAAAAGATCCGCGGATCAAGCCATACGGCTTGGTCGGCGGATCTTCTCAGTTTTTGGGTTGTCTGTAATACTCCTGTCAGCGAATGACGACGACAGGAATTTCTGAATGGTGAACGACCTTGTTCGTAACAGAACCGATCAGGAGACGTTTGGCAGCGCCCATACCATGGGTGCACATCATAACCATGTGGAAACCCTCAGTCTCAGCTAGACGAACAATCATTTGAGCTGGATCCCCTGTGACATGCATTTTTTTGATGTTGACAATCCCAGCTTCGCGAAGTGAAGCCTCAGCCAGATTCAGCATCTCTTGTGAGGTCTCCTCAAACTTTTCGCGGTTTAAGTCATAGACACCAATCAGGTCGCCGTGAACAAGGTTTCTGTCGAGTGGAATGACATTGAGAAGTGTGACTTCATAGTCGAGACAAGTCACAAAATCTTTGAGATACTCTTTGAGTCTGTCAGGAACACTAGATGAATCAATTGGAAGAAGCAGCTTTCTCATTGTCCAGACCTCCTTGAAATGTATTATGGAGAGCCTTGGTCTGCAATCCCGGAGGACACTGCAGACTTCAGGCTCTCAATAGCGTTGTCATTGACAGGCATATAGGAACAGGTGCGTGTGACCGTCGCGCTCATACAGGTTACTGAATGACGAGTACTGGCACATAACAGTTATGAACCACTTTATTCGTCACGCTGCCAATCATCAGGCGTTTTGTTGCGTCGAAACCATGGGTGTTCATAAGAACGATACGATATTCTTCGCCTTCTGCAAGGGCCACAATCTCAGCAGCGGGGTTGCCTTTAAGGACTTTGGTCTTGACGTTTTCAACGCCGGCGGCTTTTAACTGCTGAGCAATCTTTGAAACCATTTCTTCGGCGACGTGTACAAATGTTTCGCCATGGAGTCCGAATACTGTCGCGAGATGAGGGTGGGACAGCGCCTCCTCGTAAGCTATGACGTGCAGCACGGTAACCTCATAGCCTTGAGTGGTGGAAAACTCTTTGACGTAATCAAGGGTTCGTTCGCTGAGCTTCTCGCCGTCAACTGGAAGTAACAGTTTGTTCATGGTGACACCTCCTTTGTTTCCTCCGGTTATCACATATATACCCCCATTAGCGCCAATTAAAAGCTTGAGAGCCTCAATTGTATCGATACAAGTTGGGTCTGTTGTGATCACCGGTTCATAATAAAAAACCGGTACAGAGTTCTGCCGATGGTGATGTGCAGACTTCTGTACCGGTTCATTTCAAAGGATTAAGCAGCGTTCTCTGCCTTTTGATTTATTGTAGCGGCACGCTTCTTTCTGTTTGCTGCAGTCAGAAACAGGATAAGGAAAGCGGCGGCGACAGCTATACCGGCAGGGTAGGCAAAGGAAGCCGGGAGTTTAAAGCCTTCAGGTGCGATGAGAATGTAAGTTATGGAGACGGCACTCATAAAGGTCGCAGGAATCGTAGCGATCCAGTGTACTTGGTTTTTGAGGTAAAGGTACATCGCAGCCGCCCAAAGGACGATCATAGCCAGGGTTTGGTTGGACCATGCGAAGT
>WXFH01000054.1 GCA_009881125.1 Acidaminobacter sp. | reverse complement strand
TCGGCTGAAGCAGCCCAAAGGAGTTGTCGCAATTGAAAATTGGCATGGTCTGTTATCCTTCTTACGGCGGCAGCGGTGTTGTCGCTACAGAACTTGGCATCCATCTGGCAAATCTTGGCCATGAGGTCCACTTCATCACCTACGACAAGCCCTTCAGGCTGATTGAATTCCATGAAAATATCTTCTTTCATGAAGTGGACGTCTCCAATTACCCGGTGTTCAAGTATCCGCCCTATATCCTGGCCTTAGCCAATAAAATCTATGAAGTCGCTCGCCGGGAAGGCCTTCAGATCCTCCATGCCCATTACGCCGTGCCCCATACCATGGCGGTTCACATGGCGGCTCAGATGCTGGGAGATCAAGTCAGAACCGTCACCACGCTCCATGGCACGGATGTGACCATTATGGCAGAGGACCAAAGCCTGAGAGACATCACTGAGTTCAGCATTAATCAAATGGACGCGCTGACTGCGGTCTCCGAAGACCTGAAACAGGTCGCCCTCAAATCGCTCTCAATCAGTGCGCCAATCCATATGATCCACAATTTCGTCAATACCGCCCAGTACCGCAAAATGCCGGCGCTCTGCTCGCGCGCCCGCCTGAAAGTCCCTGAGGGACAGAAGCTCTTGATTCATATCTCGAATTTCAGGACCGTCAAGCGCATTCAGGATGTCATGGAAATCTTCAGGGGTGTGAATGCCGAGTGTCCAGCTCATTTAATGCTGGTCGGCGACGGTCCGGAGATGCGGACTGCCTACGAGCTGACCGACCGCTTCAATCTGCGTGACCGTGTCCACTTTATGGGCAAGCAGGACAATGTCGTCGCCTTGTTATCCTGCTCCGACCTTTTTCTGCTGCCCTCCGAAAAGGAGAGCTTTGGTCTGGCCGCGCTTGAAGCCATGGCCTGCGAGGTTCCGGTCATTGCAAGCATTACCGGCGGAATCCCTGAAGTCGTTGAGGATGGCGTCAGCGGCGCCCTGTCAGAAGTGGGCGATACGGCAAAGATGATCGCCGACGCAGTCGCCATTTTATCAAATCCTGAGAGCCACCGGGCAATGGCAGCCGCCGCACGTCATAGAGCCACCTCTGCATTTGAGGAGCAGACCATAGCAGCGCAGTATGTAACGCTGTATGAAGCCTTGCTGTCACAAGTCTAGAGTCAATCCAAACGAAAGGCGGGGTCACTCCTTGAACGTCGTTCTGACCACTCTGAACTCCCGCTATACCCATATGAGCCTGAGCCTGCGTTACCTGCGGGCCGCGCTGGAGCGGCGCTTTAATCTCCATGCCGCCGCCACAGCTGAAAGTGCTTTTGCCGATGGTTCCCAACCCGCCCTCCCAGCTCCAGTCCTCACCAACCTTGCGGGACCGGGGGAGGCACCTCTGAATCTCAGACTTTTGGAATTCACTATCAACCAGCCCCATGAGCACATTCTCAGAACCTTGTTTGAAACCCAGCCGGATGTACTCTGTTTTTCTGTTTACATCTGGAATGTTGAAGCGACCTTAAAACTGGCGGCCTCACTTAAAAAGGTACTGCCGGAAACCATTATTTTATTTGGTGGTCCCGAATCCGCCTACGATTCAGAGGCTTACCTCGAGCATCATGATTTTATTGACGTCATTGTCACGGGTGAAGGCGAAGAGATTTTGGGCGCTTATTTGGAACGTAAGTTGAAGAAAACAGCGGCGCATGCCATTTCGGGTCTGACAGAGCGGACTGCCGCCGGAATTCTAAATCATGGGAAAGCCCCTTTGATCTCAGATCTGGACAGAATCCCTTTCCCGTATAAAGCAGAGGACTTTGGCGCCAGCAGGATGCTCTATTACGAAGCGTCCAGGGGCTGTCCGTACCGCTGCGCCTATTGTCTTTCCTCCAGAGAACCGGGGGTCAGAACTTTTAGCATGGACCGTGTCAAGGAAGACCTCGCCAGATTTATTAAAGCTGAAGTCATGCAGGTGAAATTTGTAGACCGCACTTTTAATGTGGATTCAGATCGAACCCGTGAAATTTTTAAGTTTCTGATCGAAAATGACAATGGGATCACAGGCTTCCATTTTGAAATTACCGCGGCGCTGCTCGGGGAGCAGGATTTTGAACTGCTGGAAAAAGCGAGGCCGGGTCAGTTTCAATTTGAAATTGGCGTGCAGTCCACCTGTGAGGAGGCTATGACGGCCGTCATGCGGCCGCTTCCTTTTGGAAAGACGTCAGAAGTCTGCAGGCGGCTGAAAGCCCTTGGTAATATTCACCTTCATCTGGATCTCATAGCGGGCCTGCCCTTCGAAACCTATGAGCGGTTTTTGAAATCCTTTGATGAGGTATTCGACTTAAGACCTCACGCTTTACAGCTGGGTTTTCTGAAGCTGATTCCCGGATCCCCGCTCTCTGAGCAGGCGGATCAATTCGGATATGTCAGGGAGTCTCACCCGCCTTATGAAGTTCTCGGCAATGCTCACATGAACTTTGAGCAATTAACCAGCTTGAAGCGGATTGAAGCGCTGGTCGACCTCTTTTACAATTCCGGTGGCTTCTCAGTGACCCTTGAGGCTGCGCTGGAGAAGAGCGGACAGCGACCATCGGCCTTCTTCCTCGGGTTTTCTGAGTTTATCAAAAGCCAGGGCTATGACCAGCAGGCTTACCGGAGCGAAGCCCATTACGGGCACCTTGAGGCATTTTTGCAAGCTCAGAGCTGGTACATGCCTGTATTCAAAACCCTCCTGGACTATGACTGCCTAGTCGCGCTGGCGAAGCGACGCATTACAGCCCGGGCGGTCGACCCACAGGGGCGGGAACCGGATGAGCCGCCTGAACTCAAAGCCGCGATCCATGAAGCTTTGAGGGCGTCTGACCCTGACGTCCCTGTGAAGACTTTGCTTAAACGCATCCGCTATCAGATTTTTGATATCGACATGACAGCCTGGTTAGAGGGCCGAAGAGACTTCGACCGTGCGGATCATGGATTATGGTTAGGCTGGGTGGACACTGCCCGGCGCTCTGCTGTCAGTGAGCACTACGATTACGCGCAAGCGCGCCTTGAGGTGACTTTATGGAAATCCTGAAAGACTTGGCACTGACGAACCGTTCTGTTTTAAAGAAAGCCGTCAGCGCGTTTAAAAACAACTTGCTGATTTTTCTGCTGGCAATTCCCTACATGGCATTGACCATGGTTGCAGGCAGCGTCGCGGCCATGATGGGATTTTTGGGCGGCATTCTGATTTTTGTCGTGGAAGCAGCTATTATTTCCGACTATCTCCACATCATTCATCAGGTCATCACGCGGCGTAAATTCGATGTGGACGATTTTAAAAATGGATTTACCGTACACTTTAGAAAGGTCTATATGGTCCTCTTTGTGGTATGGGTGGCAAATTACGGCGCGAGCCTTCTGTTGTCCCCAATTCTGAATGCCATGGGCCTCGGGTTTGTCCTGGTGGCCATTTACTTCTTTGCCTTTGTCATATTGAACCCGCTGCCTGAAATGATTTATCAGAAATATTTCAGTGAGGCGGATACCTTTGTAAAAACCGTTGAGTTTACCAGAGAAAATGCCATTAGCTGGCTGGTGCCCAACGCGTTGATCTTCGCCCTTCTCTTCGCGGTCAGAGCGCTGATTGACAGCGCGCTTCTGCCACTCGGACTTGGCTGGCTCAATTTGTTGGTGCTCAGTGTCGTTTCGGCGGGATTAATCAGTTTTGGAATGATTTACAGAGGGTATCTGTTTGATGTCTTATATAAAACGACGAGGCGCAAACGCCTGTTTACGGAGACCATGTATCGCAACTGATGATTTACTTTGATAAGGCGGTGGTCCTACTTGAAAAATATCACGCTATACAGCAACACAAAAAAAACATCCCTGGAAGTAAAGGACAAATTGTTCCGGATGCTGACAGCAGCCGGCTATAAGGTTGTATCCGAAAACGCTGACCTCATTATTGTCATAGGCGGGGACGGCACCATGCTGAGCGCGATCAGGCGATACAGGGCTATGAAAATTCCTTTCCTTGGCGTCAATACAGGTACACTGGGATTCCTGCCCAGCGTTCCGCCTAATCAGCTGGAAATTATTTTGGAGCTTCTTGAAAATAAGGACTATTCCATCCAGAGTTATCCGCTGCTCGAGGTACGCTGCAAAACGGTGAATGGGGATGAAATTGACAGCTATGCCTTTAATGAAATCCTGATCAAGCATCTGGAGCCAAGGCTGCTCGAGGTTAAAATCTACATTGACGGCAAGCCCTTCAATTACTTCACGGGAGATGGCTTTATCATTTCAACGCCCATTGGGTCCACAGGCTACGCGATCTGGGCCGGCGGCGTGGCGACCCATTCAGAGCTGCCTGTGTACCAGATTACACCGATTCATGCCAACGACAACAGCATTAACCGGCCTCTCAAGACCTCCATGGTGGTACCCATTGAAACCGTCATAGATTTTTCAATTGTGAAGGCGCAAATGCGCGCGGTGATTGTCGCCTGTGACGGCAGAAAGGTCACGGACGATTTCATCTCCCAAATCTCTGTGCGCGCTGCCCATAAAGAGGTGAAAATTCTTCGTTATGGAGATTTTGATTATTTTGAGCTCTTCAGAAATAAAATCATAGACAAGCGCGTCAGCAGGGTACTGAGCGATTAGTCTTTTATGGAGGTAGATTATAAATGCTGGAACGCAGCCGCATGCTTTTGAAGCGCAGAGCGGACGAAGTGATGTTTATTGAACTTAAGGAAGGAAAGACTCTGACACTGGGAGGCATTACGCTGGACGAACGCGTGCCCCTGCCTATCAGAGTGGACCGTTTGGTCGACAAAGTCAAAGGGGTCAGTGATACGGACTTTACGGCGGATAACCTCGCGGAGGGCATGTGCTGGACGCTTGGTTTTGATCCCGATTTTCCTCATGCGAGTGCGTATAAAGCTTTTCTTGCTGAAATGATGCCTGGTCTGCTGGCACTGCTAGAGGAGAAAGTGGCGCGGTTCGAAGAAGAGGAGAAGTGGCTGGACGCGGTGATTTACCTGCATGCCGCGGCTCAAATTGCTGCGGATCAGCCTCAGGTGATCTATAATCTGGCGAGATGCGCTCTGCGTCAATCAGAGCGGTTTGCCGAGAATTCACCGGAGGAAAAAAAGCTGGAAGAGGATGTCTTTGAGCTGTTGTCAGAATCCATTGAGAAATTTCCGGACTTTGCCCCGCTTTACTATCTCATGGGTTTTCAGCTTGTCAACAGGAAGTCTTACAAAGCGGCTGAGTCCTCCTGGCGTCGTGCTATGCACCTGGGCGTCGACGAGGATCTGCGCGACGAAATGGTGCGCCAGCTGGACGATCTGTGGAGCAGAATACAGTATGAAGAAGGCTATATGCTGGTTTTGGATGGCTTTGCAGATGAGGGACTGGTCAAACTCCTGCCCCTTGAGGAATTCCACGATGATTGGTGGAATCTGCTCTTCTTCATTGGTCTAGCCTATAGGCAAAAAGAGCAGTACAATGAAGCATTGGATTATTTCAGACGCGCACTGCGTTTAAACACCGGCAGCCCTGAAATCCACAATGAAATTGGACTGTGTTTGATGTCTCTAAGCATGTTTCATGATGCTGAGATCGTTTACAGCGAAGCGCTCAAGATGCATCCGGATTCGCCGGATCTACTCTGCAATAAGGGCATTGTCATGCTGCACCTCGGTGATCTGAAACAGGCCAGACAACTCATAGAGCGGGCTTACGAGATCAATCCGGAGGATGAAGTGACGGCCGCGTGGCTCAGGCAGTTGGGTACAGAGTCGAGCCGGCTTTCATAGCGGATGGATCAAATTGACGTGAGATTTTATAAAAAACAACAAAATTGCCGGTGGAGAACCGGCTTTTTTTGCACATTTAGTGGGAAGACTTTGTGAAAAATGGATGATCCCTACTTGAACTTTTCCTCAATATTGATTAAAATGGATTTGGAATTACAAAAAATATTGAAAGCTTCAACAAAAATAACTTTCCGTATCAGGCAAGTCAAATGTTAAGATACTAAAGTGGGCTTTAACAAAAGGAGGTTGTAACAGTTTGATCAAAAACTTTGATCAGCTTTTAGAGGCAGCTACAACTCAGAAAACTATGCGGCTCGCAGTCGCAGCCGCTCAAGATCCCGAAGTATTGGGAGCGGTGGCCAAAGCGACAGAAATGGGGCTCATTATCCCTATTCTTGTAGGGGATCGTCAGAAAATTGTTGAGCTTTGTGCTTCAGAGCAAATTGAATGTGGGGCGTTTGAAATTATTGATGAGAAGGACCTTGAGGCATCCGCCAGAATCAGTGTCCAACTGGTCCGCGACGGAAAAGCGGATTTCCTCATGAAAGGTCTCATTGACACCTCAATTTTACTGAAAGCAGTGCTGAACCGTGACTACGGTCTCAGAACGGATAACCAGCTTAGTCACGTCATGCTCTATGATCTGCCGACGTATCACAAACTGCTTTTCCTGACAGATGGCGGTATGAACATTGAGCCCACACTGGCTGAAAAAGCCACCATCATACGCAATGCGCTCTGTGCCGCCTATGCGCTGGGCATGGATACCGTTAAGGTGGCGTGTCTCGCCGCCAAGGAAAAAGTCAATGATAAAATGCCGGCAACAGTGGATGCCCGCGCTCTGGAGAATATGTGCCGGGAAGGGGCATTCGGGGACAAGGCTATTGTCGAAGGACCGCTGGCCTTTGACCTTGCGGTTTCAAGGGAAGCGGCAGACATCAAAGGTTTTAAAAGTGACATTGCCGGGGATGTGGATGTATTGCTGGTGCCAAATATCGAAGTGGGTAACGGCATTGGTAAAGCGCTGACTTACCTGGCAAACGCAGAGTCGGCAGGGATTATCATGGGCGCAAAAGTGCCTGTGGTTCTGGTATCCCGGGCGGATACGGCTGAAGTTAAGCTTTATTCTATTGCTCTTGGCAGCGTCGTTGCAGCGGGTCAGGCAGACATGCAAGTGTGAGAAACAAGGACAGTGGACATGCATAGTCAAATACATAATAGACAGGAGTGACCATGATTTGAAGACCTTTATGACAGGAAATGAGGCAGTCGCGCGCGGTGCTTTTGAAGCTGGCGTTGTCTATGCCTCGGCGTATCCGGGCACACCGAGTACTGAAATTTTGGAAAATACCGCGCAATATCCGGAAATTATCTCTGAATGGGCACCGAATGAAAAAGTTGCGCTGGAAGCGGTATTGGGTGCCTCCATTGCAGGCGGCAGAGCCCTCGCTGCCATGAAGCACGTCGGCGTCAACGTCGCCGCGGATCCACTGATGACCATTTCCTACACCGGTGTGACAGGAGGGCTCGTTCTTATTTCTGCGGATGATCCGGGATGTCACAGTTCACAAAATGAGCAGGACAACCGAATTCTCGCTAAGTTTGCGAAAATTGCCTGCATTGAGCCAAGTGATTCCCAGGAGTGTCTGGACTACATGAAAGCGGCTTATGAGATCAGCGAGCAATTTGACGTCGCGGTCATGATGCGTATGACAACACGTGTCTGCCACTCCAAGAGCTTGGTTGAAGTTGGAGAGCGCGTTGAAAAGGACCTGATTCCGTATGTCAAGCGTCCTGAGAAGTACATAGCAGCGCCGGCGCATGCAAAAAAGCTCCACCCGGTTGTTGAAGCTAAACTGGTTGAGATGGAGAAATTCAGCAATGAAACGCCGCTGAATCGCATTGAGTGGGCAGACAAAAAAGTGGGCATCGTCACATCGGGTGTCGCGTATCAATACGCCAAAGAAGTCTTTGGCGAGAACGCGTCTTTCCTGAAGCTCGGCTTTACAAATCCGCTGCCTATGGATAAAATCCGCGACTTTGCCTCACAAGTCGAGACGCTTTATGTCGTCGAAGAGCTTGAACCATTCATGGAAGAGCAGATCAAAGCTGCCGGCATTAACTGTGTCGGAAAAGAATTGATTCCAAATGTCGGCGAATTGAATCCGGACATCATTGCAAAATCCCTGCTGGGCGAAGTACGTCCGCTGCTGGACATTCCTCAGGATAAACTGGTGGGAAGACCACCGACGCTTTGCGCCGGATGTCCTCACCGCGGTTTCTTCTATGCACTCAAAAAGAAGAAAAACGTCATGGTCACCGGTGATATTGGCTGTTACACATTAGGTGCTTCAGAGCCGCTTAATACAACGGATACGGTTATTGACATGGGCGCGTCCATCTCTATGGGCCATGGCGCTCAGCGCGTCCTGGATAAAGCCGGTAAAGGCATGAAAGTGGTTTCTGTCATAGGCGACTCGACGTTCTTCCACTCAGGCATTACCTCTCTGATCGATGTGGTCTATAACCGCGGCAATACGGTCAATGTCATTCTGGACAACCGCATTACGGGTATGACGGGCCATCAGGAGAATCCGGGGTCAGGTTATACGCTGACTGGTCAAAAGGTTAAAGAAATTGAAATTGATAAAGTCGTCCGCGCCCTAGGTGTTGAGCTTGTAATAAATGTCAATCCGCTGGATCTGGATGCGGTCACAAAAGCGCTGGACGCAGCCCTGGCTTACGAGGGACCTTCTGTCATCATTACGAGATGGCCGTGTGTCCTCAAAAAGTTCTCTCCGGAAGACATCAAAGAATTCGGAGAGAAGAAACCGGTCTGCTATGTAGTTGAAGAAGAATGCCGCGGCTGCCGACTGTGCAATAAAACCGGATGCCCTGCCATAGTCTTTGACAAGACCAAGAAGAAGTCCTACATTGACCCTAATGCCTGTGTAGGCTGTGAAGTCTGTCTGCAGGTTTGTCCATTCAAAGCAATCAAAAAGGCGGGTGAATAATCATGGCTGAGATCAAAAACATTTTATTTGCAGGCGTCGGCGGTCAGGGGATTATTCTAGCGAGTAAGATTTTGGCAGCAGGCTTAATCAATGCCGGCTATGATGTAAAAATGTCTGAGGTTCACGGCATGGCCCAGCGTGGCGGCAGCGTGACCACACAAGTGCGTTACGGCGAGAAGGTGTATTCACCAATCATCGGCAAAGGCCAGGCGGATTTGCTGGTATCCTTTGAAAGCATGGAGGCAATGCGCTGGTTGGATTACATGAATCCAAAGGGCAAAGTCGTCGTCAATGACCACGAGCTCTGGTCCGCGCCTATTCTGATGGGGTCGGCGGAATATCCGGAGGGCATTCTGGACGCCATTCGCGAGCGTGCTGAGACCGTGGTCATCAAAGCTGGCGAAATTGCGGCTGAGCTTGGCAATCCAAGAACCATGAACGTTGTTCTGGTGGGAACTCTGATTAAAGCTATGGGTCTTGAAGGTCTTGATTGGGAGACTGTCATCCGCGATACTGTGAAGCCGCAGTTTGTCGAGATCAATTTGAAGGCGCTCAAGGCTGGTATGGATCAGGTTAAAGGTTAAAGGTTAAAGTTAAGCAATATAGGATAGGACGCTCGGGTAGGGATGGGGATTCCCTCCTTGAGCGTCCTTTTAATTGGAAGAAACTCGGTGTCAGACACCCAGTTTACCGAAACTGGGTGTCTGACACCGAGTTTGCACCAAACTCCGAGAGTGCATAAGAATGTATATATGCAACGTTTATGCAGCTTCATATACGTGTATACAATCCGGTTAAAAATCGATAAAGTATAGCCTTAACTTCATGCAAATTTGCCTGAAAAGTCAGGAACTTTGAATTTGCTGTCGGTTCAGCCATGGGACTTTTGTCGAAATTCTTCTGTGTAAATGAAATTCTTTTATTTTGCTTAAAAAATTTTAAAAAATTTCATGAAAAGTGGTTGATTATACCTAAAAAAATGTTATAATTCAATCAATATATATGCAGAAGGGAGCATAATAATGAATAAAGATAAAGTTGTACTCGCGTATTCCGGAGGTTTGGATACTTCCGTAATCCTCACTTGGCTCAAAGAGACTTATGATATGGAGGTTATCGCAGTTTGCGTAGACGTCGGTCAGAAGGACGATTTTGAGGCTGTCAAGAAAAAGGCCATGGAAACTGGCGCTATCAAAGCTTATGTTGTCGACGTCAAGGAAGAGTTTGTTCAGGACTATCTGTTCCAGGGCATTAAATCCGGGGCGATCTATGAAGAAGATTATCTCATGGGGACCGCTTACGCACGTCCGCTGATCGCTAAAAAACTCGTAGAAGTCGCAGAACTCGAAGGCGCAGTCGCTATTGCTCACGGCGCGACCGGAAAGGGCAACGACCAGGTGCGTTTTGAAGCTGGCATCAAGGCACTCAATCCTAGACTTAAAATCATTGCGCCATGGCGTTTCTGGAACCTTAAGTCTCGTGAAGACTGCATCGACTACGCCATCGAACACGGCATTCCAATTCCGGTTACAAAAAAAGACATCTACTCCAGAGACGAGAACGTATGGCACCTCAGCCACGAGGGCGGCAACCTGGAGAACCCTTGGAACGAGCACGACCCGTCCATCTACAAGCTGACCGTTCAGCCTGAGAAGGCGCCGGACGTTCCGACTTATGTTACAGTTGGTTTTGAAGAAGGCGTTCCGGTTTCCCTCAACGGCGTCAAAAAAAGTGGCCTTGATCTCGTCCTGGAACTCAACGAAATCGCAGGCGCTAACGGCGTTGGACTGATCGACATAGTTGAAAACCGACTTGTCGGCATGAAATCCCGCGGCGTTTATGAAACCCCTGCCGGCACGGTGCTTTACCAGGCGCACAAAGCTATGGAGAAGCTGGTCCTCGATCGCGCTACTATGAGCTTTAAGCGTACTGTCGCCGCAAGATACTCCGAGCTCGTCTATGACGGCCTTCTCTATTCCCCGCTGAAGCTGGCACTTGATGCATTCATCAACGAAACTCAAAAAGTTGTCACCGGTGAAGTGAAACTCAAGCTCTACAAGGGCAATTGCATGGTCGTCGCTTCCAAGTCCGACTTTACCCTCTATGATGAGCGCTATGTAACCTTTGGCGCTGACGACGTCTACAACCAGCAGGATGCGGAGGGCTTCATAAACCTCTTCACGCTGTCTCTCAAAATTGGGGCAATCAAGCGCCTCGAGGCTGAAGAAGCAGGCAAGTTGGAACACGAAGACAAAGGAGAAATCAAGTTCGTATGAAGCTATGGTCAGGTCGATTCGAGTCCGGAACCAGCCAATTGATGGACCTCTTCAATAATTCCATTCAGTTTGATCATAGAATGTACAAGGAAGATCTCGCAGGCAGCCTGGCTCACGCCAAGATGCTCGCGAAAATGGGCATTCTGACCGAGGATGAGCTTAAGAAGCTCGTCCTCGCTCTGAAGGAAATTGAAGCGGAAATCGAGCTCGGTTCTTTCCAGTTCAAAATTGAAGACGAAGATCTTCACATGGCGGTTGAAAAGCAGTTGACGGAAAAACTCGGCGATCTCGGCAAAAAAATACACACCGCAAGATCCAGGAACGATCAAGTCGCCCTGGATTTTCGGTTATATGTTCGCCGGGAATGCCGCGCTATTGAAAGCCTCATCCGGGAATTGATGAGTGTCCTGCTGGAACACGCTGCCGCCAATACACACGTCATTATGCCAGGGTATACCCATTTGCAAAAGGCGCAGCCCGTGAGGCTCGCGTATCATCTGATGGCCTATTTCGAGATGCTGAAGCGGGACGTTTCCCGTTTCGAGGACGCCTTTGACCGGATGGATCTTTCGCCAATCGGCAGCGGCGCCCTCGCGGGCACCAGCTATGAGAGCGACCGTTTTATGACGGCGGCGGAGCTGGGCTTCTCGGGACCATCGGAAAACGCCATGGACAGTGTGGCGGACCGGGATTTCGCCGTAGAATTCCTGAGCGCCTGCGCCATCACCATGATGCACCTCAGCCGGCTTGCGGAAGAGTTCGTCATCTGGAGCTCCGGTGAATTTGGCTTCATTGAAATCGGTGACGCCTATGCCACTGGCAGCAGCATCATGCCTCAGAAGAAAAACCCGGACGCCGCAGAGCTGATCCGCGGCAAAACCGGCAGAGTCTATGGGGATCTCATGTCCCTCCTGACAGTGATGAAAGGCTTGCCGATGGCTTATAACAAGGACATGCAGGAGGACAAAGAACCTGTTTTCGACGCGGGAGACACGGTTAAACTTTGCCTGAAGGTCTTCGCTGACATGCTCCGTCATACTGTGTTCAAACCGGAGCCTATGCTCAATCAATGCAAGGCAGGCTTCCTGAACGCGACGGATCTTGCGGACTATCTGGTCAAAAAAGGCATGCCGTTCAGAGATGCCCACGAGGTTTCAGGCAAGCTAGTAGCTTATGCTATTAAAGAGAAGAAGATTCTAGAGGCGCTTTCCCTGGAAGCGATGCAAGCCGTTTCAGACCTGATTGGCGAAGATGTTTATGACGCCATAGATATTGAGCGGTGTGTGGAAAACAAGAAGTCCTACGGTTCTACTTCCCTCGCCAGCGTACAGCACATGCTGAAGCTTGGGGAAGAGTACCTCGAAGTTTAAAGGACTTTAAATCAAGTATTTTTGGGATTCCTATAGACAAACACATCTATTTGGGTTACAATATCGAAGATTTGAGCATCATGAAATAAGTATATGGAACCGGCTTGCCATGGTCGTCGCGTGTGACGCTGCGTCACCATCGGCAAGCCCGGTTCTAACCAGCAAACAAACTCCATGAAGCCATGGACTACGAAATTGCAGCGCAGATCTGGCCTGACTGAGAGCGGGCCAAGTGGAACGGAGATTCTGTCCCGCCGGGAGCGGGTCCATACAAAATCGATCGATACCATACATCTGCCTCGTCGGAAATGTGTCTGACATTTAATGGAAATCATACATTGAGGAGAGGTGGCATCATGAAGGGATTTCTGGTCTTAAAGGACGGAAGTCAGTATGAAGGTGAGCTCTTTGGGGCTCTTTTTTCGCGTGTAGGAGAAGTTGTATTCAATACCAGCATGACCGGTTATCAGGAAGTGCTGACGGATCCCTCCTATTTTGGACAGGTCGTCGTCATGACCTACCCGCTGATTGGCAACTACGGTGTGCATCCGGATGATGAACAGTCTGAGAAGCCTATGGTCAGGGGACTTGTCGTTCGGGAAAAAGTCGACGACTACTCCCACTGGAGAGGCAACGAAAGCCTGGATGCGTACATGACACGTCACGGCATTATTGGAATATCGGGGATCGACACCAGAGCGCTGACGAGAAAGCTTCGAAGCCAGGGGACCGTACCGGGGATGATCGTCGCAGACCTGGACAACCTTGAAGAAGTCAAACAAGAGCTGAATCGCTACGACGTCAAAGGGTATGTGGACGAAGTCACCACCAAAAAGCCTTACGTGATTACGCCTAAAGAACCCTGTGGGTTAAAAGCGGCGGTTATGGATTTTGGCGTGAAGCGCGGGATCCTGAAGTCGCTGGTGGCGCGCGGGGTAGAGCTTCATGTGTTTCCGGCAAGATCGACTGCGGAAGAGGTGCTGGCTTGTAATCCGGATGGCGTCCTGCTGTCCAACGGGCCTGGGGACCCTTCTGAGCTTGGTGGCATTGTGGCGGTCGTTAAAGACATCATCGGCAAAAAACCTGTCTTTGGCATTTGCCTGGGACATCAAATCCTGACCCACGCCTTTGGCGGCGCGACAGAAAAGCTCATCTACGGCCATAGGGGCGGCAATCACCCGGTCAAGGACCTGATTCACAACCACATTGTGATCACCGCCCAAAACCACGGTTACGTGACGGTTCCGGAGTCCCTGGATATGACTAAGATAGAAATCACCCACCTCAATGTCAATGATGGCAGTGTGGAGGGCATGAGGCACCGGCATCTTCCAATCTTCAGCGTGCAGTATCACCCTGAGGCGTCACCTGGGCCGCGGGATTCTGACCTGCTGTTCGACCAGTTTGTGACCATGATGAAGGAGGCCAAATGATGAAAAAGCATAATTTTAAGAAAGTCCTTGTCATTGGTTCGGGCCCCATCATTATTGGACAGGGCGCAGAATTCGACTACTCGGGAACTCAGGCCTGCAAAGTGCTGAAGGAAGAGGGCGTCGAGGTCGTACTGGTCAACTCGAATCCGGCGACCATCATGACGGATCCTACCGTGGCAGATCATGTCTACATGGAGCCTATGACCCCGGAGTTCCTGGAGAAAGTGATTGAGAAGGAGCGCCCGGAGGCCATGATTGCCGGCATGGGCGGCCAGACAGCCCTCAACCTGTCCATGGAGCTGTGGAAGCGCGGCGTCCTTGAGACGTATAAAGTTCAGGTTATAGGTACCTCCCTTGAGTCCATTGAGACCTCAGAGGACCGGGAAGATTTCAGGGAGGCCATGGAAGCAATTGGCCAGCCATGCATAGAGAGCTATATTGCGGAAGATGTGGAGTCTGCGGTAGCCCAGGCTCATCAGATCGGGCTGCCGGTCATTATCCGCCCGGCGTTTACACTTGGCGGCACAGGCGGCGGCATTGCGAATACAGAGGCTGAGGTGCGGGAGATTGCCCGCCGCGGCATTGACTTCAGCATTGCTGGTCAGGTTCTGGTGGAAAAGTCCATCAAAGGCTGGAAAGAGATAGAGTACGAGATGATCCGGGACAACAGCGGCAACGTCATTGCGGTCTGCAACATGGAAAACTTTGATCCGGTTGGCGTTCACACAGGGGACAGCATTGTTATTGCGCCGTCCCAAACGCTGAATGATCTTGAGTATCAAATGCTTCGCAGGGCGTCCATAGATATTGTCAACGCGCTGGAGATTCGCGGCGGCTGCAACGTTCAACTGGCGCTGGATCCGGAGAGCGATCGTTACTACGTTATAGAAGTCAATCCGCGGGTCAGCCGTTCCTCTGCGCTGGCGTCCAAGGCGACGGGTTATCCTATAGCGAAGGTGGCAACCCGCATTGCTCTGGGCTATGACCTGGATGAAATCGTCAATGACATTACAGGCAAGACTAAAGCGTGCTTTGAGCCGACCTTGGACTACGTGGTCGTCAAGATTCCGAAATGGCCTTTTGACAAGTTCAAAGAAGCTGACAAAATTCTCGGGACTATGATGATGGCCACCGGGGAGGTCATGGCAATAGCTGGCAGCTTCGAGGCAGCTCTGCTGAAGGCGGTGCGCTCCCTTGAAATCAACCTGTATAATCTCAAATTCCCAATTGCGGATACTATGAGCACTGAAGCGTTAATCGACCGTGTCATCAACGGGGACGACATGCGGTTGTTCTTTATCACTGAGCTCATGCGCCGGGGCACGACTGTGGCAGAGCTGAAGGGCATGACCGGCATTGATCCGTTCTTCCTGAGCAAAGTTCAGCGAATCGTTAACCTTGAGGAGCGCATCCGCGATCAGAAGATCAATGTCCTGGATTCCGAGCTCCTAATGGACCTGAAGCGCTACGGCTTCGCGGACAAAGGTATCAGCCGCCTCATGAAGGACACCTCCGCAGACAAGATCTACGATCTTAGAAAAGTTTACAACATCATGCCTTCTTACAAAATGGTCGATACCTGCGCCAGCGAGTTCGAGGCGACATCCCCTTACTATTATTCCATGTACGGCGGTGAGGACGAGGTCGAGGTCAGTGACCGCAAGAAAGTCATTGTCATAGGCTCCGGCCCGATCCGGATTGGTCAGGGCGTGGAGTTTGACTACTGCTCGGTCCATGGTGTCCTGGCACTGAAAAATCTGGGCTATGAGGCGATCATTGTCAACAATAACCCTGAGACTGTCAGTACGGACTTTGACCTCTCGGACAAGCTCTACTTTGAGCCGATCACTGAGGAGGACATCCTGAGCATCGTCGACAAGGAGAAGCCGGTGGGCGTCATTCTGCAGTACGGCGGCCAGACCGCCATTAAACTGGCTAGGTTTATCTCAGAAGCAGGGATTCCAATCCTTGGCACCTCCTTCGAGGCTGTCCATAATGCTGAGGACCGCGAGTGCTTCAACCAGATTCTGATTGAAGAAGGCATTCCGAGCCCACTTGGCTATGGCGTTTCCAGTGTAGCCGATGGTATGCTGCAGGCAAAAGGCCTCGGCTTCCCGCTTCTGGTGCGTCCAAGCTATGTCATAGGCGGCCTCGGGATGGAAATCGTCCATGATGACGAAGCGCTGGAGCGTTATCTGTTTGGTGCCTTCGAGCGCGAGCCCAAGAGCACGGTGCTGATCGACCAATATATCAACGGACTCGAAGTCGAGGTCGACGCGATCTCTGACGGCGAAAACGTCATTATTCCGGGCATCATGGAGCATCTGGAGCGCGCAGGCGTTCACAGCGGTGACAGCATCTCCATCTATCCGGCCCCGAGCATCAGCAGCAGGATGAAGGGTCAAATCATAGTGACGACACGTAAAATTGCACAGGCCCTTAAAATTGTCGGTCTGCTGAATATCCAGTTTATTGTCGAAAAAGACAAGCTCTATGTGATTGAGGTCAATCCAAGGGCGTCACGTACAGTGCCATTCCTGAGCAAAGTCACCGGCGTTCCTATGATTGAGCTCTCCACCCGCTGCATGCTGGGTGAGACGGTCAACAGCATGGAGTACCCGACTGGACTTTACCCGGAGCGGGAGATTTATGCGGTGAAGCATCCGGTCTTCTCCATGGAGAAAATTCCTGCTGCGGATTCTGCACTCGGTCCTGAAATGAAGTCAACGGGCGAGGTGCTCTGTATGGATGCCAAGCTGGAGCACGCCTTGTACAAAGGCTTTATAGCTGCCAGCGGCACCCTCCGGGGACTAAGTGCCAAGGGCGCGAAGCGAAATCGAAATGCGGAGAAGGGTTCGGATGAAGCGGCGGTTGGTCCTGTCGTGGTAGAGAGGGTGTTCCTGTCAATCACGGATGCCTTCAAGGCCGTGTCTCTTCCGCTCACCGGAAAACTCGTCAGCCTGGGCTATGAAATAGTGGCTACCTCAGGAACAGCCAAAGCCATTCGGGAGGCATTCCCTCAAGCTAAAGTCATTGACGCCGGCACGGAAGAGGAAGCGCTGACCTGGCTGACACGGGATAAGATTTCTTTCAGCGTCATTCTGCCGACGGTCGGCAAAGTCAAAAACAAGCCGGGATTCCGCATGCGACGTCGCGCGGTAGAAAATAAAGTCATGTGCCTGACCGCCTTTGATACCTTCTTCGCGGTGGTATCCCTCCTCGAGAAGGGGATTGACGATCAGAGCGTGGATGTTTTTATGGCGTATTCTTAAGATAGAAGACAAACACACGCAGGGCGGTGGTGCCGCTCTGCGTGTGTTTGTTTTTTGAGATGGAAGAAACTCGGTGTCAGCGGCTAGCGCCTATCAACCCCGAGTTTCACTTGTGGAAACCGGGTGTCAGCGGCTAGCGCCTATCAACCCCGAGTTTCCAACACCGAGTTTCCACCTGACAAGAAAATCCAATAAAAATCGCAAATGTTGAAATAAGTAGCCCATCTTCATATTCTCTTTATTATTCAGAGGTATAGTTAGACCATAGAAACAAGACGACTAATTCTAACTACAGGTCGAACTTGCTAAAGGAGGAAATGAAAATGAAAAGAATCTTGTTGTCACTCTCACTGATTCTCGTTCTTGCACTCGGCTCAATTGCCGTCTTTGCGGATGTTGCACAGCCTGCGGTTAAATATCAAAGCAATGTTGAAATTTTGGCTGAGTTTCTTGATAAAGACCCAAGCGTTATTATCGAAAAACTGAAAGCTGGCGAATCGCTTAGCGAGCAAGCTAAGGATGCTGATCTATTCGACGAATTTGTCGCCGAAATTAAAGAAGCTAAAGTTGCCAGAATCGACGCACTGGTTGCCAGTGGTACATTAACTTCCGAACGTGCAGCAGCTATGAAAAACTTTATCGAAAACCACGTCTGCGATGGTACTCAAGCATTTGCCATGAGATATCAGCTTAACAACGGCGAACGCTTTGGTCTTGGCCAAGGCAGAGTCAATGGCGGACAAGGTCTCGGACAAGCTAACGGCGAAGCTGCCGGTCTTGGCCAAGGCTATGGACCTGCAAATGGCGGTCGCGGCGGCATGATGCGCGGCGGCATGATGGGACAAGGTTTCGGACAAGGCATGATGGGACAAGGCTACAACGCCGTAACACCTGCCAATTAACAGGTGCTCAACTAAATCCATAAAACAAAGGAAGTCCCAACCGCATCCTCACAGCGGTTGGGACTTCTTTTCAGTATTTACGACCTGTATTCACCGTTAATCTTCACATACTCATAAGTCAGGTCACAGCCCCAGGCTTCCGCAGACGCAGTGCCCTCACCAAGCTGAGCCACAATATCAATGGTGCTGGACTCGAGAATCTTCAGTGCTTTTTCTTCGTCGAAAATAAGTCCCGCACCTTTCTCCATGAGCTGAATGCTGCCAAACTCACTTTCGAAGTAAAGGTCGACTACATCAGGATTGAACATGCCGCCGGAATACCCCATGGCGCAGAGAACTCGTCCCCAGTTCGCATCTCGGCCAAAGATGGCTGCTTTGACCAGAGACGACGTTGTGACGCTTCGAGCGAGCAGACGGGCATCCTTCTCCGTTCTGGCACCGTTTATTTTGACCTGAATCAGCTTGGTAGCACCCTCACCATCTTTGGCAATCAGCTTCGCCAGCGTTTTTTGAACGTCAATAAAGGCTTCTCTAAAGGCCTCATAATCCTTAGTTCCTGGCTGAAGGGCAGGATTGCCTGCTTCACAGGAGCTGAGAGCCAGTGACATGTCATTGGTTGAGGTGTCGCCGTCGACAGAAATCATGTTGAAGGTTATGTCTGTAGATTCCTGCTGAAGCTTCTGGAACACGTCTTTTTCAATGCTTGCGTCCGTCAAAGTGAATCCGAGCATAGTCGCCATATTAGGGTGAATCATGCCGCTGCCCTTGGAAAAACCAACAATTTGGACTGTCACACCGGACTCGGGAAGTGTCACTGACTGCGCTGCCAACTTTCTAAAGGTATCTGTGGTCATAATCCCTTGAGCAGCCTCAGCCAGGCCGTCAGCTTTCAACAGCGGCATAGCTTTCTCAAGTCCCGCTTCGATCTTTTCTACCGGAAGCGGCACGCCAATAATCCCTGTGGAAGAGACCAGCACAGAGGAGGGGGAAACGCCGAGAAGCTCACCGGCTTTGACGGCCGTGCGCTTAGCGTCGCTTAAGCCACGCTCTCCATTGCAGGCGTTGGCGTTTCCGCTGTTAATGATGACGGCATGCACCAGCGGCTGCTTCAGGTTTTCCTGGGAGACAATGACCGGCGCGGCTTTTGATAAATTCGTTGTGAATACCGCTGCAGCCACTGCCCCTTTTTCACAGGTAATGACAGTCAAATCTTTATTCTGTTTTTTGATGCCGCAGAAGAGAGCGCAAGCTTTAAATCCCGGAACCGAAACATTTTCCAACAGTTGATCATTCATAAATTGTGAACCTCCTAAATTCAGGTTAGTGGATTCTCGAAACAGGTAAATCAATAACTAAAGTAAAAATTTCTTACGGATAGAGCGGCAGCATATTAATGCCCGCTGTTTCCTCAAAACCAAACATCAGATTGAAATTGTGGACCGCCTGACCGCTGGCACCTTTCACCAGATTGTCTATGACGCCCATAGCGACCAACGTCGAGGTTTCCTCATCAATTGTCACCCAGACATCACAGTAATTGCTGCCTCTCACGTTGCGCGTCTCCGGCTGTTCATCCAGAACCCTGACAAATGGCGCATCTTTATAGAATTCCTTATAATAATCCAAAATTGAAGTCTTGGCCCACTCGAGCATTTCAGGCTTCACCGCTGCGTAGACTGTAGACTGAATCCCGCGGCTCATTGGTACTATAGAAGGTGCGAACAGCAGGCCAACCGCTTCGCCGGCCGCCTGGGACATCTCCTGTGCAATTTCAGCCGTATGGCGGTGCTTGCCGGTTTTATACGGCCGTACCGTTTCCGCGACCTCTGTGAACAGGGAAGAGATCGCAGCGGTCTTTCCGGCGCCGCTCATCCCGGATTTTGAATCTGCGACTATTCGGTCCGTCTCGACGACGCCGGCTTTCAGCGCAGGGACCAGTGCCAGAAGAATAGAGGTAGGATAACAGCCAGGATTGCCGATGGTCCTGCAACCCACAATTTGATCGCGGTGAAGCTCAGGAAGTCCATAGACGAAGCGGTCCAGATACTGCGGACAAGTGTGATCGCCATACCACTTCTTATAAACTTCGACATCATGAATTCTAAAATCCGCACCCAGGTCAATGATACCCACTTCTGGCTCATTCTCGATCAGAAACTGGGCATAAGGCATAGACGCCCCGTGCGGCAATGCCAGGAACACAGCGCCTATGTCGTTCTCCTTCACAAAACCGGGAAGCAGCAGATCAGAGGCCGGCAGCAGAAGCTCTTCCATTCGCCCTTTAAATGCCGGATTCAAATCAGAATAACGCGCACCTGCAGTCGAGGAAGCCATTAAAAAAACTTTCCCAACATGTGGATGATTCATAAGAAGCGCGACCAGCTGTTGACCAGCGTATCCTGATGCGCCTACAACACATACATTCATAACAAAACCTCCATAAAAAGTATTAAGGATAATTATACACAAAAAATAAAAACAATTCAATAATAAGAGTATTAATTCCGTCTCAAGATATGCAGTCGCATGTCTTTAAGACCATTGAAGGGAGCGCTGATCTCGACGTGAGTATTCATATTATCAGACGGAATAGTATTAAAGGTATGGCATGTTCCTATTGATACCCCAAAATTTGAATTGCAGAAGAAACAATACATAAACAATTCTGAAAAAATGATACAATAAATAAGACCCAGGGACTCAAACGTGCACAATCCTGTTATGTATGGCTATCAGAGTTATTTCCTTATAAATGATGTAAATAAATGCGTGCTTGCGTTAATGTAAAACCCTCAACTATCAAAATTGTCCGAATTCGGCCTAGGTATTATTTGAATTTCCTGAGAGTGAGCTGCCTTAATCAATGATGAGAAATACTCAGATCAACATTTTATAAAATCGCATGCATAAAATAGCAAAAATCCATCAAGAAAAATTTGAAATAATATGCATTGTTGTGTATAATATATTTACTTTCTTACATTTCTTGTGATCGAATAGGAGGTCATACAATGTCTGCATTTGTATCTGCACTAATTGAATCGATCCCGTACATACAAAAGTTTCGGGATAAGACCGTTGTGATCAAACTTGGAGGCAGCCTGGCGGATTCGCCTGAAGGCAGGCGCGCCATTCTTCAGGATATAGTGCTATTAAGCCTGGTCGGCATGAAAATGGTCCTGGTTCACGGCGGTGGAAAAGAAATCAGCGCAAGGCTGGACAAAATGGGGATTGAAACCGAATTTGTTGGTGGGTATAGAGTGACCGGAGACGCCGCTATCACAGAAGTTGAAATGGTTCTGACCGGGAGAATCAACACCGAGCTGACACTTCTATTAAATAACGGCGGAATTAAAGCGGTTGGCATCAGCGGCAAAGACGGCGGATGGCTCGAAGCCACCAAGAAGTTGGTCGTGGATGGCGATATTGGCCACGTTGGTGAAGTCGCCACTGTGGATCCTGCGTTGATTAATCTTCTGATGTCCGGTGGATATACACCGATTATTTCACCCATCGGCCATGATAAGGATGGGAAGACCTTCAACCTGAACGCGGATGATGTCGCTTCAGCTGTTGCCACAGCAGTTGGGGCTGAGAAGCTGATCCTGATGACGGATGTGAACGGTGTCTATAAAAATTTTCCGGATCCCGCAAGCTTTGTCAGCAAGCTGAATTTGGAAGAAGCGAAAGAAATTCTGAAGACCGTCAAGGGCGGCATGATTCCTAAGCTGACCTGCGCCGTCAATGCCATTGAAAGCGGCGTTCACTCCGTGCATCTGCTCAATGGCTCGACACCCCACAGTCTTTTGGTTGAAGTTTTTTCGGACAGCGGCATAGGGACCATGATCGAACGTTAACAAATGACCCAGTACCCGGTATCCAGTATCCAATAGCATTATCCCCAATATTCCAATTGAGTGAGAGGAGAACCACCATGGAAAATGTAAAAGTTGATGAAACTATAAAAGAAACAGCTGCTTCAGAACCTGCCAGTGATCCGTTCAAAGCGGCCGTCATGCCGACTTATGGAAGATTTGACGTCATCTTTGATCACGGCAAAGGCGCCATGATCTGGGATACTCAAGGCGAAGCCTATCTGGATTTCGTCAGCGGCGTCGCTGTCAATGCCCTTGGCCACGGGAATATTGAAATTGCGAAAGTCATCTCAGAGCAAGCTGCCAAACTTATGCATATAAGCAACTTGTACTGGAATGAACCACAGCTCAAGCTTGCCAAGACCTTGATTGATCTGTCAGAGGGTGTCCTCCAGGACGTCTTTTTCTGCAATAGTGGTACAGAGGCGCTGGAAGGCGCCATTAAACTTGCCAGAAAATATGGTAAAAAGCGTGACGCCGTCAAATTGGCTCATTTGTCCCATAGCTTTCATGGACGCACCATGGGCGCGCTCTCCGTCACAGGACAGGAAAAGTACCAGGCGCCTTTTAAACCACTGATTCCAGAAGTCTATGAATTTCCGGCAAACGACATTGAGGCTTTAAAAGCCCTGGACAGCAGCTACTGCGGAATCCTCGTCGAGCCAATTCAAGGTGAAGGCGGCGTCAATTCAATTTCCGACGACTACCTCAAAGCCCTGAGAGCCAAATGCGACGAGCTCGACATTCTCTTAATCTTTGATGAAGTTCAGACCGGCATTGGCCGTTTGGGGACCTTTTATGCATTCCAATCCACCAGTGTCAAACCGGATGTAGTCTGCCTCGCAAAGGGACTTGGCTGCGGCTTCCCAATTGGCGCCTTTGTCGCATCGAAAAAAGCCAGCGTTCTGGTCGCGGGCGATCACGGCTCCACGTTTGGAGGCAACCCGCTGGCGACTGCAGTTGCACTAAAGGGCGTTGAACTCATTTCGTCCGCTGCCTTCCTGGCTAATGTTCAGGAAAAATCCGAAAAGATCACTCAAAAACTAAGTGCTTTAGCCGATGGTCACATCATCAAAAGCGTAAAAGGAAAAGGACTTTTGATTGGGATTGAGCTTGGGATCGACTGTAAATCATTCAATACCGTGGCTTTTGAAAACAAATTATTGCTGATTCCTGCTGGGGAAAACGTAATTCGCGTTCTTCCTCCGCTCAATGTGACGGATGAAGAGATAGGTCTGTTTTTTGAAAAGCTTGCAGTGATTTTAGAGTCATTAAAGGAAGAAAAGAATGCAAAGTAGGTTAACATAAAATCAAAGACGTCCAAAACAAAAATCTGAAAATTAGAATTTCTTTCAAAGGGTTGACATAGCTTGGTTTCTTGGGTAATATGGAGAAGTCGTCGCGAACGAGAAAAGATTTAAAATGACTTGACTTGATAAAAACGCGATGATAAACTGAAGAAGTCACTTGAGATATTGAATCGCAAAATTGGTTCAAAAGTGACCTCCATTCGATCCTTGAAAACTAAACAGTGTACAACCCAAAATTCTGAAATAAAAAGTCGGTTCTGCTTGGAACCGGCGAAGTGATTTCTGATTATGGAAATAACGGAAGTCAGCGAAGTAACTTGAAG
>WXFH01000053.1 GCA_009881125.1 Acidaminobacter sp. | reverse complement strand
ACCGCCGCATTTATTGTCTGGCGGTCAAAAGCAACGCATAGCCATAGCCGGGATACTGGCAATGAAGCCAAAATGCATTATTTTGGATGAACCAACAGCCATGCTGGATCCCTCAGGCCGTAAAGAAGTTATGGAAACCATCAGGCGTTTGAACAAAGAAGAAGGTATCACCATTGTCCACATCACACATTTTATGGATGAAGCTGTCCATTGTGATCGCGTCATCGTCATGGAAGATGGGGCAAAGCTCCTTGAAGGCACCCCCAAAACAGTGTTTTCAAAAGTTGAGCAGCTCCAAGGCATGGGCTTGGACGTCCCTCAAGTCACACTTTTAGCGCATCAGTTGAGGGAACAAGGTGTGGTCATTCCAGATGATATCATTACTGTAGAAGAGTTGGTGGAAGAGTTATGTCCATTATTATAGAGAAACTTAACCACATATATGATATTGGAAGTCCCTTTGAGACGAATGCGCTGAACAGTGTTTCTCTCCAGATTGAAAAAGGGGATTTTGTCGGTTTGATTGGTCACACCGGATCGGGCAAGTCCACTTTAATTCAGCATATGAACGGGTTATTGAAACCTACATCTGGCAAGATTTTAATCAACGGGTTTGACATAACCTCTTCAAAGGCTAAACTAAACGAAATCAGAAAAAAGGTTGGTCTGGTATTTCAATATCCAGAGTATCAACTGTTTGAAGAGACAGTTGAGAAGGATGTGGCGTTTGGTCCGAACAATTTGGGCATTGAGCCTGAAGAAGTCAATCGACGTGTCAAAGAATCGCTGGAAATGGTGGGTCTTGATTACGAAGAAATTCGTGGAAAATCTCCTTTTGAACTCAGCGGCGGACAAAAAAGACGCGTTGCAATTGCCGGCGTCATTGCCATGAAACCCGAGGTCCTGATTTTGGATGAACCCACTGCCGGACTGGATCCAAAGGGTAGAGATGAAATCCTTGAGCAAATTCTGGCGCTTCATGCAAAACAGGGAATTACAGTGATTCTGGTTTCCCACAGCATGGAGGATATTGCAAGATACGTCAGAAAGATCTTTGTCATGGACGAAGGGAGTCTGGTCCTGGCTGGCGATCCTGCAGAGGTCTTTAGTCATGTTGAGCAACTGGAGGCTATTGGATTGGCAGCGCCGCAGGTGACATATGTAGCCAAGGCGCTGGCGGCAAAAGGTATAGATATCGATCCGACACTCTATACGGTTGAGAATGCAGCGACGCGTCTGCTTGAACTTCTAAGGAGGAAAAGCCATGCTTCGTGATATCACCGTTGGCCAGTATTTACCACTATCATCACCTGTGCATCGGATGGATCCAAGATTTAAGTTGGTAGCTTCAATGCTTTATATAGTGTCGCTCTTTTTTATCAACTCCTTTATAGGCTATGGCGTTGTGCTGGCTTTTCTGGCACTGACCATAGCGGTCTCCAAGATACCCTATAAATACTTGCTTAGAGGTCTTAAGCCGGTTTTGATGATTATCATCTTCGCGTTTGGCATAAATGTCTTCCTGACCCCTGGCACGGAACTCTTTCGTTTTGGGATCGTCAAAATTACGAATGAAGGTGTCAGACAAGCCTTTTTTATGGCCAGCCGCTTAATTCTCCTGATCATTGGAACCTCCATGCTGACTTTGACAACCTCTCCCATTGAGTTGACGGATGGACTGGAGAGGCTTCTGAATCCTTTTAAAAAGCTGGGACTTCCGGCACATGAATTAGCAATGATGATGACAATTGCACTTCGTTTTATTCCAACATTGCTGGAAGAGACGGATAAAATCATGAAGGCGCAGATGGCGAGAGGCGCTGATTTTGAAAGCGGCAATCTGATCAAGCGTGCAAAAAGCCTCATACCTTTGCTTGTCCCGCTTTTCATAAGCGCTTTTAGAAGAGCGGATGAACTTGCTATGGCAATGGAAGCCAGATGCTATAGGGGCGGCGAGAATAGAACGAGAATGAAGGTGCTCCAGTTTACACATTTGGATTTGATTGGGGTATTCGTCTTTATACTGTACTGGGGCGGCCTGATTGCAGTCAGGATGTGGACCGCTTGAAGCTCAGAAAAGCCCCGCGCCGCGTCAAATTGACCATAGCCTATCAAGGCACTCAATATCAAGGTTGGCAGCGTCAGAAGCGATTCAAATCGATTCAGGAGACCATTGAGAAATTGCTCAGCAATTTATTGAGCGAAAAAATCGATTTAACTGCGTCAGGCCGTACAGATGCAGGCGTGCATGCACTTGCCCAAGTGGCGTCTTTTGTGCATCATTCTGCTTTCCCGACGACAAGACTATGCTATGTTCTAAATTATCATCTGCCGGATGACATCCTGATTCTATGTGCAGAAGATGCGGAGCCGGACTTCCATCCGAGATATTCTGCACGAGGCAAAATCTATCAATATAAAATTGACAACTCTATCAATAAAGATCCATTAAAATCCTATTTGGTCTGGCATGTGCCTGAGCCACTGGATCTGGACAAAATGAAAGAAGCAGCGGCTTATTGGATTGGTGAGCATGACTTTGCCACCTTCAGATCCCAGGGGAGCTCAGCGAAGACAACTGTTCGACGCATTGAAGACATTGAGTTTCACAAAGAGGGTACACTGGTGACTTTAACTTTCAGAGGGAATGGGTTTTTGTATAATATGGTTAGGATCATGACAGCGGTTTTGGTTTTGATTGGAAAAGGAAGTCTCGAACCATCAGACGCCGGAAGGCTTCTGGATGCCAGGGAACGCACCAAGGCACCATGGACAGCACCGCCGCAAGGCTTGTACTTAACTGAGGTCATTTATTAAAAAGCGGCTATGATCGCTCTGTATGAACAAATTCATACAATTTATATTGGATTTTAAATAGCAAACTAACAAAAAAGTAGTTGACTCTGTGTGCTTGCTATTATAAAATAAGTTTGGCTCATTTTGAGGCGAACTAAAAAAATCCTGCCCCGGGTTTTTTTATTAAATAAAAAACGGTGAAATATTAATGTTAGGAGGGAACTCATGAAATCTTTCGTTGCTAAACCCAATGAAATAGAGAGAAAATGGTATGTCATCAATGCTGAAGGAAAGACCCTCGGCAGACTTTCCACTGAAGTTGCTACAATCCTTAGAGGCAAACATAAGCCAATCTACACCCCTCACGTCGACTGCGGTGATTATGTGATCATCATCAACGCTGAGAAAGTGGTTCTGACAGGCAAAAAACTTGATCAGAAGAAATTCAGATGGCACACTGGCTACACGGGCCACCTGAGAGAGCGCACCTATCGCGAAATGATGGCGAAGAAGCCTGAAACGGTTGTCACACATGCCATCAAAGGTATGCTTCCAAAGAACACCCTTGGAAGAGAGATGCTGAAGAAGCTGAAAGTATACAGCGGTGATCAGCACAACCACGAAGCACAGAAGCCTGAAGCGCTCGAAGTATAACCACGAAGGAGGGAATTCATGATGACTATGCAGTATCAAGGCACAGGAAGACGAAAAAGCTCCACTGCGCGCGTACGCCTCGTACCGGGCAATGGTGAATTCAAGATCAATGGTCGTACAGTTGAAGATTACTTCAACTTTGAAACACTTCGCAATGAGATTAAGCGTCCTCTGGTTCTCACCAACACGCTTGGCAAATTCGACGTCTTTGTAATTGTTGAAGGCGGCGGTTTTACTGGTCAGGCTGGCGCGGTTCGCCACGGTGTTTCCAGAGCCCTTCTTAAAGTAGATGACGAGTATCGTGCCATTCTTAAAAAAGAGGGTTTCCTCACGCGTGACTCCCGCATGAAGGAAAGAAAAAAATACGGACTCAAAGCTGCGAGAAGAGCACCACAGTTCTCCAAGCGATAATTTGCTCAATCAAGGACACCTCATTTTGGGGTGTCTTTTTTCGTAAATATAGAAAGTGAATCCAGTGGCTGCCCTTTTCTTCATTTCAGGATCACATGAAATTACTAGACGCCATTTTGTGCTATAATAATTAAAAGCCGTCTGAAAGGGTGCAAAATCATGAATGAATACAAACAGATCAGTCTCCCAAAACTGAATAATCTTCAGCCCGGTCTCGAATCCACGTGTCTGAAGCTTATGGAGGAGGCCGGAGAGTTAGCGCAATTAATTGGCAAATTTAGAGGCCTAAATGGTGAGACTGTTGATATGGCACCCAAGGAAGTTGTGGAAAGGATCAGCCTCGAGTTGTTGGATGTTGCTCAAGTTGCTGTTTCAATGATGTTTGTGCTTGAGGAGACCTATCAGATTGATATTGACGAAAAAGTATCTGAGCACATTGAAAAGCTTATGAGAAAAGGTTATCTAAAAGGATCGAAGGAGTGATCGAGATGACGATACTCGCTGGTTATTTAATGCCGCATCCGCCTGTCGTGATACCGGCAGTTGGACACGAACAGTCAAAGGTCGTTGCCGCAACGGCCAGGTCAATGGACGAGGTCGGACGACAGATCGCCCGGCTTGAGCCTGAGGTAATCGTCGTAATTTCACCTCATGGACCGCTTTTCAGTGATGCTGTCGCTATTCGCGGAGAAAGTTGTCTTGAGGGCAATTTAAGTGCTTTTGGAGCACCTGAAATCCACATGAAAAAGAATAATGCAATGCCACTTATCAAAGCGCTTGCGGATCTGGCAGCAGACAACAATCTGCCGGCGGTCATATTTGATCACGCGCTAGCGCGAAGATTTGACGTATCCGGTGATTTGGATCATGGTGTCCTTGTCCCTCTTTCCTTTATAGAACCCCATTATACAAACTACGAACTGGTAGAAATCACTTATGGCTTGTTGTCAACGGATGAATTGTACAGGTTTGGTCAATTGCTTTCGGCTTGCATAGATGATTTGGGCTTTCGCGCGGTGATAATTGCGAGTGGTGATTTATCCCATAAGCTCAAAGATTCGGGACCTTATCATTTTGATGCCCGTGGCCCGAAGTTTGACGAGTGGATCGTTGATGCCTTTGAAAACAACGACCTGGTTAAAGTTGTCACAGCGGACGAAGCCCTTTGCGAGGGTGCCGGCGAATGCGGCAAAAAGTCCCTGGACATTATGATTGGGGCCCTTGATGGTCTTGAGATCACTTCGAAAGTATTGTCCTATGAAGGCCCGTTTGGCGTGGGTTATGGCGTTGTTGCGCTGACGGATCCGAAACCCGCAGATAATGCCAAGCGGTTTGATGAAGTCGTACAAGGTGTTTTAAGCAGAAGGCTTACAAGACGCAACAGAGAAGATAATTTCGTAAGGCTGGCCAGACTGGCAATTGAAGACTATATTCGAGAGCAAAAGCGAGTCAGCCTTCCCGAGGAACTTAAGGAGCCGGAGCTTGAGGGGCCATCCAAAGGCGTATTTGTCTCGATCAAGAGCTCCGGGGGGCTGCGGGGTTGTATAGGGACGACCATCGGCACACAACGCTCCTTGGCGGACGAAATTATTCACAACGCTATCCAGGCAGCGACTGAGGATCCGAGGTTTCCGGAAATTGAGCCTTGGGAGCTGGAGCACCTCACTATTTCTGTGGATGTCCTTTCGAAAGGTGAGCTGGTACCGGGCTTTGAAGCGCTCGATCCGAAGATCTATGGTGTCATTGTGGAATCTGATTTCAGACGGGGGCTTCTCTTGCCTGACCTTGAGGGTGTTGATACGGTTGAGGATCAAGTTAGAATTGCATTAAACAAAGCTGGCATTAAAGAACATGAGACGTATCGGATTCATAGATTTACAGTTGAGCGGCACGTATAAAGCTAAGTGACAGGAGATTTGAAAATGACATTTGACGAAGGTGTTCAGGCATTAAAGGATCAGGCCCTCAGCATGATGATCCATGCAGAGGGTGAAATAGCGCATTCCTCCAGAGAACGGGGCATTAAACCTTTGTATTTGATTTACACAAAGGGCATCCGTTTTGCGGGAGGGGCGCTGCTGATCGACAGAGTTATAGGCCTTGGGGCTGCCAGAATTGCGGCAGAGCTTGGCATTACAAAAGTGTGGACGCTTGTGATGAGTGAGCCGGCCAAAGCTTATCTGGATTCAGTGGGTATTGAGGTGCAGTACGCTGCTTTGGCAGACCATATCCAGAACAGGGAAGGCACCGGATTCTGCCCGGTCGAGACCATAGCCTTAAATACCAGGTCTGAGGAATCGCATTGGTTTGAGGCTATGATGGAGGAAATTCGTCAGTTTCTGACGCGTATCGGAGCAATTTAAGATCGTGCGAGACATCATTCATAAGATGTGAGGTGTTATGTATGAAAGAATCAACCTTGGTTATTATAAAACCGGATGCAGTCAAGAAACAAAAGATTGGTGCAATATTGTCGCTTTACGAAGCCCACGGTTTGGTTCTTGAGGAAGCCTATATGTGTGTACCTGAGCAGGATCTGGTTGAGAAGCACTACGAAGCGCATAAAGACAAGAGTTTTTACGCCTCTCTCATTCGCTTTATGACTTCTGACCGGGTTTTTGTCATGAAGCTGACTGGAGAAAATGCCGTCGAGGTAGTCCGAGAAATCAATGGGGCTACAGATCCGGCCAAAGCCAGAGTGTGCACAATCAGGTACCTCTATGGAGACAGCGTCCAGCTCAATGCCGTCCATGGATCTTCAAGCCTTGAGGAAGCCAGGGAAGAGCTGGCGCTCTGGTTCGGGAAAGACGAGGCAGCTGAAGAGGAATAAAAAGCGGTTGTTAAGATTTTGGAATTGATTTATGTAATAATGACCCCAAAAAATAGTAATTGGAGGACTTTATAATGAATGAAACTAAATCATTGATCCGCGGAGCGTTGATCATAGCGCTGGGACTTCTGGTACCGACAGTTTTTCATCTCACATCTGTCAGCGGATCGATTTTCCTGCCAATGCATTTGCCAATTCTAGCAGGTGCAGCTTTCGTTAATCCTTGGATTGCCTTAATCGCGGGTGCGCTCACGCCGCTCACGAGTGCCATTGCGACTGGGATGCCGCCACTTTTCCCAATAGCCTTTCTCATGGCTTTTGAACTCGCTGCATATGGCTGGACCATGTCATGGCTGATCAACAAGCGACGGATTAATGTATATGCTGCGCTTGTCGTCTCCATGCTGGTCGGTCGCGTTGTACTTGGTCTTGCTGCAGTAGTGACCACATCGGTTTTCGCTGTTCAATTAAATCCGGTGATGTACATGAAAGGCGCAATTTTGACAGGCCTTCCGGGCATGGCGCTGCAGCTTCTGGTGGTGCCTGTTCTCATTAAGGCATTATCTTCATCGCTTCAACTCAGAAGAGGGTAATGCGGCATGCTGCGAATTCATCAGATCAAAATGGAAATTGAGCATAGTGACAGGGAGATTGAAATTCAGTTGAGAAAGAAGTTGGGTATGGGGGCGAGTGAGCCCCTTTCCTGGCGCATAGCCCGGGAATCCCTCGATTTGAGAAAGGGTCAGCCTGCAAGAGTGGTTTATAGTATAGATCTATTTGCCGGAGACCGCGAGCCTAAGCTGCTAAAGAAACTTGGGAAAGATGCTGAGCGATTGGATGCAGAAGATCAAACGCATTCAACCGAGTCCGGACCAAAGGGAAATGTGCTTCAATTTCCACCGGTTGTAATTGGGTTTGGACCTGCCGGGATGTTTGCGGCAGAACGCCTCAGCCGTCATGGTTATACCCCTGTTATCATTGAACGGGGAA
Organism: Acidaminobacter sp.; assembly: GCA_009881125.1. Next base: position 9,443 of record WXFH01000053.1, on the reverse strand, counting down.
GTCGTGTGGAGAAGCGCGTAGAAGACATTGAAACATTTTGGTCATCCGGTGTCCTCAATCCGGAATCCAATGTTCAATTTGGAGAAGGCGGCGCGGGGACCTTTTCGGATGGAAAACTGACTTCGCGCAGCAAGGATCCGAGAGGTCAGCAGGTTCTGGATCTGCTTGCGGAGCTCGGAGCGCCTGAAGACATTCGGTACAGGCAAAAACCCCACATTGGCACAGATGTCCTCAGACATGTGGTAAAAGCCATGCGGCTCAGAATCGAGGCGCAGGGCGGCCAATTTTTGTTTGACACAAAAGTCTGTTTGATTAAACGGTTGCCTGATGGACTTTTTGAGCTTGAGTTGTCAAACGGTATGAAAATGAAGTCGGACGTGGTCGTCCTCGCCGTTGGACACAGCGCCAGAGACACCTTTGCAATGCTCCATGGGCAGGGGGTCGAGCTGCGCCAGAAGCCGTTTGCTGTTGGTGTCCGCATTGAGCACCAACAGTCAGAGATTAACCTGCAGCAGTATAGTGAGCATCTTGAGGCTTTAGAGAAGCGCTACGGCGCATCGGAATACAAGCTGACAGCGACGACCTCCGGAGGACGTGGTGTTTATACCTTTTGCATGTGCCCGGGCGGCGAAGTTGTCGCGGCTTCGTCAGAGCCGGGGGGTGTAGTCACCAATGGCATGAGCAGACGGGCAAGGGATATGGAAAATGCCAACAGCGCTTTGCTGGTCTCTGTGACGCCAGAGGATTTTAACTCGAAGCACTTGCTCTCTGGAATCGAATTTCAGCGCGCCTTGGAAGCTGCAGCGTATGAACTCGGAGGCAGAACTTACGGCGCCCCGTATATGACGGTGGGTGAATTTTTGGGACACAGGCCGTTTAACGCGTCAGATGAAACCGGAAAGATTAAACCGACTTATCGACCGCATCCGGTCAAAGCGGACTTCAGAACAGCCATGCCGCCGTTCCTGCTGGAAGCGCTTCAGGATGGCCTGACGCAGATGGGTCAAAAGATGAAGGCTTTTGCCGATGGTGACGGGATTCTCACCGCATTTGAAACCCGCAGCTCGTCTCCTGTACGTATTCTGCGAGATGAAAACACCTTCGAATCCATTTCACACCCGGGTCTGTATCCTTGCGGTGAAGGCGCGGGCTACGCAGGCGGGATCACCTCCTCTGCAATTGATGGGATTCGCGTGGCAGAGCATATTTTGACGCGTGGTCGTCCTGAGCTGCAGGCGTCATGGGATTGAATCGGATATTAAATAAATTGTTTAAAGAATACAATGGAAACCGCTTAAGAAACCCACTTTTTTGTTTAGCAGACAGAATATTGGCAATATAATTGAAATGATAAGACTAGTATGCTAAAATAATTGTGAATATTAAAAAAATTCAACAAGGCAAATGTGTTTCCTTCATTTTCAACCTTTTGATGTACGTTATAATCAGAGGGAAACGCAAAAAACCTAGTTGTAGACTGATGCTAATCATGTTATGATTATAAACACTTGTATTACGGTTTCGTAATATTGAGCACCTCAGAATGGCTGGCGGGAAGTCGACTGCTTTGAAATTTGATAATGCGTATAAATCTTCGTTAGGACGTTGTTTGTACGCATTTAATATTTTGGGAATTTTTCCCATGATTGTCCTTTTGGCTCTCCATGATGTTTCACCGCATAAATCATCACTAAATATGCGGTTGAATCATAGATGCATCATAATTTTTATTCTCATTCAAAAAGGAGGCGTAGTTAGTGGATCAAACAGGACAAAAAAGAGAAAACTGGGGTTCGCGGTTCGGCTTTATCATGGCAGCGGCAGGATCCGCAGTCGGTCTCGGAAACATTTGGCGTTTTCCGTATCTGACTGGTATGAACGGTGGTAGTGCATTTATCTTAATTTATCTTTTCTTCGTTTTCGTCATTTGTCTCAGTGTCATGATCGCCGAGTTTACAGTCGGCAGAAACTCTGGGAAAGCTGCAGTAGGTGCGTACAAATCCAAGAGCAGGAACTGGACCTTTGCAGGCGTCATTGGTGTACTAAGCGGATTTTTGATCATGGGCTTCTATCCAGTCGTTGGTGGCTGGGCATTGGCTTATGTCGTCAAATCTTTTACAGGGTTGCTTGCTGCACCGGAGGCCATAGGTGATTCCTTTGGCGCCTTTATTGGCAATCCGGTTGAGCCGTTGATCTGGATGGCACTCTTCCTTGCCATGAACATTTTTATCGTATCACGCGGTGTCGCAAAAGGTATTGAAACAGCGGGCAAGATTCTCATGCCTATGCTGTTCGTCATTCTGCTTTTGATCGCGGCTCGTGGTTTAACCCTCGAAGGTGCAAGCAAGGGTGTTGAATTCCTCTTTAAACCGGATTTCTCAGTTGTAACCGGCCAGACTTTCCTGGCAGCTCTGGGACAGGCGTTCTTCTCGCTTTCCCTTGGTATGGGCTGTATGATTACCTACGGAAGTTATCTGAACAAGTCGGAGAACCTCGCACAGAACGCAGCCATCGTAACCGTGATGGATACCTCTGCAGCGCTTCTTGCAGGTCTGGCAATGTTCCCTGCAATGTTCGCATTTGGATTTGAACCAGCTGCAGGTCCTGGCCTCGTTTTCGTCGTCGTTCCTTCCATTTTTGCTCAAATGGGCGCCTTGGGTCCAATCCTTTCCGCTTTCTTCTTCGTCGCCTTGGTAGTCGCAGCGCTCACGTCTTCCGTTTCCCTGCTGGAGGTCGTCGTTGCTTACCTGATGGATGAAAGAAGCTGGACTAGAAAGAAAGCCGTTTATATTTCCTCGGCTATCATGGTCGCAATGTGCATTATGGCGTCTCTATCTCTGGGTGTCATGTCAGGCGTTACCTTCCTTGGTGTCGGCGCGTTTGACTTCTTCGACATTTTGACAGACAAGATCTTCCTCGCTATCGGCGGCCTGCTCCTTGCAGTTTTCACTGGTTGGTTTGTAGACAAGGAAGTTTTGAGACAAGAGCTCACTAATGGCGGCACAGTCAGTTTTGCGCTGTTTGAAGTATGGCACGGATTGATCAAATATGTCATTCCTGTCGTCATTGCTGTAATCGCTGTAACGGGGATCATGTCCATTTCTCAGAAAGGCCTCATGATCTTTGGTCTTGCAGTCATTGCTGTATTGGCGCTCGTCTCCAAAAAACTTTAATCTAATAAGCTTTAATTCAAAAAACCTTTCCGGTTCTCCGGAAAGGTTTTTTTAGGTGGTGCAAAAAGTAAAAAGCAGGAAACAGCGTCGGCCGTCTCCTGCTCATTTCTACAATCATGTCTTCCTTCAATTTTACAAACGATACTTCGTAATTTCCTCACAGTAACTGCAAATATATTCCGCCGAGCCGTTCATCTCATATAGTTTGAACTTTGGAACTGCGTAGGCATCCGAATTCGTGATGCAACGCGGATTGATGCAGTTGAAGAGGCCGGTAACTTCTTCGGGGATGTTGGCTTTTCGCTTGTCCGTGATTTTTGAATCCCTGACAATATTGACGGTAATGTTGTGGTCGATCAGGCCCAGGATATCCAGATCAATATCAAATACATCCGCAATCTTGATGATGTCCTTTTTACCGAGAGCTTTGCTGTCTACATTCATAAGCAGCACGACCGGTGTGTCAATATGCTCGGAAAGGAGCTTGTTGAAAATCTTAAGTCCGTTGCCTGCTTTGATGTGATCGATGACGATGCCATTTTGTATACCTTTAACCTCTAGCATAAGGACCCACCTCCAGCAATTTGCAGATTAGTGCCATTCTGACATAAACGCCCATTTTCGACTGTTCAAAATAAGCGGCTCTCGGATCCGTATCCACATCTATGGCGATTTCATTGACTCTCGGAAGCGGGTGCAGAATGATTAAATCTTCCTTTGCAGACCTTATTTTGTCACGGTTAAGAATATAAGTATTTTTGAGTCTGACATAGTCTTCTTCGTTAAAGAAACGTTCTTTTTGAATTCGTGTCATGTAGAGCATGTCCAGCTCTTCGACAACGTCTTCGAGATAGCGCACTTCGATCAGTTTGACGCCTTGCTTCTCCAGTTGTCGCTTGAGGGAGACAGGCAGTGTCAGTTCATCCGGCGAGATCAGGTAGAATTCCTTGTTTCCAAATCTAGCCAGGGTTCTGATAAGACTGTGCACTGTTCTGCCAAACTTAAGGTCGCCGCAGAATCCAATCTTCATGTTGTCAAGCCGACCCTTGAACCGCTTGATGGTGATGAGGTCCGTCAAAGTTTGGGTAGGATGCTGGTGGCCTCCGTCGCCGCCGTTGATGACGGGAATGGTAGCAAAATGTGTCGCTAGTTTAGGTGCGCCCTCTTTTGGATGGCGCATGACAATCAAATCAGAATAATCATTGACGACCTTGATGGTGTCCGCGAGGGATTCGCCTTTGGCTGTGGAACTGGTACTGGCGTCGCTGAAGCCAAGGACCTGGCCGCCGAGGCGCATCATGGCGGAATCAAAGCTCAGCTTGGTGCGGGTGCTTGGCTCAAAGAAGAGTGAAGCCATAATTTTTCCATCACAAACTTTTCTGTATTGTGATGGGTTCTCATAAATCGAGAGTCCGGTGTCGACGAGTTGCATCAATTCTTCCAGTGTAAAATCTTCAGGTTCGATCAGGTGTCGGACTTGTGACATTAGAGCGCCTCCTTATGGTCAGGGGTTGGGCAGTGGACAAAATAAAAGACCTTTTTCCCAGAGGAAAAAGGCCACAATGGCATCATACTTTGGTGCGTGAGCACCTGAAGCGACGTTGCGCCTTCCCAATCTCTCGGACTGAGTTAAAGGCTGTATTGAATTCGCCTAATACTATCATAATTTTATTTGAAGTGTCAAACGTTTTGAGGAAGATTTGACCATGTAATTCCATACAGCGAAAAACATAAATATTTACCGTTGTTAAGATTCAGATTGACATCGATTTTGGGGTATGATATTTTGTATAGAGTTATTAAATTAGAGCACCTTTAACCAGGTACGAGATGCCTGTAAGGTCGAACTGATGAGAATGATCCGGCGCGGGTGCCGGTATCCTTCCCCTTGCAGACAGCTGCAAGGGGTTTTTTGATTTAGGAGGTAAGAGGATGAAACGTTTGATCGTGAATGCGACTTATTTGAGAGGTGCCAATCTGGATTGGGACAAGGGGCCGCTGTTGATTGAGGATGGCGTGCTGAAGACCATCGGCATAAACGAATGCGAAAAGCTGATGTCGGAAGCGGATGAAGTGATCGATGCGAACGGGTGGATTGGAATTCCTGCTTTTGCTGACCTGCATGTGCATTTCAGAGAACCGGGCTTCGAAGTGAAAGAAACGCTGGAAACCGGTTTAATGGCAGCTGCCAAAGGCGGGTTCACATTGGTCGCAGCTATGCCGAACACGAAACCGCCTCTGGACTCCTGCGAACGCATTGAGGCGCTGATGGCAAAAGCAAAAAAACTGTCACCTGTAGAGTTCCTGCAGTTTTCGGCGGTGACCCTGGAACAAAAGGGCGATACAGTTGTCGATGTGGAGGGGATGGCTGCCAGGAACATCAAGCTCTTCTCAGAGGATGGCCGAGAAGTCCAGTCGCCTGAACGGTTTAAAGAAGCTCTAATTAGGGTAGAACAGGCAGGAGGGCTGGTGGTCACCCATTGTGAGGACCATGATCTGACTGCTCAATATAAGGATGGCCCATACCCGCCGGAAGGCGAGTGGAACATGGTTAAACGCGATATCCAGCTGGCGGCAGAGACGAATACGAGGCTGCATCTGGCGCATCTCAGCACAAGGGAAAGCATTGAACTCGTCAGAAGTGCAAAGGCAGAGGGGATTAAGGTGACTTCTGAAGTCGCGCCGCATCACCTGCTCCTCGACTCAGACCGGGTCAGTTTCTCAACGGCTTTCTATAAAGTTAATCCGCCGCTGCGCAACGCCCGTCACATAGCAGCTCTGATCGAAGGGATTAAGGACGGCACTGTAGATATGATCGCGTCTGATCACGCGCCTCATGAAATAGAGAGTAAGCATTGCCCTTATGGGGTGGGAAGTTATGGCTTCAGCAGTCTGGAATATTCCTTTTCGGCAGCGCATACGGCTCTCAGGGCCAACGGCATTAGCCTGAGAACGCTGGTGAAGCTGATGAGCTTTGCGCCCAGGACTTTGATTGGCAGAGAGGAAAACGTCATTGAAAATCAGAGACCTGCGGATCTTGTTTTCGTCAATTTGGATGAGAAACTGACCGTTCAAGAGGGAGACATAGTTTCAAAAGGAAAGAACTGTCCTTACATTGGACATGAATTGACCGGTGCGGTGAAGTGCCTGATTCTGGGGGATCAAATACTATACAGGAGTGGTGAAGAGAATGTCGGCTGATCGTTTAATTAAGAAAATCATGGAAAAGAAAAGTGTCCTTTGTGTTGGACTCGATCCGGTTGTAGATAAATTGCCCAATGTTCTAAAGCAGGAAATTGAAATGCAAGGGAAGACCCTTGAAGCCGCGGCGGAAGCGGTCTATAAATTCAACACAGTCGTGCTGGATGCTGTGGCGCCGTATACTGCCGTGGTCAAGCCGCAGGTTGCTTTTTATGAAGCGCTTGGGGTGCCGGGGCTCGAGGCGTACAGAAAGACAATCGAGTACGCAAAGAAGCTTGATCTTTATGTGATCGCGGATATAAAGCGCGGCGATATTGGAACAACCTCAGAGGCTTATGCCCAAGCGCATTTGGGATACACGAATATCCTTGGCGAGAAGAGACGCGCATTTGAATCTGACGCCGTTACGATCAATCCCTATCTCGGCGATGATTCCAACCATGCCTTCAGCCAGTGGGCTGCTAAAGAAGATGGCATGACGTTCCTCCTGGTAAAGACCTCGAATAAGACCTCAAGCCAGCTGCAGAACCAAAAGGTGGGAGAACGCTTTGTCTTTGATGTCGTGGGAGACATGCTGAAGGACAGCCCGTATGCGATTAAGGGCGAGTATGGATATACACCGCTCGGTGCCGTGGTTGGCGCGACTCATCCCGAAGAACTCAGCCTGCTCAGGTCCTCATTGGAAGGCAGCTTTTTCCTGATCCCTGGATATGGCGCTCAAGGCGGCAGCGCGGACGACGCTACGAACGGCTTTGACGAGCGCGGCTTAGGTGCAGTTGTCAATTCCTCAAGAGGGGTCATTTATGCCTTTAATGAAGAGGCCAACTATGGCGCTCAAATAGCAGAGGCTGCACAACAATCCAGAGATGATTTGAATGCAGCCCTGGAGCGGGCCGGCAAGACGTATTGGGAGGCATAGTGCATGAAGTCTATTCGCGATTTGAAAATTGTTTCAACGGATGAAATTGCCCAGGGCATCTTTGCGCTGGTACTTGAACGCCATCCGGATTTCGGGGACCTCAAGCCGGGTCAATTTTTCAATTTAGCTTTGAAGTCGAGGGAACTTCCGCTTCTTAAGCGTCCCATCAGCCTGTCCACCTGGGATGATCAAACCATGACTTTTGTTATTCGAAAAGTAGGAAAAGGCACTGAACTCCTCTGCGCTGCCAAGCCTGGTGAATGGGTCTCTGCCGTGGGCCCTCTCGGCAATGGCTTTGATTTGGCGCAGACACCATCGGCAGCGACGCTCCTGGGCGGGGGCATAGGCACCGCGCCGCTGTTGGCTCTTGCAGAGGCCTTGTCAGCCGCAGGCACTAAAGTTAATGTTTACCTTGGATATCTGAATGAGCCCTATCTCATAGAGGCCTTCAAAGCTGTGGCCGATGGTCTTTTCATCGCCACCATGGAACCTGTAGAAGGTTTTTATCACGGCAATGTCGTCGAGTACTGGATGAACCAGGAATCCGGTGTAACGCAGCGCCATGTTTACAGCTGCGGCCCAGATGCCATGCTCCATATGGTTCAGCTCTCGCTGAAGTCGAGGGGACAGAAGGGACACCTCCTCACGGAAGAGCGCATGGCATGCGGCATAGGCGCATGCTTGACCTGCGCAAAACCCATTGAGCAGGACGGCGAAGTCCATATGCTGAGAACCTGTATCGAAGGTCCTGTATTCAAAGCCGAGGAGGTCGTATTCAATGCAAATGAATAATGTGGATTTAAACGGCCTGATCCTCAAGAATCCCGTTACGGTGGCATCAGGCACTTTTGGATTTGGCAGGGAATTCGCCGACTTTTATGATTTGGGACTTCTCGGCGCAATTTCGGTAAAAGGTCTCACCCTCAAACCAAGAGAAGGCAATCCCGTGCCGCGGCTGGCTGAAACCCCAATGGGCATGATCAATAGCGTCGGTCTTCAAAACCCGGGTGTTGAAGCGTTCATTCGCGACGAAATCCCGTTCCTGCGAAAATTTGACACGAAAATTATTGCGAATATCAATGGCAACACCTTGGAAGAGTATGTAGAGATGGCGAAAATACTTGAACAGGAAGATGTCGACTCCATAGAGGTCAACATTTCCTGTCCGAATGTCAAGAGTGGCGGTATGGCTTTTGGCACAGATCCCCTCATGGCTTCAAAAGTGACTGCGGCAGTGCGCAATGTCACCTCGAAGCATATGATTGTCAAGCTGAGCCCGAATGTGACCGACATTCGGACTATTGCTAAAGCTGCAGAAGTCTCCGGTGCAAACTGTCTGTCCATGATTAACACCATTACCGGCATGGCTTTTGATCTCAAGACACGCCGTCCAATCATTGCCAACCGAATTGGGGGTCTGTCAGGTCCGGCAGTCAAGCCGGTCGGCGTGCGTATGGTTTACGAAGCGGCTTCAGTTGTGAGTATTCCAATTATTGGCATGGGTGGGATCATGACCGCAGAGGATGCCTTCGAATATATGCTGGCTGGCGCTGCGGCTGTCGCTGTAGGCACAGGGAATCTCGTGAACCCAATGTGCGCGCCTGAAGTACTCGAAGGATTAAAGAAATATTTGCCGATGGACATTTAGTCCCAACGTACTTTGAAGTCACTCATATTCAACCCTCTGCTAAAAACTTCGATATTTTAGCAGAGGGTTTTAAACGGACTTTTTGAAAAAGTACCATTGAATTTTCGAACTTCAATAGTGCCTTTAAAGAAGGAAAAATGACCAGAAAAAAGATTCGTTTATTTTGAAAAACCTAGTTGACGAACGTCTGCTGAGATGCTAAACTAATCAAGTCGCTGAACGTTGAACGTTTATCGCAACGCTTCAAAAAAACTTGGTAAAAAACGGATTTGAAAAGATCCAAAAGAATTTAAAAAAACTCTTGACGACTTGAAACCACAGTGTTAAACTGTAACAGTCCCTTGAGATGCCGGGTTGAAAAACTTCATTAAAAGCGACACATTCGATCCTTGAAAACTAAACAGTGTACAACCCAAAATTCTGAAATAAAAAGTCGGTTCTGCTTGGAACCGGCGAAGTGATTTCTGATTATGGAAATAACGGAAGTCAGCGAAGTAACTTG
>WXFH01000052.1 GCA_009881125.1 Acidaminobacter sp. | reverse complement strand
ATCGCTCCTCGAAAGACTTGATATTACTATTATTCGAGGTCGATTCGAAAAATCCTTTTTGTAAATATTGGAAATAGAAAATATTTTATTTAGAAATTTTAGTTAGGCGGAATATGAGTTCTATGTCAAACCTAGAAATGAAATTTGAAAAGTGCTTCTCTGTGGTTTAATCCCACTTTATGGGCAAGAGTCGCCCCCCCCTTGGAGTTAACATAAAATAGTTTTCGAAATCGTCAAATTATAAATATTATATTTGACGATTTGGGTATAAATGACTCGAATAATCAAACACCAAATATTTCTAGGCGCGTCACACTTTGGCGGGATAGAATTATGTATCCAAAACAATTCTGTCAAAATTCTTCGAGAAACGGCTTCTCTTGAATAATTGAAAGTTAGGTATGGAGCGGTCAATATTCCTTTATGACCAGGAGGTGGGAATGAAGCGGGTAAGCTCGAAACATTCCATTGCTGCAGGATACTGCGCTCGTTATAAGACTATTTATTAAGCTCCAATTAGGAACAAAGGAGGGAAAAGTTATGTTATGCAACAATCACTTTGAAAGAAAGCTCACAATTTTGATGATCCTGTCCCTAACGTTGATGACTTTACTTATGGGCGTTGCTTTTGCTGCCGGTGAGAAGTTTGTTGATGTCAAACCTGGCAGCTGCCCAAATGCTGTTAACTTTAACAGCAGAGGTGTCCTTCCAGTAGCACTTCTCAGCGGAAACGATGACATCTTTGAGGTCGATGAAATTGATCCTAATTCAGTCCGTTTTGGCCGTGCAGACAATATGACAGTTGCACCGCTCAGATGGCACATGGAGGATGTCAACTTCGACGGTGAAATGGATCTTGTCATGCATTTCTCAATTCCAGAGCTTAAACCTTTATTTGCTCCAATTATTGAAGATGATGATGATGGCTATGTCGCCGCCGGTATTTCTTTCATGGCTGATGGAGATTCTTTTGCGTACGTTGGTGATGACGACGCATCTGGTTTATGGCTTAAAATTCCAGGCTTTAAGAACTAAAAGTATTATTTCGATCTTTAATAAACAGACGGTGAAACGAGCCGGTATCTGATCAAAGAGATGGATAAGGAGTTGTCAGGATGATACTGAATCATTTTGACAACTCCTTTTTGAATGGATGCGGCGCATTGGACAGATTAGCTTGAACCTCGTCCGCTCAGGACAACGCCAAAGGTTTTAAGGATGACGTGCAAATCCAAAAGCAAAGACCAGTTCGAGATGTACTCAATATCCATTTTGACGATTTCCTCGAAATCTTTGATATCCGATCTCCCGCTGATCTGCCAGATCCCCGTCAAACCAGGCGTGATACTCAACCTGCAGCGCTGGGAGGATTCATATGCCCTATATTCATCTACTGTTGGCGGTCTTGTTCCTACCAGGGACATATCGCCCCTCAGAACATTGAAAAACTGAGGAAGCTCATCAATGCTGCTCTTTCTGAGAAAGGCACCCACTCTTGTTACACGCGGATCATTTTCAATTTTAAATATATGGCCATTCATTTCATTACTCTCCATCAACTCATCCTTGTGGGACTCTGCGTCATTGACCATGGACCTGAATTTCCACATGGTGAAGACTCTACCGTTTTTACCTACTCTCTCTTGCCTGAAGATGACAGGTCCGGGTGATTCCAGTTTGATCAAAGGCGCAAAGATCAGAAACGCGAATCCGAACAGCAGCATGCCAACCAAGGCGCCGGAAACGTCAAGCAGTCTCTTTAAAAAAAGTTGTCCTTCATTGAGGCTGACTAAGTGAAATTTGAGAACTGGGATTTTGCCTACCATAGCCACATCTGCTTTTGTCAAGTCAGTATTTTGAAGCTCCAGTACCATAGTAATCGTTATGCCCGTGCACTGGCACTGATTAAGCTTTCCTTTAATCCTTGGATCAAAGGAAAGCGGCTTAACCACTGCCAGTTCGTCGACGACTTGCGTGGAGGTGATCTGATCCAGGTGCTCCAGCGTCCCTAAGTCCTTAAGGTCATCATAAACATCAGAGTCGAGGATCTTTACGTATCCAATTATATTAAGATTTAAATAACTGTGTTTTTGTATTTCCGCGACATATCTTCTGCCCACGTCTGAAGCGCCAATAACCAAAATATTCCTGGTTTGAATGGCTTCACTCTTTCCAAATTCAATGTATTTAAGCACCGCTCTGGAAAGCGTTTGAAGGATTAGTATTAAGGAGACTAAGAGCACAACGCATTTATAGGTAATAGGCGCCTTGAAGGCGGCAGTTGAAATGTGAATAAGAAGGATCGCGAGGACGCTGCATGCGGCCGTTTTCATCAGAATTCTTCCAGTGAACTTTCCTTCAGCCTCAATGATATTCTCATATAGGCTGGTCAAATAAAAGAGGGTGACATATATAGTGGACACCAGACTCCAAAGACCAATAAACTCAAGCGAACTCAATTCATCCAAAGACACAGCAGAGCCTCTGAACAGAGATTTGAACAGCAGCAGTGCGCAGAGAATAGTAAGAATATCTATTATGATATAAGCCATATATCTTATTTTTCTTCTCCAACGCAGCATAGGATCACCTCACGAAAGCTGCATAATAAATCAAGAAAGTGCCATTGTTTTAAGCCTTCGGAAGAGTCTCTGGTTCCAGATCCATCTCATAAAAATGGTCTTCCGTTTGATTCTGGTTGAGTAACCGGCCAATGACTGGCAATTACAGGTTATTTATTCGTGAATTATGATTATGAAGTTTGTGACAAAGGGTATAAATGAGAAAACAAAGCACTTTATGAATGTTCTATTCTAAGACTATTGTACCCATTTAAAACAATTCTAAATTCTGGATTTCCTTTGAGGAGGTTATGTGATTGAAAATTGCCATGATCGGTCAAAAAGGAATGCCCTCTCGAGCGGGAGGGATCGAAATACATGTGGAAGAAATTGGATGCCGGCTCGCCCAATTTGGGCATGAACTTATAATTTACGCCAGAGGTGATTATTGCAGCGAGATCCTGGATGACTACAAGGGTATGCGGATCGTACATATTTCAAGTGTGAACACAAAGCACTTTGACACCATCAGTTATACAGCAGCCGCTACTATCCATGCTTTGAAATCAGGGGCAGAGCTCGTTCATTTCCATGCGCTTGGACCATCCTTATTTGCATTTCTTCCCAGATTTTTTGGTCGTAAAGTGATTTGTACGGTGCACGGTCTTGATTGGAAGCGGGAAAAATGGGGAAGACTGACAAAGCTGATTCTAAAGCTGGGCGAGCAGATCGGTGTGCGGTTTGCTAATCAGACAATCAGCGTCAGCGAAACACTTCTTCCATACTTTGAAGAGAAGTACCGCAAAGTACCCAGGTATATTCCGAATGGAGTCTATGTGAAGCCGAAACCATCGGCAGAGATCCTGCTTGAGAAATTTGGACTGGAAGAGGAATCCTACATACTTTTTCTGAGCAGGATAGTTCCGGAAAAAGGCCTTCATTTGCTAATTGAGGCGTTTAAAGGCCTGAAGACTGACAAGAAGCTGGTAATCGCGGGTGGGGCCAGCCATTCTGATCAGTATTTGAAAGAAGTTAATCGTCAGGCGGAGGACAACCCCCAAATTCTATTCACTGGATTTGTCGAAGGTGAGCTTCTGGAAGCGCTCTTCGGTCATGCTTATCTCTATGTGCTGCCCTCTACTGTAGAAGGCCTTCCAATTTCACTCCTGGAAGCTATGAGTTATGGTACGCTTTGTCTGACCAGTGATATTGAGGAAAATAAGGCTGTATTGGGCGATCATGGCTATACCTTCCGAAGCAGAGATGCAGAGGATTTAAGGGACTGTCTGGAAAGACTTCTAACTTCAAAAAACGGTTATGATGATCAGGAAACCATTAATTACATCAAAGGGAGATTTTCCTGGGATGCTGTAGCAGCAGATACGGAGAATGTTTATAAATCTGTGTTCTAACCTGAGATTATAGCAGCAGGTCTGATAGGAGGGGCAGCTATGGAAAAGTCATACGAGGATAGAAATTGGGCGAATGATTTCCTGTACTTTTTCAAGAATCTTTGGATCGCTGGAGTTTCAATGGTCGTGGGTGCAGCCATGGCGGTGATTCTAATCGCGAACCTGTCTCCTGTCTATAGAGTGAGCGCGACCTATTACTTAAACAAATCTGAGTTGAATAGTGCTTTCTTTACCATTAATGAGTTCGAATTCTATAATCTTCTGCTTTTGGATATTGAGCAGCTTATTGGGAGTCGGAGTTTTTTTAATGAGGTCAAGGCTGTACCAGGCGTTGAAATAAATATTGACGACCTGACCATGGAGGAATACCTTGAGAATTTGTACATGGAAATTAATACTGACTCCACTTTTTTTAAAGTGGGTTATGACAGCTCGAATACTGAGTTTGCCATGAGTATTTCAAAGCGAATTGAAAGTATTTTATCCCGGGAAGCGGCAAAAATTGTTCGCATTTCAACAGTGGAAAATGTGGATAGCTCATATTTGTCTCAAGAGCCAGTCGCACCCAATAAGGTTATGCTGATCCTTCTTGGCGCGATTTTGGGAGCATTCATTGGAATGAGCGTTATTCTCGTTAAGTTTCTTGTGAACGGGGAGCTCAAGACCTATATTGAGGCTGAAATCATTACCGGGAAAAAGGTACTGAGCTATTCGAAATACAACATGAAAAAGAGAAATATCATGCACCTTCTGAATACCATGAACAATGAGGATTATCATAAAGTCTGGCAGAATGTCCTGAATGACACTGAGCAAAACAGACAGAGATTCTGCACTGTGCTTACCTGTGATGAAACAGGCAAAAATGAGGCTTTTGCTTTGACGCTGGCTCATTATATGGGAAAAACCTTTGAAAAAACTTTGTTTATTCCAGTTAATCCCTCAGAACCCTTCAGCAGCATATTAACCTATAGTTATGGCCATGAAAACAGGCTTATAAAAGCACTTCTTCAGAATGAGCCTTTGTCAAAGCTGATTCGAAACGTATCCTATTCCTTTGACATATTGATTGGGACGGATAACCGCATTGGTTTCAATTCAGAGACAGTGGAAAAGTTTGACACACTCCTTGATGAGATTGAAAAGACTTATGATCTGGTAATTGTAAGTATCAGCACAGAGGAACGCCTGCTCAGCAGCCTGGCTAAAAAAGGTCCTGTCATATTAGCGGCATCCAATAATTCCAGTCGCAGCAAGGTGCGTTATATTGTGTCGAATTTCGAAGAACAGGATGTACGATTCCTAGGAATTGCCTTCCAAGAATAAGGGCGCCTTCACGGCAATGCTGTTGAATAGGTGATCCTTATATAACAGTCAAAGTGTGGCAAGATTGCAGAAGGTAGGGAGCATCATGACACTATTGAAGGAGTCTGCTTTCAGTTTGTTTGGCAAGGCTTATCAGAGCGTTTTGGCACTTGTGTTTGTTATGTTCATATCCAGATTCCTTACTGAAAATCAATATGGAACCTATAGGCAGGCCCTTTTAGTCGCGAATACCATCAATCTAATCCTGCTTCTTGGCATGAATGAGACAATCTCCTACAACTATCGAATCATTGACACTATCAAGCGCAATCAACTCATTACCAACATGTTCGTTATCAAGATCCTGGTTATCCTTCCGGCAGCTTTTATTCTTTTGCTTTCCAGGACATCGTTGAGTAATTTTATGAACAATGATCTCCT
Source organism: Acidaminobacter sp. (assembly GCA_009881125.1). Next base: position 161,914 of record WXFH01000052.1, on the reverse strand, counting down.
GAACGATTATATGCCGGTGATAGCGGCACTGACTATGATTTATGCATTTGAAAGTTTGTTGGAAAGCTATTACTTTGGGTCGGGACAGGCTGTTCTTATGGGAAAGCTTCAGGTCTTATCCTATTCAATTCACTATTCTTTTGCGGTTATAATTATCCTGCTGTCAAAAAGCGAATTTTATTTAATCGTTGAGATTGCGCTGTTTGAGCTGATAAAGAGCGTTGTGATGCTCACAATTATCCTTAGGAAAGAAACATTCAGGTTCAATTTTAACTGGCCGTATCTAAAAGAATTGGTTCGGTTTTCATTTCCAATGGGTGTCTCCTTAATCCTGATTACATTGAATGTCTATGTAGATCAAATGATTGTCTCCGCAAATTTCTCAACAGAGGATTACGCCATATACAACAATGGTGCTATGAACATCCCAATTGTTCAATTGCTGACGGTCACTGTAGGTTCAATCGTACTGCCAAAACTTGCGAAGGAGACCACCGAAAAGTCATTTGAAGATGGACTGCTCCTGTGGAGAGGCGCGGCGACCAATACGGCACTGATTCTCATAACCTTCATGTGGCTGTTCATGATTTTCACTAAAGGCTACGTCCGTTTTGTTTTTTCTGAGCGCTATTTGGATTCCATACCCATCATGAGGGTCTATCTGCTGCGATATATGATTACTTTCGCCATCTATTGCCATCTGTTAATGGTGATTGATAAGAAAAAGTATATTGCCGTTATTTCCCTTTTGGGGATTGTAGGCAACATAATCCTAAGTCTGTATCTAATAAGGATATTTGGGATGATTGGCGCTGCAGTGGCAACTGTGGTTATTCAATATTTTGTTAATTTTATGGAAATATTTACTGTTACAAGATTCACAAAGACAAAGTTCACCGACATTTTTGAATTTAAACGCCTTGCAAAAATTCTGATGACCTCTGGTTCCATTGCAGCCATTTTTGCTTTGATCTCAACACTGTTGCCGCTTGGAGATATCCTCAACTTCTTTGTTTATGGAACCTTATATATTTTGACAACTTTTATCACTTATTTCGCATCAGGTCAAATTGACAAATCACTGATTCAAGTCGTGCTTAAGGGCTTATCCTCGCTGAAAGGAGCCTGATGCATATGGAATATATCATCGTTAAAGTTCTAAGGCTGTCAAAGCGGTATAGGCCATTGTTCATAATGCTTGCAATTTCACTTATTCTCCTGATCTCCTATGTGATGTTCCTTATAGACGGTATTTTTGGAATTCTGACTTTTTTTGGTCTTTCGACTTTGCTTTATTTTCTTATGGCGCATAGAATCAGGGAAATGGTCTTCTTAGCTTTAATTCTAATTGTTGAGAATATCTTCTATATTTTCGATCGATCAAGATTAATATTTATTTACGATCTGAAACAGCTTGCAGGTTTCTTTTTGCTGGTTGTGTTTATCTTGTATCTTCCCAGAATAGTACAGAGCAAGTTTTTACTTTTCAAAAGCATGATGCTGTTTATAGGCTATCACATCATTTCAGTCTTTACTGCTTATTTCACTATTGGCCAGCCACTCATCAAGGGCATCTATAATCTCATGATACCCTCTCTGATTCTTGTCTATTTCTTTGGATGTTTTCTCATTGAGGATCAGAAGCGATATGAGAAATTCAAGACTTTGCTGATCTACTGCTCAATAGTGGCAGGTTTAATTTACATATTGCAGGCTTTTCTGTATCCAAAAATAATTTTTCTGTCTACAGATTTCAGGTACCGATACGGCAATATCCGTTTCACGGAATTCACTGTGTTCATGCTGTTTGGCGCCTTTATTACTATGAACGAGCTTTTAGTCAGACCGGGAAAAGAACTGAAGAGTAAGCGCTTTCTATACGGTCTGGCGCTGCTTATTCAACTTGGCACTTTTCTTTTAATATCTCAAAGCCGCTTTATTACCTTGACATCGCTGATACTGATTGGATTGGCATTGACAACCCTTCAGAGGAGAATCCCAAGGCGTTGGATTCTGGCTTTTCTATTATGGTTTACGCTGGGAATAACCAGTCTGTTAATATTCTTTTATCTTATGGGCAATGTACCACGACTGGATTTTATTTTTGAGACCATTGAGGAAATTGTCACAGTTTCCGGGAATTTGGAAATCAGGTCGTATGCTGTCAAATATTTTTTGGAAAATCTGAAAGGTCATTGGTTATTTGGTTGGGGATCCCTTAATATAGATTATCCGGAAGCGTTGTTTGTATCAGGAAGACGACTTTGGCATTATATGGTGGATGTTGGGATTGTTGGGTACACCTATCAGTATGGTTTTCTTGGGAGCCTTGTCTCGCTTCAACTGACGTTTAAATCACTACAAATTTCATGGTGGATCTACAAGAAAAACCGGAATGTTTTTTTCCCACTTCTGTGTAACGGTGCAGTTTTGATAAATTGTGTGATGGTTTACTTTTTTCAGGAAACAATGGCATTGTTTTATGTAGGACTGATCTATGTCTTTATGGAATTCGAGTATAGAAAAGCCTTTGAGAACGAAAGGGGGGCTCTTAGCAGTGAAAATTCTGATGATCTCACCATGTCCAATGCACCCCTCCAATCAGGGAAACAGAGCCCGTGTTAGAAGTCTTTGCCACGCTATTCAATTAGCAGGTCATGAAGTCGATTTTCTGAATGTGATCATGGAGGCAGGTGACACAGATAAGGATCGACTGTTTGTTGGTGACAGTCACTATCACTCTGTTGAATTCAATTTTAATGAAGCACCCCTCAGCATTGTAAGACGATTTGTAAAAAAGTTTACGGATAGACAATTTATGTTTTATGTCAACAACGGATTAGATGATTATTGTTCTATCAAGACAGTTAACTTTGTCAAGGATCTGGATCAAGTGAGGGGTTATGATGTTCTTTGGGTAGAGTACATATTTTTCAGCAGAATTCTTGAGCACTTTGGATGTGAAAAACTAAAAGTTTTAGATACCCATGATAGATTTACAGATCGTTATAAACTCTATATTCAAAATCACATGCCATACAGGTGGTTTTCTGTATCAGGTGAGGACGAGAAAAAGGCCCTTCTTCGCGCTGACGTCATCATTGCCATCCAGGAGGAAGAAGGCAGGATCTTCGAGCATCTGATCGAGGGACAGAGGCGGGTGAGCGTCATTGGGCATCATGTAACGCTCAGCAAATTGCCTCTTTCGAATCCGAAAGCAATGCTGTTCCTTGCCTCAGGCAATGATTTAAATATCATGACTATTCAACATTTTATCAAAGAGATTTTTCCGATGGTCAGGCGCGAAGTTAGCGACGCTGAGCTCATTATAGCTGGCAGCGTCTGTAATCACCTTCAGGTTGAAGCAGCTGGCATCAGAATGATTGGCATTGTTGAAACACTGGAGACCGCATATGCCATGGCTGACATTGTGATCAATCCAATTTCAAAAGGAACAGGCCTAAAAATCAAAAACGTTGAAGCATTGGCCTTCCACAGGGCCCTTGTCACCTCTTCCAATGGGGCTGAAGGGCTTGATTGTGCCGGTAACACTCATTTTATTGTAGCGGACGAGCCCGAAGAATGCGCGAAGGCCATTGTTGGTCTAATGAAGGATGAAGCCCAGCTTGCAAGAATCGCAGATTCTGGCTATAGTTACGCACAAGGATTCAATGAAGCGGCTGCCAGAGAAATTGATGCTGTTCTAAGCCTGGAAAAGATTATGCGTTGAGGTTTTTATGTCCTTGCGTGATATTCCCAAAGTTTGGTTTGGGGAGGTTAATGCCATGATAATGACAATTTGCGCTTCGAACAACAGAAACGCCATTGTGGATGGCTATGTGGGATTGATCAACCATTTCCACAATAAAAAAGAGCTGATCGCCATCATTCCTGGACTATGCAAATCTGAGGAATTTGATTCAGAGATCCATAGTCTGGTGTTTGAGCACTTCAGAAATAAGGGCAAAATAGCCTCCAAATTATACTGTTTAAGCTTTTACATAAGACTGGCTCAATTGGCCAAGCAGGAGACCGTTGAAGGAATATTTATTTACAGTGATAGCGAATGGCCCAATCTTGTTCACTTGATGATCCCAACACTAAGAAAAATTAAGACGACGGTTTTCATTCATGATCCTAAGCACCATTCGGGAGAACAAAAGATCATTAGGTTTATAAGGAGATTCGCCTACCCGTTTTACGCGAGGAAAGCCACCTGTATTCTATCTTATGAAAAGGCAAAATCAGAGATAGTCGAAATCCATCCGATTTTTAAGGAGGCAAAGCTGGTCTCGGTACGGTTGCCCAGCATGTCAGTCATGGAATTTCAGGATTTGAGGCAAGTGGCAGAGCAGCATAATGCAGCTCTGGAATATGACCTGATTTTTTATGGCAGACTGGAAGCCTATAAAGGTGTGGATTTATTGCTTCAAGCTAACCAATACCTACACACGACAGGCAGATCTGTAAGAATAGTGATTATTGGTGGTCGCGGTGAGTTGAAGGAAGAAGTTAAAAAGGCAGCGGCACAGGATCCAAGTATTACTTTTTTGGATGATTATATATCTAACAGAGCATTAGCAGAATACATAGTGAAATCCAGGGCTGTGATTCTGCCATATCGAGACGCGACAGGGACACAGACTATTCAAATCGCAAATTACTATTATAAACCTGTTATTGTTAATCGTGTAGGCTGCTTTGACGAATATGTCGTTGAAGGGAAAAACGGGTTCTTTATCAGTGAAATGACACCTGAGGGTGTCGGTGAGACTATTCATTCTACGCTGGAGCAAATGGCTGGGCTTGATTATAATCCTGCAAATCTCAGAGAAACATTTGATGCGTTTTTTGACATTGATAATATTGCCAGGGAGATCGAGGACATCATTCAAGGGTAATAAGAATGTTCATTTTTCTTAATCACTCACTGAAGCATAGAGGCAGAAAAGAAGTCACCTAATATATAGAGACGTTAATCTCAATTGCGCGATCAAAAGGGATTTGGACACAAAAAAATAGTGGGGGAGGGTTAATTATGGGATTGCTTGAATTTTACAAGGGAAAAAGTGTGTTTATAACCGGACATACAGGTTTCAAAGGTGCTTGGCTGTGTAAAATTCTTAGTAACGCAGGGGCCAATATTACAGGATATTCACTGGATCCCCCTACCCAACCCAATCTATTTTCTTTGATTCAATCAGATAAGAGGATGAGAACTGTCACAGGAGATGTCAGAGATTTACAAAGTCTCTTGGAATGCATGAGGGAATCGCAGGCAGAAATCGCTATCCATTTGGCAGCTCAACCTATTGTAAGAACTTCATTTACAGAACCACGCTTAACTTATGAGACAAATGTTATGGGAACAGTCAATTTCTTTGAAGCCATCCGGGCATGTGATACGGTCAAGTCTGTGATCAATGTGACAACTGACAAAGTTTACGAGAACAAGGAATGGATCTGGGGGTACAGAGAAAATGATACACTGAATGGTTTTGATCCCTATTCAAACAGCAAATCCTGCTCTGAGCTGGTTACTCATTGCTATAAGGCATCCTTTCTTGGGGATAAGGAAATCAGTGTTTCCACCGCCCGAGCAGGCAATGTGATCGGAGGTGGCGATTTTGCTGCAGACAGAATTATTCCCGATTGTGTCAGGGCGGCACTTGGGAGCAAAATGATCCATGTTAGAAATCCTGATTCCATAAGGCCTTATCAGCATGTTTTAGAGGCTCTTGGTGCCTATCTTTTAATCGCGAGAGCACAGTATGAGAATCGTCAACTTGAAGGGGCGTATAATGTCGGTCCGAATGAGGAAGAATTCATCACTACCGGTGAACTGACGCGATTATTCTGTGAATTGTGGGGAGAAGGCGTTGAGGTCGACTATGAAACCAGCAATGGGCCTCATGAAACTGGCCGCCTAAGATTGGACTGTTCAAAAATAAAAAGCCACTTGGGCTGGAGACCGAAATGGAATATTGAAACTGCTTTGGAAAAAACCATAGTATGGTCAAAGGCTTATTCCGTAGATTCTGACATAAATGAAATTATGGATGAGCAAATCATAGAATATTTTGCAAAGGATTAAGAAATATCAAGCGCGAACCTTCAATAAACTTCAGGAAGATAAGATGTCTGTTTCAAATTTGAAGCATCATTCAATTTGACGTCATATTCTATTAAGAGGTGAAGCTTATGTCTTTTTTATTCATGAAGACCTCTTTGGAGGGTCTGATCTTGATTGAGCCAGATTGTCACTTTGATGAGCGGGGCTATTTTATTAAGGAATTTGAAAAAGGTGAGTTCTTAAAAAATGGAATTGATATTGAGATCTATGAGACGTTTGAGTCTATGTCTCATAAAGGAACTTTGAGGGGGCTTCATTTCCAGTCAAAATTTCCACAGGGAAAACTAATACGTGTGACTCGGGGGTCCGCGTTCGATGTCGCAGTAGACCTCAGGGTGAATTCCCCAACATTAGGACGTTGGGCAGGCTTTGATTTGGATGAACGGAATAATTGCATTCTCTACATCCCGGAGGGTTTCGCGCATGGGTTCCTGGCTCTTGAAGATGAAACAGTCATTACCTACAAGTGTACCGATCGGTACAGTAAGCCTCATGATAGTGGAATCTTGTGGAATGACGAGGATTTGGCAATAAAGTGGCCGCTACATTTAATTGAGGGTGAGCTGACTATCTCTGAGAGAGACTTGTTACATCCTAGTTTTAGGACTTATTTGAAAACCTTGTCATTACCGAAATAAAGACGGCGCGTATCCTATCGTGATATGAAAATAATTCACGATGGGAAACGCGCCTTTGTTATTTTTGCATGTATTATTCTTTAAACAACTCAAACGTAGGGATCCTGCGGTTTTTTTATAAAGAGGTTCTCATTCAGACTGTAAGATCCCTTCATGAAGATTTTATGCTTTACAATCCACCAGGCTGGCACCCAAATGTATTTATGCATCGCTGGTGATGCACTTCCGACCATCCAACAGCGCCTGTCACAGGATTTTGTCTGTTTTCTGATCTCATTGGCCTGCTCAGAATTCCAAAGTTCCTCCCAGCTCTGATCCTTCAGGTTTCCCATAACCGCTTTTTGAACCATTCCGTTGCATGGAATAACATCACTGTATGGATCAATGAAAAATCCGTTTTTTGACATATCGCATGGTAACAGTCTTGGATTTCCATAGAGATAATTGATCAGGCCGTGGTTAAAGTAAGCGCGGAACCATTGTTTTGGAGAATTGCTTTTCAACATCTCATTGATCAGCAGTTCGATATTCTTAGAGACCCGATATGGTTCAGATATTCTATTGTCCATCTTATGAAAATAAAAGGAATTATGGAGAGTTGACGTGGCGAATTCAAGTCCAAGCGATTCCGCGAGATTGTAGAGAGGGATCAGATCTTCACAATTTATATCCTGTATGGTCATGGCCAAGCCAATGTCTTTATGGCCCATATCAACCAGTGTTTTCAGCGTCTGATAACCACGTTCAAACCCGTTTGGGATCCCACGAATCTGATCGTTGGTTTCAGCCAGTCCCTCGATGCTGATGCGAATGCCGACATTTGAGAAATTTCTGCATAAGTTCAGGATCCGGTCTGTGAAAAAGCCATTGGTTGAGATAACAATTCGGTTTGTCTTTTCATAGAGTGCTTCGACTATTTCAGGTAAATCCTGGCGAATGAAAGGCTCACCGCCTGTTATATTAGTGAAAGCCATTTCAGGCAGTTTTCTGATCACCTCAAGTGTGATTTCTTCATTTGGTTCTGTTGGATATTTGAAACAGTCGCACATATTACAGCGCGCGTTGCAGCGATAGGTGACAATAACAGTGCCATAAAGTGATCTCTTACTCATAATATGCCCCCACAAGTCTCAATGCAGATCAGGCTTGGTAGATTTGCATCAGTTGATCGCAATATTCAGGGAGTGTCGCGAATTTTTTGCTTAAGCAATTCATTCTATAAGAAGATAATAGTTCCTGGTCATTCCAGAGACGTTCTATAGAGCTCGTCAGAGCCTTATAGTCGCCACTGGTAAACAACTCGCCTGAGACACCGTCTTCGATCAACTCAGGGATACCACCAATATTGGCGCCAATGACAGGTGTCCCCAGAATTTGAGACTCCATGACGGAGAACGGGCAGTTTTCGTACCATTCAGAGGGGTAAATACTGAAACTGGCTTTCCTTATGAGATCATCCAATGCTGCTCCTGTTAAAAATCCAAGGTTTGTAACGTTAGGCATGCTGCAAAGTTCTTGTTCCAATGGTCCTGTTCCAGCAAAGACAAATGGGATCTGTGGCAGGGACTTACAGGCATTAAGAAGTGTCTTAATACCCTTTTCCACTGAATAACGGCCAAAATATAGGACATACTGCTCTTTATTTGACTGGATTTCCTCAAACTCAGCTATAAAGTTATGAAGCGGTATTGTTTTGCCTTTTAAAGTTGGATTGGCGGAGATTTTATCTTCCATAAAATAGGAAGGACAGATTACATGGTCAATAAACTTATATGTTCCGAGTCGTCTGTAAAGGTATCCCTCAAAGGCACCAATCAGGCTTCTCGCCAGTGAATTGTGTATACATTTCAATTTAACGCAATTCCAGTAGTGGCCTTCCTGACACCGTTCACAGTTTTCTCTCGTGGAAGGTACATTCATCATATGATTGGGACAGATCAACTGGTAATCGTGGGCTGTATATACAATTGAGATTTTTCGCTGTTTTTTTCTCTCAAAAGCTTTGATTTCATAAAGTATGGAAGGGGTGATCTGAAAATTGAAATTATTCAAATGGATCACTTCTGGGTCGAACGCTTCAAGTATAGCTCTAATTTTCCTCCTGGCTTCAAGCGAATAGATAATTTTAAAAGGATAAACCAATTTAACCAGCTTGCCAGAGTGAAAGTCCAGATTTGAAATGTAAGCGTCAGCACGGTTGGAAACAGTTCGTCGTTCATGATCCATTCCAAAGTACTCGACTTCGTGCCCATGAGCTTTTAGATAGTCACCAAGTTTAAAAATATAGGTTTCGGAGCCGCCGTTTGGAAATAGGAATTTGTTGACCATCAATATTTTCATGGTTTAACCAGTCCTTTAAATTATGAGGGTTAAGTGATGATATCGAATAGTTTGATCAGTCATATTTTTCTTCGATATATTACCCGGGAAGTTATTTGTCCCATTTTTTCCAGAATGCGTTATTTTTTCTCCAAAGTGCTTCAAGATAGTTCAAATCACGTTCGTGGTCAACACAGGCCCATAAACCCTCATGCCGAAAGACAGCAACCTTACCTTCAACCGCCAAAGTATCTAAAGTGCCAATTTCGAGATCGCAGGCAGGATCTGTTGAAAGATAATTCATGAGCGTTTTGTTAAATACCATATAGCCACCGTTAATCATACCTTGTGATGCCTGTGCTTTTTCTTCAAAGGCAGTGAGTACATCGCCGTCAGCAGTCAACTCCCCAAATCTGGCAGGGGGGTGAACGCCAGAAATTGTGACAATTTTACCCATCTTCTTGTGAAACTCAATTGTCTCCAGTATGTTGATATCTGCGACACCGTCTCCATAGGTCAACAAATTGATGTCTTCATCCAAAAAGCTCTCAATCCGTTTAAGTCTAGCGCCTTTCAAGGTGTCTAGCCCTGTCTCGACCAAAGTAATTTTCCAGTCATCCTCACAGTGATTGCTGTGATATTCGATACTTTTTTCTTTGAGATTCACTGTAAAATCGCTGTTCTGTGACTCGTAGTGTAAAAAATAATCCTTGATCACGTCGCCTCTGTATCCGAGGCAAATGATAAACTCCTTAATGCCATAGTATGAGTAAATTTTCATGATGTGCCACAGCAGAGGTCTGCCGCCAACTTGTATCATGGGTTTTGGAATGGTATTGGTCAAATTGCCCAGTCTGCTGCCATAGCCGCCTGCTAAAATAACCAACTTCATTCAGAGCCCTCCTCCGGGTTTTGCGCTAATAGTTCAAATCATATTTCACACCAATAAACTTTCTCATCAAGGTATGTTTTAAGCCTGATTTAATATCAGTATCAGTCAAATAACCCCAAGTGTCGATCAAGCCCTGAATCTGCAGGTCTGTAAGTACGGTGTTCATGAAATATAAAAGCCGCTTGTGCCTTCGAATCTGATCAATGAGATAATGCCGGATGTCATGATCAAGGTACTCCCAGATTCTCAGAGTATCCTGATTAGCGCTGGCATTTTGCGCCACTCTGTAAAAATTCAGGGTCTCGTTGATCAGAAACACATTAAAGTGTCTGCAATAATTCGCGTGAAGGACGTAATCACTTGAAGGGTAATAGTCAGGATTATAGCCACCAAGTTCAATAAGAAGTTCACGCTTCATCATCACGCCAAGAGAGCCCGCACTTTTATTGCCAAGGAAAAAATCAAATAAAGTAAGGCGTTTTGAATGTCTTGATAGTATTTGCTTCAGCTTTGGAAAATGGCTGTTATGAGTCTTGACACGTTCTGAGTATCCGCCTTGATAGACCGTGTTGTATTTAAAAAAAAGACCATCCACACCCTGAATCATGTGTTTTTGACATTCAGAAAGGAAATTTGGGCTCAACCAATCATCATCATTCAGAATTGATATATAGTCTCCTCTTGCCAATTCAATACATCTGTTCCAGTTGCTGTACAGGCCGACGTTAGCCTCGTTTTTAAAATAATAAAGATTGTCTCTTTGGTACTTCTGGATTACTGCAGGAACATTATTTTCATCCGGATCATTATCCACGACTATGATCTCAAAGTCTTCAAAGTCTGTTTGACTGAATGCGCTTTCAAGAGCATGTTCAAGAAGCAGAGGCCGTTTGAAGGTAGGGATGGCAATGGTAACCTTCCTTTTGATTCTCTCTGGGTTATCTTCGAACGGGACTGATTTTACAAGCCTGATTTTTTCGAAGTTGTCCTGATAATCGAAAAAGCCTTTTGACATATGACCACCTCCGCTGGCATAACGGTCACGACGATTACCATTACTAATTTTTTATAGTTATACCCCAAATAGTAATATAAAAAAGCCAATCGTGAATTTTTTCATCAACATCACACTCTGCAATGTTCATGAATTTTATTATTTAAAGGATCTTTAAAAATGAAGAGGGAACACAAGTCGATTTCTTAAATGACCTGTGTTCCCTAAAATTTAAAAGATTAAATGTGGCAATTAGTTGACTAGTATTTTTGATCCAACAAGGCAAGCGTTGTTACCTTGTAAAGGTCAAGTATTCTCATTCCGCCGAGATCGTTACCTGTTAAAGACAAAGAGACGACGTTGCCATTTTCTGTTCCAATAGCAGCATTGAAGTTATTTGTTGAACCAATGACAAAGACATTGTTTTTGATATTTCCATTCTTAAGATTGTAAATGTGGATCGCAGGGCTCAACGCGATGCTAGTGTTGATAAATTTGTTGCTGTCTACAGTAACATTGTCAATAAAGAGCCGGCCAAGTACTAAAACATTGTTGCCATCAGAGATCTCATTGTTGGCCACATAGACATCTGTGCCATCCAGAACGAAGTTGGACCATTTATTGTTGTATACTTTGTTTTTTATGATATCTGCATTTGTTGAGGTCATATTGTCGCGCTTTTCCAGGTTTGGATCTATGGAGCTGATGCCATTGTTGCATTTGGAAATATCATTCTCGCTGATCACAATATTGGATGTTCTGCTTCCATATTGAATACCATTCGCGAGTTTATTTTTGATAACGTTTTTGTGAATGGTTATATTTTTTGCATAGCCTGGATTTTCCCGCATGCCTGAAACAATGGATATACCTTCGCTGGTGCCACCGTCCATGTAGTTATTTTGGAAAACAGCATTCTCCAGATAGAGGTTGCCAAGCCATTCAGGCATAGCCATTATGCCTATATCAGTATTAAGTATAGTGTTGTTTTCGATCAGAATATCATTAACTTTACTCTGAAGGTTGATAGAGATATAGCCGTTGTTTCGGAAAGTGTTGTTTTGAACTTTAATTTTCGTTGAATCCAGGACCAACAGCAATGATACACCAACCTGATCGTTAGCATAAACGCCTCTGGTTTTACCACCATCCAGGGTAAAGTTTCTGAAGGTTATATTTGTTTGGTCTTCAGCTGACACCATGGATTGAACCCATGGCGCTGAGGAGTAGATTACCGGCAGATTGAGGACCGCTTTACCCATGCCGTCATAAATCGCGTTACTTTTCAGGCTCAGCCCCTTGATATTCATTTGTGGAATATCGAAGTAATAGATTGCATTGCCTGAAGAAATAGCACTATTAACCGCTTTAGTGTCATCATGAAGAACCATGACGCCGGAAGCAGAAGTGGATGCATTTGTTGAAAGGGTAAGCTTATTTCCATCAACCGCTTTAACAGTTGTGATCAGCCAATAATTGGTTTCTTTGTTATTACCAGCGCTCTTAATGGCAATGCCATGTCCAACTTTAAAGTCATGGGCGGAGGTAGAAAGCGTCAGAACGCTGGAACCTGCTCCAATACTGCCGGTGAATTCCTTGAGACTTCCAGAGATATTGGAAAAACTGCTTAGATAAACTTTTTTCATGGTGGCGTCTGCTGTACTGGTAGCTAAAGTGCTGGACTGGCCTGCAGTTGATGTAGAAGCTGTAGTGCTGGTGGAAATTGAAGCAGATGTGGAATTAGTAGTAGAGGTAGTAGGATAGGTAGGTGCCGATGGCTGGGTGACGACAGGCTGGGTTACAGCAGGCGCCTTCACCTCTACAGTTCTATATGCGTATGCAATATTTCCAGCAGCATCAGATGCAGTATATTTGACAACATATTTGCCTGCTACACGTGTGTTGACAGTATTCGTTGCTGTGACAGTAACTCGTCCGCTGACACTGTCATATGCAGTCGCGCCAGCATCCACATAGGATGCTCCAACAAGTATTGAGATATAACTGCTGCCGTTAAGCGAAATTACTGGTGCAGTCCAGTCCTTTTTAACATAGTTCATTCTTTTGCTGAAATTTGTGGCGCTCGTAACAGAATAGTCGTAACTGCCAGTATATTGAGTCGTATAGGCAAGGCTTGGCATTATGCCCAGGATCAGTGCTCCTGTCAAGAGCAGTGCTAATTTTTTCTTAAACTTAATCATATGTCGGTCTCCTTTGGCTGTAAGTATTCTACTCAAATAAAAGATGCTTCAATGACCCAATTCGAAAGTTATGTTGCTGGTTTGGCCATAAGCATATTAATGGCTTGCTTGAATTGCTTCTCCTTTCCACACATTTCAATAAACAAAAAATATGGTCTTGCGTTATTGCTGCTGCACTGTTAAATACTGTATCTATTTCAACACAATACAAAAACTTCCCTTGGGTAACTGGCTGCCATTTAACAGGCCCTTTAGTTTTGCGTCCCAATCTTTCGATTGGTTTGCCGTTTATCAGTAGAAGTTTTTATTGTATGTGATGCTCACGCACGTTGAAATTAATTGCTGAAATTATAACAGACTATGATGATGGATTTGATATATTCAATTTCTATTGATAGTGTTCAACTTCTTACTGGAGTTCTTATGTTGACATAATATTAATTTATAAGCGTTGTTATGTCAACACATATATTGTCGAAATTTTGGTTACAATATGGTTATGAGTATCTGCGATTTAGCTCAATAGTCTTGTACCGCCTGATTGAAGGGTATTTATATTATCAGTCTTGGATCGATGACTATGTAGTTTCGTTAACAAATTAAAGAGGCTGATTATGTAGTTGCGCATAAAATAATTATAAATTGATTAAAGTGTATTATGTAAATATATGGGGTATAAATTCTAAAAAATTAAGAAATTATTAAATGTCGGGTTACACAAAAAAACATCAGCTGCCATATAAAAAGGTGGAATGGGTTATGAGGGACTGAGTGATTTTATCATTTCAGAATAATTTTGCATAGATAGAAAGCATGGCGCTTCAGACATCTGAGAGGGGTGAGATCAATGTTAAAAACAAATTGTCATAAATTGTTGATGGTGTTTTGTCTTTTGATACTTTTTTCTGCTCCGGTTTATGCGGCTGATCCAATTCAGATTACCACCTGGGAGGAGCTCGACAACGTAAGAGATGGATTGGATTTGGATTACATACTTATGAACGATCTTGATCAAACTACAGATGGCTATGATACCTATGTTGGCGTTGCAGGAGGCTGGTCGCCAATAGGTGTATTTGTTCCAGCTGATATTGATGGGTTAAGACTTGGTGAATGGGATGCAGACGCTTCAAGCTCTCCATTCACAGGCTCATTTAATGGCAATGGTTTCACGATATCAGATTTAATTATTGACCGATATTATGAAGGAACTAATGTTACTGATGACCCTCCATCTTATGATAGCTTCGGTCAAGGTCTTTTTGGCTACTTAAATGATGCTGAGGTTTATAACCTTAAAATTTTAAATGCCTCTGTATCGGGTTTCAGACATGTCGGTATTCTTGCCGGATACACTCGATCGTCGACGCTGTCTGGTATAGAAACCAGTGGCGAGTTAAATACGCGCCATAATGGAGGCGGGCTTGTAGGAACGATTAGAGAGAACACTCTCGTTCAGAATTGCAGTTCGATTGCTGATGTTGAAGGCGATGGCGTAGACGGCGGATCACTGCGTACCGGCGGCTTGTTTGGCGCTGTCCATACCAGCACGGTACAGGACTGCTTCACAAACGGAACTGTAAAAGGTGACGCAATGGATCAAGGTGGTCTCGCAGGTTCTATTTATGGAACAATTGTCGGTGGAGATGATTATGATAAATATGATAAAAACTCTTATGTTGGTTCACTCATCATAAGATGTCATACTTCTGGCCCTGTCTCTGGCAGAGGCGCAGTTGGAGGTTTGATTGGCAGCACCAACCAGGCTTCAGTGGTTGAGGACTGCTATACTACTGGGGAAGTTTTCGCTACATCTCAGGAGGTAGGCGGATTAATCGGAAACACCAATTATTTTTCTCATGTCATAAGATCTTACTCGACAAGCGATGTTACTGGCAACGGTTCGTGGGTTGGTGGGCTTGTTGGTATTGTCTGTAACTATTCTGTTGTCGAACAAAGTTTTGCTACCGGGGATGTTTCAAATGGAAGAATACTAACCGGCGGACTAGTTGGACACTTGAGTACTGGCGGAGTAATCCTTGACAGCTACGCGCTTGGCAACATTTTAGGTCTCGGCGGCGGAGTCGGCGGTTTGGTCGGAAGTGTTGAAGGTGTGCTTTTAAATGATAAGACCGACCCATCAGATGATGAAGTCCTGGGCGCAACCATTTTAAGAAGTTATTCAGCAGGAAGTCCGGCTGGCCCTTACAGTCTTGGCGGTTTAATTGGGGATATCCGACAAGGGACAGTAACTGATAGTTATTGGGATATTGAAACGAGCGGAAGGGAGGATTCACCAAGTGGGACTTACCTCACCAGTTATGAAATGCAGCAGCAAGGCAGTTTTTCAGAGTGGGACTTCGGAAGTGTATGGGGTATTGAATCTGGTTCTTATCCATATCTGCTATGGCAAGAAAATGATTATATCCCATATTTGCCAGTCTTGAATGCTGTTTATGATAACGTTGAAATTCAAGAAGACAGCGCTGTGAATTTGATTGATGTCTTGCTTAATGACATAGGTACTCAATTGGAAATTGACGTTGTAACAGCAGCGGCCAATGGCGATGTTGAGATCTCTGATAATAAGGTTTCCTACAGCCCTATGACTGATTTTTACGGATTTGACAGTTTTGAATATACTGTCAGTGATGGAAGCGATAATACTGAAACTGCAGTAGTGTTTATAAGAATCAATAATTACGTAGCTGAAAATGATACATCGAGTGTAAATAAAAATTCTTCGGAAAATGTAATAGATGTGTTGGCAAATGACATTTACTCAAATTCAAATAATGGGATATCTTATTCGATAACTGCTGTCACTGATAGCGAAAACGGTACAATTACTTTCAATTCGAATGAGGTTATCTATACACCGGATTTTGATTTTTATGGTGATGACAGTTTCAGTTACACGATAACAGATACTTCTAATGAACAAATAACATATACAGCAACGGTTTTTGTTACAGTTTTAGATGACAATAATGTTCCAATGGCATTTGATGACACACGGACCGTTTATCAGGACAGCGTGAACAATACAATTAATGTATTGGCAAATGACACTGATTTGGATGACGACACGCTGGTGGTTACTGGTGTGACTGAAGCCTCAAACGGTACTGTGACGTTTACAGCTTCAGCTGCTTCCTACACACCGGATGCAAACTATACCGGCACAGACAGCTTCACCTATACCATCAGCGATGGCAATGGGGGAACTGATACGGCAACTGTCACTGTAACAGTTAAGGAGAAAACCAGCAGCGGTGGCAGTAGTGGTGGCGGAAGTATAACTGTACCAGAACCTGAAATAGTAGTAACAACGGAAAGTACCCTTCAATCCACAGTGAATTCAACTGAAATTTCATCTGTAATAAATAACGGAAGTGCAGTTGCGGATATTTCAACTGACATCGTGGATGCGCTTTTAGATAAAGCCAAGGGTACAGAGGGTAACGAAAAAGGAGATTTGATTGAGGTCATAGTTGAGGTAAACGGTGATATTGAAGGCATTGAATTTAATCTTCAATCCACGGACTTAAAAGAACTTGTGACGTCATCAGAGGCAAGTTTCAAATTAACATCTCCTTTTATATCCATGACTTTTGACTATGATGCGCTAAAAGTTATAGACGCAGTTAATACGCAAGGTGAAATCGTCATAGCGGCTAGCGCGGTAATGGACAACGAGCTTTCAGAAACAGACAAGCTTTTAGTCAAGGACAGACCAGTCTATGAACTGACAATCACAAAGGGAGGAACTAAAGTTACGAGTTTTGGTGAGGGTCACGTCACAGTTGTGATTCCATATGAACCTAAAGTTGGAGAAGACCATGAAGCCATAGTGTTATACTTCCTCTCAGATCAAGGCGTTTTACAACTGGTCACTGGAAATTATGATGAGCAGTTGAAATCAGTTGTTTTCGAAACGAATCATTTTTCAGAATTTGTGATTGGTTACAATCCTATAACATTCGCAGACGTTACAGAGCAAGCCTGGTATAAAAATGCAGTTGACTTTGTTGCCGCTCGTGGAATTGCTTCTGGCACAGGTGCTAGTAAATTTGAACCAGAGACTCAATTAAACAGAGCTGATTTTGTAGTAATGTTGATGAATACTTATGCGTCAGATCTGGAAAAACTAAGTGGCAACCAACAAATAGGCAACTTTGATGATGCTGGCAACACCTATTACACAGACGAGCTGTTGACAGCGAAAAGACTTGGATTAATTAACGGCACTGGACAAAACCTCTTCGAACCTGAGCTTGAAATAACCAGACAAGAGATGATGGTTATTTTGCACAATATGCTCAAGGTCCTGGGGGAAGTGCCAGCTCCATTTATGAATCTGCAGCTTTCAAGTTTCAATGATGCGGATCAAGTAGCGGATTGGGCTGAAGAAGCGATAGCTTCGTTTGTCAATTCAGGTATTGTTGTTGGGTACAACTATAACTTAAATCCTGAAGATTTCATGACTCGAGCTGAAATAGCACAAATTCTGTTCAATTTACTATCCAAATAATTGAAGGATTTATGAAAGGGTGAAGTACGCAATTTGTACTTCACTTTTTTTATAATGTGAACATATAAGACTTAATGTTTGATTTTAAGGTAATAGTTATTCACTTCTGAAAACCATTAAGTATACAAGATTTTAAGGAAATTCCGTCGAGTATTATGTAAACAAAAGGGTATATAAATACAAATTCGTGATGATTTAAAGGGAGGATGCCTATGTATCGGTATTCAAATGTCAGATATTTTTTTATAATACTTGGGTTGTGATGGGGGATAACCAGTAAAAGAAAGAGGCGGGGACCATGATTATGAAAAAGTGCATAAGCTTGATTTTAACGGCATGTCTTTTATTTGGATTAAGTATTCCAGTTCACGCGGCGGAAATTCCGACGGCAATTTTTACTTGGGAAGATCTTTACAATGTAAGAAGCAACATGAATGCAGACTATATTTTAATGAACGATCTAAACGAATCATCCGCCGGCTACACTACCTATGTAACTGCTTCAGGATGGCAGCCAATCGGTGAGTTTGTCGGAACACAATGGGATCCGGATCCGCAACAGAGTATGCCATTTACTGGAACATTTGATGGCAATAATCACACAATATCCGGGCTTATCAGCAACAGGCCAACAGATGATGGTGTCGGGCTTTTCGCTTACATACGCTCAAGTACAGTTAGTAATCTCAATTTTTCCAACGTCAATATCTCTGGTCATCGTCATGTTGGCGCATTGGCAGGCTTTGTCTATAGTTCAACAGTGAGAAATTGTCATGTCTCAGGCTATGTCAAATCAGAATATAATGTTGGAGGGTTGCTTGGAACTGTCAGACCAACCTGCAATGTAATTGACTGCAGCTCCTCGGCGGTTGTCGTCGGCCAAATGGTCATAAGAAGCTCACTGCGATGCGGTGGTCTGATAGGCGCAGCATACAGCAGCTATATTTCAGGCTGTCATGCGAGTGGGAGAGTAACAGGCAACTTCTTCGATACAGGGGGTTTAATTGGGTCAATCTATGATGGAACACGAATTGACGACTGTTACACTACCGGCGATGTCTTTGGGACAGGTGCAGTGGCAGGTCTGGTTGGCAGTACGAACCAGGCTTCGGTCATCTCAAATTGTTATACTACCGGCACAGTCACAGGATCTTCCCAAGAGGTAGGCGGACTAATTGGAAACATCAACTACGGAACGTCTGTATCTAACTGTTACTCGACAGGCAATGTATCAGGTGCCGGCGAATGGGTAGGAGGTCTCATTGGTATTGTCTGCAATAGTTCCACCGTCCGCAGCAGTTACGCTCTTGGAAATGTCACCAATACCTCTTCACTGACTGGCGGACTCGTCGGTCACTTAAGTACCAATGCAGCAATTTACAATAGTTATGCCAGAGGCAATGTTTCTGGCAGCGGCGGCGTTGGCGGCCTTGTTGGTTTAATGGATAACGGCACAGTGACAGGATGCTATTCCACGGGCACTTCCAGCGGCGGTTATGCTGTGGGGGGGTTAATTGGCGCCAGTAACTCCAGCACAGTGACGGACAGTTATTGGGATATGACGACAAGTGGCCTTACCAGATCTTCAGGAGGCAATGGTCTTACGACAACGCAAATGGTTCAAGCGTCAAGCTTTCCTGGCTGGAATTTTACTGATCTTTGGCAGATAAAAACCGGGGCCTCCTATCCATATTTCTTATGGCAAGGTAATATCAATATTCCTTATGCGCCAGGAATTACGCCAAACACTTCTCCGAACGCTGCAAATGACAGTTACAGCGTCAGTGAGGACAGTGGCAGTAATTCTTTGAACGTCCTTTCTAACGACGCCGACCCTGATGGCGACACCATCAGCATCACCGGCGTGACACAAGGGGCAAATGGTACTGTTGGCTTTAACGCCTCCAGCATCAGTTATACACCAAAAGCCAATTTCTATGGTGCTGACAGCTTCAGTTACACGATTAGCGATGGCAAAGGCGGCACGGACAGCACCACGGTTTCTATTACAGTGACCAATGTCAATGACGCGCCAATTGCTAACGCCGATTCAGCGACTGTTGCCCAAAACAGCACAAATAATTCAATCGATGTTCTCGCTAATGACAGCGACCTTGACGGAGATTCAATGACACTTCAATCTGTCACACAGGCAGCGCATGGAACGGTCAGCATCGCTGCCAATAAGGCCAGCTACACGCCAGTCTCTGGCTTCAGCGGCTTAGACAGCTTTGAATATACCATTTCGGACGGAAAAGGCGGAAGCGCCACAGCGACTGTATCGATTGCAGTCACAAGTGTCAATGGCGCTCCAAATGCTGTAAATGACAGTTACAGCGTCAGTGAAGACAGTGGCAGCAATTCTTTGAACGTCCTTTCCAACGACACCGACCCTGATGGCGACACCATCAGCATCATCGGCGTGACACAAGGGGCAAATGGTACTGTTGGCTTTAACGTCTCCAGCATCAGTTATACACCAAAAGCCAATTTCTATGGTGCTGACAGCTTCAGTTACACGATTAGCGATGGCAAAGGCGGCACGGACAGCGCCACGGTTTCTGTTACAGTGACCAATGTCAATGACGCGCCAATTGCTAACAGCGATTCAGCGACTGTAGCGCAAAACAGCAGTGGAAATATCATTGATGTCTTAGCTAATGACAGCGATCTGGATGGGGATTCTCTGATCCTTGAATCCGTTGTTAAACCGACACATGGAACGGTCAGCATCGCTGCCAACAAGGCCAGCTATACACCAGAAGCCGGCTTTAGCGGTGAGGACAGCTTTGAATATACCGTTTCAGACGGAAATGGCAGCACAGCTACTGCGAAGGTTGATCTGATTGTCATTGATCAGACAGCTCAACTTCAAATTACTATGAGTACATCCACAAGATCTGTCGGGAAAAACATTTTTGTCAAAGCTACTGCAACAGTAACTACCGGCATTCCAAATGCTTCCGTTAAAGGTGTCTGGTCTGACGCGACGTCAGATTCCGACACTGGGACAACTGACACAACAGGAAGTGTAACGCTGGTTTCCAATGAAATTAAGTACAAAAGAGGAACTCTGACATTTACTTTTAAAGTCAATTCTGTAACAGTTGGCGGAATTGATTACATTCTTGAAGGTGAACGCCAGGATACAATAACTTATATTAAATAGTCGTACAGGTGTTCAACAGAGGAATCCGGGTCAGATTACCGGATTTCTCTGTTGTCATCAAGCACGGACTAGATGAAACATGTTATAAATGCATATCAAGATGTGGAATTTTACGAATAACTATGGACATTTGCATGATTAATCTGTAATCTAATAAAGGCGTTAGAGTAATCCTGCTGATTAATATAATGAAATGTAATTGGCGTAGCTGAGGTCAAAGTTCTGGCTTCTTTTAGCGCCAATTTTTTTCATGAAGAGAGGTTTAAATGAAACAACTCATTGTTGTTATTCTATCCTATCTATTGATCCCAATTTTAATCCGAAAGAAAGTCAAACTGAGTTACACACTGCTCATCACGGCTGCCTTTCTCAGCGCGCTTTCGGGGATTGGCGGTGAAGCCATCTTAAAAATCCTGAGATCCCTGTTTACCTCGACCTCGTCGCTGAACACCATTTTAGTGGTCGCCATGGTCAGTATCCTCGGTGGGCTGATGAAGCACTACGGTCTTCTGGAGCGGGTCGTTGAGACACTTCAAAGGATTACCGGCAATAAGAAGGTCTCCATCATTCTGATCCCGGCACTGATCGGAGTACTTATTGTACCGGGCGGCGCCATGCTGTCCGCGCCGTTTGTCAACACCATTGGGGAAGAGCTGGGGATCATCCCGGCACGGCGTGCGGCCATCAACCTGGTGTTTCGCCATGTGGCCATGTTTGTGCTGCCATTTTCAACGTCTCTGCTGGTCATTGGTTCCATACTGCCGGAGCTTAACATCTACAAAATCATAGGGCTGAACCTTGTCATGATCGCAGCCATGCTGCTCCTGGGTCATCAGCTGTTTCTGAAAGAGGTTAAAGTTCAAACCGTTGAAAAATCAGGGCCCCGGCTAAAGGATCTCAAGGATCTGCTCGTTTACAGCTCGCCTATTTACATTTGCGTCCTGATTAATCTCATCTTTGGCATACCGTTTTATGCAGCCATGCTTGCAAGTCTTGCCATGGCGTATATCTTAAGTGATAAAAAGGACTTCGTGAAGATTGGGAAAAAATCCTTCAACGGTCACATTGTGCTGACCGTCATGGCGGTGCTGGTCATGAAGGATGTCATCATCCACATGGAGGACCTGATGGGGCTGGTCAACGCGCTGTTCAGTGCCAGCGGAAGTATCTTGACCGTCTTTGCCGTTATTTTCTTTACGTCCCTTCTGATTGGGTACATCACGGGATACAGCGTTGCCTCGCTGGCCGTCACGCTGCCTTTAATTTCTGAGCTGGGGGCATCCCTGGGGATGCTCCACATCTACACTTATTTTGCCTTTGGATGCGCGTTTATTGGCTATTTTTTCTCGCCGCTGCACCTTTGCCAGGCCTTTACGCTGCAGCTTATGGGGGTCACCACCAATGAGCTCTATGCGCAGTACAAGCTCTATGCGCCACTTCTGATTGGGGCACTGATCGTCTCGGTGGCGGTAATGCTGGGGATTGTGGCGCTTGTTTAGTGGGGGTTGAGTGACCATCGGCAAACCAAAAAAGCTTGAGGACGACATAGTCAGCCACGAAACCGCCTGAAAATAAAACATAAAGATGGGAATGATCCTGCTTGAAATTCAAAGACAAAGTCATACAGTTCATGACGGGCAGAAACGGCGGCGATCAGCTGTCT
Source organism: Acidaminobacter sp. (assembly GCA_009881125.1). The sequence goes on along the minus strand of WXFH01000052.1, from coordinate 139,371 downwards.
ACATTTCTGATTGTCACATCACTGGCCCTGAGCCTGATAGGACAAGCGGCCAATTTGGAATTTCTGGTATTCGTCGGGTATCTGCCCCTCGGATATGCCCTCTTCAGGATCCTGTCCAGGAACGTGGAGAAGCGAAGGCTCGAAAACTACAAGTTCGCGATTCTTTTCAGCCCACTCTACGGGAGATCCTATAGGTTCGCCACGCGCCTCAAAATGCGGGCTGAAGAGGCGAAGATGCATAAATATGTCAAATGCCCACAGTGCAAAGCCATGATGCGTGTGCCACGAGGGAAGGGCAAGCTAATGGTGACGTGTCCAAAGTGTCAGAACAAGTTTCCGAGTAAGTCCTGAAAACTCAATTTCTGCAAATAAAAAATGGTGCTGTGACAGGTTGAAATACTCTGACCTGAACAGGACCATTTTTCATGTGTAAATTTAATAAAATAGAAAAGAAAGTTGATGGGAAATCGCCGACCAGGTTTGAGAGGTGCTATGGAAGCAGAAGACGGTGTCACGAGACTTTGGCCTGCAGAAACCGTCTTCCGCAATTTTTTACTCCGCCATAACAGAGATTTGAACCATGGACAGTTCCGTGCCGCCCATGCTGTTGGCGGTGACCATGACTGAGAATTCAAAGCCCAGGCGCTGGCCTGAAAAGATGGTCATGTCGCCCATTTTTGTAGTCTCGACCCCTGCCACAGCGCTGAAGACGCTGGTGTAATAGGCTGCGATCTCAGATGGTGCAGCGCTGGTTTTCAGTGTCAAGGTGTAGCCGGAGGGTTGACCTTCTGAATCCGGAAGGGCTTCAGAGATGATCAGTTTCGCATTTTTCGGAAGCGGCACAACCTCCACTGGGTATCCGGATGGAAGCGTTGTCCCTTCCTCGAGATTGACGTTTGGCGCGCTCCCCGGTTCTGAGTCTAAGAAAGCGTCGCCAGCCCAGACTTTAAACAGCGTATTCAAGCGTTCATATTTAACCTCAGAAGGCGCCTCTCCTTGACGGTTTAGTCTGCTGAGAACCGTGTGAAGCGGATTCAGCAGCGCTTCAGTCCGTGAGTCAGCCTTCTCAAGGCTTTCCGCCGCGCCAAACAGATCCTCAAGAATCACAAGGACTGCGTCAGCATCTGTATCCGCGGTAATTGGCGCCATAGCCCTCAATTCAGACAACCCTGAAGAGAACGACCGCGCAGCATCCGCATAAGCCTGAAATGCGCCTTCCAGCTCAGGCAGGGCAGCAGCGCAGGTGGAAGTCAGTCTTTGCTGCTCCGGACCTGCACCGGTTTCTCCAGAGGCCTCCAGGACGACCCCTTCCAATTTACGCGGTGTACCGCTGGTTTCCGGCTGATTACTGGTCTGCTCCTGACTGCTGACAGAAGCGCCTTCCGGCAGAGGATCCATTCGCTCGAGCTGACGCGTCACTTCCGGGTCTGAAACCAAAGCGTCCGCTGCTCGCAAAATGGTATTCGAATCGCCGCCGCTCAGGACCCCTTCGCCGGCCGCGCGCGTCACAATTTCCTGAATCCCGGCAGAGGCATCCGCCGCACCTGCCAAAGCGTCTCCCAGCCGCGCGGTCTCTTTCCAAGCCTCGGGCTGGTTTTCAGCCATGGCTTCATAAGCCTTTTGCGATTCCTGCGCGTCGCGGATCTCCTCCGCTGCCTCTAATGCTTCTTCGACAGTGACTTCAGTATACTCACATTCAAAGTATCCGCTGGGATAGCCATAGAAGCCGTTAGTCAGTTGGGCATAGCTGTCAAGGCCGTGGTTGTAGGTTCTATTAAACGTAATATCCGGCAAATTTGGCATCAGATTCAGGACTTCATAGGGGACCTCCTCCGGCTGATTGGTCACGCCGCTGACCAGCACAGAGTCCACTGCCGGTGAGCTCAAGGTTACCCAATAGGTTTTGTGTGGCGGGGGATTTGTTAGGATGACCCGATCCATAGGACGCATGCGGACAGGGTTGTTTGTGAAAACCAACTCGTAATCCGAGGCTTTTTCGGTGCTTGACCCTGAACCGCCGGCAGTGGCCGTGGCACCCATCAGTTCCTTTTTCACCAGAATGCCGGTGCCGTAGTACTCGTGATTCTCGCCGCTGTAATACTGCGTGCTTCGGGTTGAGACGCCGGTGGGCAGGTCCGTGAATGTAAAGCTGTCTTCGCCAATATAGTACATGGACCGGGCAATCAGATAAACCGCCTCTGTTTTTGGATCGTAGACCAGCACCTCATCAGAGGTCAAATAATGTTCCCCTGAGCCGTTTAATTTGTCGCGCTCCGTCTCGCTGCTGATCACCGAGTCGTCCTTAATTGTGGCTGTGCCCTTATAAAAGGTATAGCCGGCCAAGAGTTCCTTTAACAGGTCTTCCCGCACCTGCAGCTCCTGCTCCAGAGCTGCAGGAACGTCTCCTGCCGGTTGTTCGATTCCCGGAGCGGGCGCAAGGTTTTTTTGCTGGCAGCCGCTCAGCGTCAGGGCGGCCAGCAGTATGTAAGCAAAAATTGTGGTTCGCGCTTTGAGCCCACGCGTGATCCGTCCCTTTAAACAATGGGAATTTTGAGTTGTCATGGGTTGATTGAGCCTCCTTTGTGGGTATTCCGGACATCCTTAAATACTTATGCCGATAGTCATCTGCGCCAACTCTGATCAATATGCGCACGCTGCGCCAGTCAAACGATGGATCAGTTCTACTGTCGCGATATTTACAACCTTGATACCCAAATATACCTATGGATAAAATTTCATACAAAGATTATAATGAGTTCAATATCCTACACATTAGATTATCAAAATTGAGATGAAATTATTAGGGTAATAAATGTACTATTAGAAGTAATAAATGTACTATTAGGGGACGGTGAGACCAAGTGAAGGTCATGATCGTAGGCGCGGGAAAATTCGGGTATCGGTTAGCCGAGACTATGGACAAGGAATGCATTGAGGTCACTATCATTGATACGAATAAGGAGGCCATTGAGCACGTCCGGTCCCATCTGAAGGTGATGGCGATCACGGGGAATGGCCTCGACAGCCGGCTGTTCAGGGAGCTCGACGCCGGTCTTTTTGACATGTTTGTCGCTGCCACCAGCAGTGATGAAACCAATACCATTGCCTGTTACCTGGCGAAAAAGCATGGCGTCAAAAAAGTAGTCGCCAGAATCCGAAAGCCAGAGAATGTCCGGCAAAAGGAATATTTGATGAATGACATGGGGATTGATCAGGTCGTCAATCCTGACCTGGCCACTGCCCAGGAAATGACGCGCTTTCTTATGAAGGGTTATCGCTTTCAGTCCGGGGATTTTGAACGCAGCAAGCTCGTCATGATGGACATTTATGCGAACCGGATGCCTGGCCTTATTGGAAAACAAGTCAAGGAACTGCGCAGGGCGGAAAATATCCAAGGGCTGTTGATTCCGGCCATTAAACGCAATGGCCAGGTTTTAATTCCGGATGGCAGTACGGTGATTGAGTCGGAGGACCTCCTGTACATTATTGGCAAGAGCCCGCGCGTCACAGAGGTTCTTAAGCGTTACAGGATCAGCGTGGACACCCGCCAAATCAAGAAAGTTATGATCTTAGGCGGCGGGAAAATTGGGTTTTTTCTGGCCCGGCAGCTGCTTCGACTCGGCGTTCAAGTCAAGATCATTGAGCAGGACAGGGATCGCTGCATGTACCTAAGCACTACGCTGTCGGATTCAATCGTTATCCACGGGGATGGCACGGATATCCAGCTCCTGGACGACGAAGATCTGCCACAAATGGATGCCTTTATTGGCGTCACCGGCTATGATGAGCATAATCTGCTGATGGCCCTGATGGCCAAGCAGGAGGGTGTTCCCATCGTTATTTCCAAGGTTACTAAATTTGGTTACCTCAATCTCCTTGGCAAACTCAACATTGATTTTGCCCTAAATCCTACGGATACCTCTATTGCGGAGATTCTCAAATATGCCAGGGGCGGCCAGATCGTCGCCGCCACAATGCTCCTCGAGGGCCAGGCCGAAGTCGTCGAAATCATCATTCACGAGGACTTAGCCTGCGTCGGCGAAAAAATAAAGGATCTCAACCTGCCAAAGGGCCTCGTGATTGGCGCCATGATCCACAACCATCAGGCTGTCGTCCCGAATGGGAGCACCGTTCTGAATGTGGGAGACCGCCTCGTCATCTTTTGTCTGAACTCCAACCTCGACGCCCTTCAAACCTTCATCCGCCCCAACAACGGCGGGCTGCTTCGACACATCGCCATTAAAATGGCCGAACAGAGCGAAATACCAGAGGCGAGTCTGCCTATGGTCAGCATCAGCCAAATCAAAGCCGCCGCTAATATCGGGGACATTTCGGACGAGTAGGTTGAAGCTGGCGAAATCGGGTAAAAGAATAATGCTATCAAAAACCATCGGCAAAAACCCGGTTCTGAAAGACGCGGGTCAGCCTAAGAAAGGGGATCATCATCATGTTATGGAAATGCACAGCCTGTGGGTACCTTCATGAAGGCGATGAGCCTTATGAAGTGTGCCCAAAATGCGGCGCGCCAAAGGAACAGGCCGTCAAGCTTTCTGATGAGGACGCCAAGAAGATCTTCGATTCCGACCGCACGAACGACATCCACATGGCCATCATTGGTCTTGCTATGAAGATCAAGGATCTTGCTAAGGAAGGCATTGCCCTCAACCTCGACCCAACTTGCGTCTCAGATTTCAAAAAGGCTCACGACGACGCCTGGGTCATCAAGGAGCGCAGCAAAGCTGAACTGGCAAAACACGCCAGCAAGGGCAAGTGGTAGGTACATAACTACACTGGAAGAGACTTATGCTGGACCCCAAAATAGGAACGACCGCGCGAATAAGACTCGCGCGGTCGTTTTTGGCTCTAATTCAGCAAATTTGAATCCATGATGATGTAGTTCGCCCTGTGGATATACAGGCTCTTGCCGTCTATGTTGAGACGGGTCATCTTTGGCAGATCGTCAGGGACGGTCACGAAGACCTCTTTGCCTTGATAGACACCAATGGGAATGCCCATTTGGCTGGAAATGATGATGGTCTTGTCCTTGCCAATCTGGTTTTTGATGTCGTTGACGAAGCGGTCAAAGGGTACAAACCCGCCGCCCTGGCCGCCGCCGACTTCGGCAGGTACAGCGTAGTCCTTGACCATGTCAAGGCCCTCTTCCGCGAAGATGACGGTGTTGCCGACCTGAAACATCTGGTCGCCATTGACGGTGATTTCGATGACCTCGGATTCAAATCCCGTATTCTCCACGCTGAAATTGGCGGAGTTTTCGAGCAGGCCTACGGTTATTTTGCTGCCTGTGATTTCGAGTGTTTTGTCAGCGTAATCGTCGTAGACCGAAATGACGAAGCGTTGGCCAATCAGATCGCCTTTGATTTTCGCCATGGCGTCCCTGATGCCGGCGCAGCCAGCGGCAGAAGCAATGACGGCCGCGACCAATATTAACAGTGCAAATTTTCTTTTCATGATGAAGGACCCCCTGTATTAAAAGTACTTGAGTGCTGATGTGCTGATGTGTTGATGTGGATTAGAAGTTAATACTACCATAGATTTGTAACAATTTGAAAATATTATAAGAAGATCCTCCAAATTTCTGGTATACTAATAAAGGCCTGACAAAGGCCTTTTATTTTTATGCTGGAGTTGAGTGGATTGATTCAAGAGCTCATTAATGTTATATCTATTGAGATGACGGTTCTGTTGACGGCGGCAATGCCTGTCATTGAATTGAGGGGTGCCATACCGGTGGGGATTTCACTTGGGTTGTCACCGCTTCACGCGACATTGCTCAGTTTTATTGGGAGCATTATTCCTGTACCGTTTATCCTTTTCACAATTCGTCCTGTTTTCAATGCTTTGAAGAAGACGAAGACTTTTGAAAAAGTAATTCATAAACTGACTCATAGATCGCTGAACAACAGCGGACAGATTCAGAAGTACGGGGCATGGGGACTTTTGGTTTTTGTGGCGATTCCACTGCCTGGGACTGGGGTCTGGAGCGGCAGCCTCGCGGCGGCGCTTCTGGATATGCGCTTTAAATGGGCGTTTCCTGCCATTCTGGTTGGTAATCTCATAGCTGCAGTGCTGATCTTTGCGCTAAGCCACGGGGTTGTATCAGTAATAGGCGCATAAGCATCGATATTTCCGGCAGAAGGTGTCGCCTATTGGGCACCTTCTGCCTTGTTTTTGGACGGCCTTGATTTTTTCTTCTGTTTTTAGTAAAGTGGGTACAACAATTTGTGTGAGGTGGTTGAAAGTCATGTTGACAAAATATAACTTAAAGCATGAGGATGCAGTACTGATGGTCATTGATATTCAGGAGAAGCTCGTCCCGACCATGAAATACGGCCATGATGTGGTGAAAAGCACCAATATCCTTATCGAGACCGCAGAAGCTTTTGATATGCCTATAATTGTCACTGAACAGTATCCAAAAGGGCTTGGCAAAACTGTTGAGAAGGTTCATCTTGACGAAGACAAAACCAAGGTCTTCGAAAAAATGTCTTTTTGCGGCCTGACCCCTGAGGTGGAGGAATACTTGAGATCCACTTACCGCAAAAGCGTCATCATTACTGGTATGGAGACGCATATCTGCGTTTATCAGACTGTTCGGGATCTTCTCTCCAAGGGCTATTATGTCTTTGTTGCCAAGGACGGGGTCTGCTCACGTACGAAGGAAAATTATCGCAACGGGCTCGCGCTCATGTCAGAGATGGGGGCGGTCGTCAGCAATACTGAAACGCTGATGTTCGATTTGTTGAAGCTGTCAGGGACGCCAGAGTTCAAGAAATTGTCGAAGCTGATAAAATAGATTTTATTAAAAGATTAAGGTATAGAATAGCGCGGCGGAAGTTGCAGTATGGACTTCCGCGGTGCTGTTTTTTTGTTTGAGGACAAAATGTGGCGCGGCGTCAGGGGCAGGAAGAGGGTTACTGGGACTCATTTCTATGCATGGCCGGTTGTTGCGACAACTTGCAAATTCTCGTTAGGGTAAACGAAGTTTTAAACGTCTATCGGGGTCAACACCTTGCTTCCTGGCATCCGCAGTGACGTGAAATGAGGGGGGACAAGGGATCAAGGGCAAAAAAAGAAAGAACGTACCAGGCTCCCACTTCCAGATGATGCCTGGCACGTTCTTCTAGCCTTCAATCAAACGAATTTCGCTGGTAAGCACAGCGGCTTTACCCAGCATGTCGGCGACGCCGCAGTAGCGATTTTGTGACAGGTCCACGGCCTTCTCAATCTTTTTGAAGGAAGCCTGCAGATCTTTGCCGGTAAACTCGTAAATCATATGGATTTTCGAATAGGTCTTAGGATGCTCTTCGGTCATTTCCGTTTCAACTTTCATTTCAAAGCTGGTAAATTCGACTTTCATTTTGTTCAGGATTGACACGACATCCATACCGGAACAGCCGGTGAGTGCGGAGATCAGGAGCTGTTTTGGCCGCGGGCCGCGATCTTTGCCGCCAAAGTCATCATCTGAGTCCATGATCAGTTTATGATGGCCATCCAAAGTCATTTCAAAGGCCATGCCGTCCAGATGCTTGGTGGTATATTCCAGTTTCATAAAACTCCTCCCAAAGTTGTGTATGAAAATTAATTCAGATTACATCCAGCGGCACTTTTTTGTCCGGCGGCGGAAAAGCCTCGTCCAGACGGGCCCAGTCTTCATTGCTGAGTGTAACATAGAGGCCTTTAATCAGGTCGTCCACATGGGCCGGGTTTGAGGTGCGCGGAATGGCCGCCGTTTGCGGATCCCGAAGGGCAAAGAGGAGCATCAGCTGATGAAAGTTGATGCGGTTTCTGGCGCAAACTGACAGAATGACCGGATTTGAGACCAGCTCTTTTTTCAGAGTACCACCCTGTGCCAGAGGGGAATAGGCCATCAGCGCCACGCCGTGGGCTTTCATCCAAGGCAGCAGACTGTGCTCAATCCCGCGGGAGCCCAAATGGTACATGACCTGATTCACCGCGCATTTATCGCCGCCCTTGACGGAAAACAGCGCTTCCATATCCGCCAGGTCGAAGTTTGAGACACCCCATCGTTTGATCTTCCCCCTGGCTATCAGTGCCTCCATGCCCTCCACGGTTTCCTGCAGCGGTACGCCGCCCCGCCAGTGAAGGAGATAGAGGTCCAGATATTTGGTCCCGAGCCGCTCCAGCGTTTCAGTGCAGCTTTTGGCAATTTTTCCTTCACTCGCGTTGTGGGGGTAGACTTTCGACACTAAGTAAAGCTGTGCGCGATCCGCGTCCTGAATCGCCTTGCCCACGATGGTTTCCGCACCGCCGTCACCATACATCTCGGCGGTGTCAATCATGCGGATGCCTTGTTCCAGGCCGCGCTTGACCGCCTGCAGTTCTCTGGACTGATAACGGAACTGTTCGCCCAAAAACCAGGTTCCAAGGCCGAGCCTCGGCATGGAACTGCCATCTTTTAAACTCAAATTCTCCAGCTGCAGCATCTTGCTCCCCCCTTCACCTATATAAACTATTTATACCCTTATTTGAAGATCACTGGACGCCCACTTCCCGCGATTATCGAATAGAAATTCGAAGACATGGGTATAGATGCCATATCAATGTGGCGATCCTTTGTGAAGTCAGCACTTTTAAAGGTTTTTTGCCGATGGTCACCCGTCTACACACCACAAAGCTTAAGCATATCAGGAGGGAAATTATGAGGCGCAAGGACCGCGAAATGGACCGAAGCTTTGGACTTTATGTGATAGATAAGGCGCGATTTGGGGTTCTAACGACCATCGGCGAAGACGGGATCCCTTATTCGGTGCCAGTCTCACCGGCAAGGGTGGGTGACAGCATTTATCTGCACAGCGCGCCTGAGGGCAGAAAGATTGACAACCTGAAATTCAATGGCGCAGTCACCATGGTCTTTGTGGGGGACACCCACATTCCGGAGCCTATTCAGCCGGAGGAATTTGAAGCGCTGAAGGCCGCAAATCAGGTTTCAGCTGTGGTAGCGAACAAGTTCACAACGGAATTTGAATCCGCCATTCTCACTGGAACTGCAGTCTTTGTGACGTCCCACGAAGAAAAACTGAAGGGACTCAGGGCGATTTCGGAGAAGCTCACACCCCTCAATATGCCCTATTTTGAGGCTGCGGCGGAAAGCGGGATGGCGAGGACCGTCGTGATCCGGGTCGATATTGAATCACTCACCGCAAAACGGAAAAAATACGATGCTGACGGTGTCGAAATGAAGTGGGGCAGAATGGAGTAAGGTCTGTGACCGGATTTTACGTGCCCATTTGAGGAGGGAACCTATGTCATTAATTGTTTGCGTTTTCGTTGGAGAGGGGATTGTGCTGGCCAGCGACAGCCGTTCCACCTATAATCGCATGGAGGAAACCAAAGAGAAGAAGGTCCAGACGCTGGGGATTCACACGACAGATACGACGTACAAGACCTTCCTGTGTCCCAATCAGATTGGTCTGTCCGTCTGTGGGGAAGTCTCCATAGACAACAAACCGCTGACAGGGTATATCGAGGCGTTTATTCGCGAAAGCATGGGGCCTGAGACAGATATAGATGAGGTACCTGAAGCCTTGATTACCTATTTCAACCGCTTTGACAATGTGCCGAATTCCAATTTTTTCATAGCGGGGTATAAGAAGGTTGGCTCAGCCTATGAAAAAAGGCTGTGGAATGTCAATATCAAGTCGAAGCGCGCCAAGCGGGAGGGCACGGAGAATCAGGGCGCGTCCTGGTCCGGTGAAGTGGATGTTCTGGCCAGACTCCTGAGCCCAGCTCAGATTAAAAAACCCGATGGCAGCACCGTCGACTTCAAAGCCCACGACATTTCCTGGAACTATTTCACCCTCCAGGATGCCGTGGATTTTGCCGAGTTTGCCATCCGCACCACGGTGGACACCATGAAGTTTCAGAACCGTCTGAAAACCGTGGGTGGACCTATTGATCTATTGATTCTTAAACCAGGGGAGGCTTACTGGCTGCAGCGAAAGGTGCTGAGTGTGTGAGGTGTGAAACTGAGGGTTGATAGGCGGAAGCCGCAGACACCCGGTTTCCGCGTGGCCGACAAGTGGATGAAACTCGGTGTCAGACACCCGGTTTCACTTCCAACTTGGTATGACATGGTTTTGGAGTTTGACAATGTAAGTTTGTAGGGGGATCGTAATGGAAAACGGCATAATGCTACAGGCCTTCGAATGGTATCTTCCAAATGTCGGACAGTATTATAATCTATTGAAAGATTTGGCTGGATCATTAAAGGAAGCAGGCTTTTCAGCCGTCTGGATTCCGCCCTGCTGTAAGGGCACAAGCTCAAATGACGTTGGTTACGGCATTTATGACCTTTATGACTTGGGTGAATTTGATCAGAAGACCACCGTGAGAACCAAATACGGAACCAAAGATGAACTTGTTCAAATGATTGAGGCAATGCATGCAAACGGTCTCCAGGTTTATGCGGACGTGGTCATGAACCATAAAGCCGGGGCGGACCACACGGAAACCTTTATGGCGGTGAAAGTCAAACCGGAAGATCGAAAGTCAGAGCTTGAGGCCCCGAGGGACATTGAGGGCTGGACCGGTTTTGATTTTCCGGGAAGAAATGGCCAATATTCTGCGTTTAAATGGAATTTTAATCATTTCAACGGGGTGGATTATAATCAGCGGGATAGCGAAAAAGGTATTTTCCGAATCCTTGGGGAGAATAAAGGATGGAATCTGGGTGTCTCCTATGAGTACGGCAATTATGACTATTTGATGCATGCAGATCTCGATCATGCGCATCCGGAGGTGGTTGAAGAACTCATCACTTGGGCAGAATGGCTTATTAATACAACAGGTGTAGACGGTTTTCGCCTGGATGCACTGAAGCATATTGATACGGCTTTCATAAATGTTTTTAGACAACGTCTCACTGAGAAATTTGGAAGAGACTTTTACATGGTGGGTGAATACTGGGTTACGGATTTCCAAGTTAAGAAGACTTACCTTGAAAAAACGGGACATAAGATTGATCTATTTGATGTAGGTCTGCACTTTAATTTCTATGAAGCCTCCATCAAAGGAGAGGCCTATGACTTGAGGACGATTTTTAATAATTCAATCGTAGAACAATTTCCTGAACGTGCTGTCACCTTTGTGGACAATCACGATTCTCAACTGGGACAAGCCCTGCAGTCCTGGGTGGAGCCCTGGTTCAAGCTGCATGCCTACGCACTGATCCTGCTCAGAGAAAAGGGCTATCCCTGCGTCTTTTTCGGTGACTATTTTGGATCCGGGGGTCAGACGCCTTTTGAAGGATTGAAGGATCAGATTGATCTTCTGATGAAATCAAGACGCGAAGCCGCCTACGGAGACCAAGCCGACTATTTTGAAGATCCGAATAGGATTGGCTGGGTGAGACTCGGTACCCCTGAACACCCTGAAAAGCTGGCGGTAATTTTAAGTACCAAAGAGAATGGCGTTATCCCGATGTTTGTCGGGGAAGACCAGGCGGGTCAAAGTTATGGGGATTGTCTCGGTAATGTCGAAGATGCTGTGGTCATCCGTGAGGACGGTTTCGGGGAATTTAAGGTGAAGGCTGGCAGGGTGAGTGTGTGGAGGAGGAAGTGAGTAGTGTAAAAAATTAAAGTGCAGTAAGGAGGTTTACATTTTTTTCAATGGCGTAACCGAAATGGGTTTTGAATGATTGTACACGAAGTGACGATATATTCCTGTATGATTTTCTGTCAGTCGGTTAAGAATTAGATTGAGTTATCATCGGTTTAATTTATTAAAGTCGAAAATTTGATTGACATATTTAGTTATTAGATGTAACCTGTATACAGGTAGTATATTCAGAAAATTCAAATTCTTATGTGGGTTGTATATGGTTTAAATTGACAAAAGTGCTTTTTTCGGATAATATTTCAAAGTCAAATCCGAGGAGGTAATACTTTGACCAGACAAACAAAATTAGTCATTCCGAAAAAAAAAGCACAGAACCTGACTGATATAGCTTATGATTCCATAAAGCATATGATTATTTATAATGAAATCAGAGCTGGTGAATTTTTAAGTGAAAACGTGCTTGCTCAAGCGCTTAACATGAGTAGGACGCCAGTGCGGGAAGCTTTAAAAATACTGGCCAGTGAGAGTTTAGTTGAAATTCACAACGGAATTGGAATATTTGTACGAAATATTACAACAAGGGAAGTCCATGAGTTGTTCGAAGTCCGTTCTGCGCTGGAGTGTGCCGCAGTTAAATCCTTCATAAAAAATGTAACAGAAGAAGATCTGGCCGAAATGGAAAAAAGTTGGATTGAAAGCAAACAGAAGTTGGAAGATGGAATCGAGGTTTCATACGAGGATTTGGCAGGTTCAGATCATAAGCTTCATGCTATGATTTTGGATAAGTCAGATAACTTAATTATGCAGGACATAATGCATAGTATCCGTCAAAGGATTCAAAGAATCCAAGCTTTATCTATCAGCAAATTTCCTTATCAAGCAGTTACAATTCAGCAGCATTTGGACATTATTCAGTCAATCAGAGAGAAAGATGAAGAGAAAGTTAAGCGTTTATTGGCTGAGCATATACTATTTGCGGAGAACAATGTATTGAAAGATCCGGATTTTCATCTATAAAGTTAGTTGAACAGATTATTATCACATTGATTCGATGGTTGGCATAGTGAATTTCTAACAAATGAAAGCACTTTTATATTTCAACCTGTATACAGGTTGAATGGTGCGTGAATATAGCTTTAGTTTCTTTAAAGTTTATGAAATTTGAGAAGGTGCTGCAAAATAATACATTCTTACAAGGAGGCAGAATTGTGGAACTGACAAAGTTCGAAAGGGAGATGCTTGAAGGCAAGCATGGAGAAGGTACTGCAATCGCTATGAAAATTCAGGTAGCAATTGGAGATTCTTTTCACGCAAAGAGAATGGTACCAATAACGCGTGCTCACGTGGCCCTCAGTAATCAAGAGGCTGACCTTTGGTTCGCAGAAAAATTGTTGAAAGCGGGTGCGCACTGTAAAATTCCACCGACTGTAAATCCAGGGTTTAATCTCAACTATTTCAGAAGTGCAGGTAAAGTCACTGATGAATTCGCGAGCCTGATGCAGCGTACTCACGATACTTATAAGGCACTTGGCGCAGTACTATCCTATAACTGTACGCCATACATACAAACCAATGTCCCATTCTTTGGAGAAATTACTGCCTTTTCTGAGTCAAGTGCAACACCTTACATCAATAGTGTTTGGGGAGCAAGATCGAATCGAGAGGCAGCTCAGAGTGCACTATGTGCTGCTATTACAGGTGTTGTCCCCGAATATGGACTCTTACTCGATGAAAATCGATTCGGCGATATCTTGGTCAATGTTGAAGCTGATATAAAAAGCGATTTTGAATATCAACTTCTTGGATATATGGGAAAGAAAATTGGACCGGGCATTCCTGTTTTTACTGGTCTCCCTACACCAATCACGCCTGAATCTTTTATGAATCTTGGGGCACAACTTAATACCTCTGGTGCATATGGCATGTTCCACGTTTTGGGTGTTACACCTGAAGCACCAACTATGGAAGCCGCGTTTGGCGGAAAAGAACCTAAACGAATAGTTACAATCACAAATGATGATCTGAAGGAGATTCTGTCTCAAATCTCAGAGCCCGGTGAACAAAAAATTGACTTTGCCATGTTTGGTTGTCCTCATTTCACCCTTCGTCAAGTTCAGATCATCGCTGAGCGTATCCGCGGCAAAAAATTAGCTGTCGAAATGTGGATCCTCACCTCGAGTCATACTAAAGAAATGGCGGATCGAATGGGTTTCTTGGAGACGATTAGAGAATCCGGTGGGGATATAGTATCAGACACTTGTCCGGATCAACCATGCTGGCACTATCTTTCAGGAAAAACCGGTATAACGGATTCTCCAAAATGTGCCTATTATCCAAAACGCAGGGGGCTGAATTTTGTCATAAGAGACCTTGAAACCTGCATTGACGCCGCGCTGAAAGGGGAAATCGATTAATGTCTGTCAATGAAAAAAGTTTTTCATGCCATCGCATCTCAGAAGGTATCGCTGAGGGTGAAGTAATTGTTTCAAAAGACGACATTATGTTTTATCTGATCAATCCTGAAACAGGAGAGGTGATTGAAAAGGGCCATGATCTAGAAGGTAAAAGCATTGCTGGTAAGATTTTAGTCTTTCCGGGCGGCAAAGGAAGTTCAGTGGTCCAAGCCGACGGTCTATATCAGCTGGCAATGAAACAGAATGCACCTAAGGCTATGATCATTCAGAATCCTGATACAGTGCTTGTTTCCAGTGCTATCATAATGGAGGTCCCTATGGTGGATCAATTGGATGAAGCATTCTATGCTGAATTAAAAGACGGCTGCAAGGTCAGGGTGGATGCAAATTCAGAAAGAGTCGAATTTATCTGATTCATTTTGGCAAATTGAATTGTTTTGGAGGTGAGTGATCAGAACTTTAAATTACTTATAGTCTAAAGGTCTGGGTTGTTTGGAGTGAACATCAAAATTGAGGAGGAAGACTATGAAAAAGTTATCTGCACTTCTGTTGATTCTTGTGATGATTATTGGTATGACGGCTGGCTGCAGCAGTCCTGAACCTGCGCCTGCAACTGAGACACCTGCCGAAACCCCTGCAGAAACACCAGCTGAAAAAGTTGTCATAAAGGTGGCCCACATTGTTTCTGAAGATACAGCGACACATCGAGCTGCAGTTGCTTTTAAAGATTACGTAGAGAAAGAATCAGGCGGATCTATTGAAGTTCAATTATTTCCAAACGGACAATTGGGTGGCGACCTTCAAATTACTGAAGCTGTCGCGTTGAATACCGTTCAGATTTCAATACCATCAACCGCTGTCCTGACAGCATATGACCCAATTTTTGGCCTCCTTGACTTACCATTTATTTTTAAAGATGTTCGTGCAGGTTTTAATGCTTTAGATGGTGATCTTGGAAAGAAACTGGATGAAAAATTGGCGCCGGTCGGTCTCATGAACTTAGGTTACAGTTATAATGGCGCCCGAAGTATGTCAAACAATGTCAGACCAATCAACGAACCAAAAGATCTTGAAGGCATAAAGATGCGTGTTATGGAAAGTCCAGTTTTCATAGACATGTTCAAATACTTGGGCGCGAATCCAACGCCTATGAGCTTCGGTGAAGTGTTTACTGGTTTGCAGCAAGGCACAGTTGATGGTCAGGAAAACGCGCCTGCTCTTGTTTATGCATCAAAATTCTATGAAGTACAGGAATTCTACAGCCTAACCAGCCACGTTCAATCTTATCTTGTCAACATCATCAATGCTGATTTCTTTAACGGTTTGTCTGAAGATCAACAGAATGTTGTCAAGGACGGTGCTAGAAAATTCCTGGTAGAAGCAGAACGCGAAGACGAAATTAACGACAATATTGCAACTGTTGATAAGCTGAAAGAAGCAGGAATGAAAGTTAATGAAATTTCTGCAGAAAATATGCAGAAATTTATGGATGCACTGGTTCCAATGCATGACAAATATAAAGCGGAATTCGGTCAAGAATGGTTTGACCTTATCGATCAATACAACAAATAAATTTTCCCCTTGCAATCTTTGTCCCATTTTGCCGGGAGGTTGTACTTGCCTCCCGGCATCTTTCTAAATTTGGTAAATGGTCAAGAGAATTTTGTTATCTTAATGAAGTTTATATTGGAAGAAGGTGACGTGGATGAGAAAATTGCTTCGCCTCTATACTAAATTTGAAGAGCGATTATTAGTCGCAAGCCTTGTTTTTACCGTTACGTTGATCTTTATACAGGTCATAATGAGATATGTATTTAATAATTCATTATCATGGAGTGAAGAGCTTGCGCGTTACATATTTATTTGGCAAATCTGGTTAGGAACTGGTGTGGGAATTCGTTTGAAAGAGCAAATCAGGGTTGAAATATTTGCGAAGAAACTAAGTCCTGCTGGTGCAAAATGGTTAAATGTCATAGCCTTGACGATCCTGTTGCTGTTTTGCGTTTTTCTCGTCATTAATGGTTATCAATTAGTGATGAAAATAGCGGGAAGAAATGCACTTTCGACTGCTTTGAAAATTCCACTCAGCTATGTCTATTTATCCCTGCCATTTAGTTCAGCTATAACGAGTATCTATATCCTTGACCAACTTGTTGAATTATTCAAACCAGCAAAAGAAACGGAAGGGGGGACAATATAAGATGGAAGCGTTGTTTCTGTTTGGATCCTTTATTGTCCTGATCGTTCTCAGCGTACCAATCGGATATGCAGTTGGCATATCGACGGCTATAACACTGTTCTTATTTTCGGATATTCCACTTGTAATGGTGACCCAAAACGCAATTGCTGGGTGTGATTCATTTCCTTTGATGGCTATACCGTTTTTCATCCTTGCTGGAAGCCTGATGAGTACAGGCGGTGTGGCAAAGCGACTCCTTGATTTTGCTAACATGATCTTTGGTTACTTTACTGGCGGACTTGCTATGGTTACAACGGTATCATGCATGTTTTTCGCGGCCATTTCCGGTTCGGCCATGGCGACGACATCGGCTATTGGAACGTTCATGATCCCAGCTATGAAGGAAAGAGATTACGACACAGGTTTTGCTGCATCTTTAACTGCTGCTGCAGGAACCATCGGTGTCATCATTCCTCCAAGTATTCCGTTCGTTATCTATGGTGTCGTTGTCAACACTTCCATAAGCGACTTGTTTATTGCAGGTTTTATTCCTGGTGTTTTAATGGGTGTTGCATTACTCGCGACCTCTTATATATTGGCTAAAAAATACGGCTACAAAGGCACTGGGCATTTTCCTAAACCAAAAGAAGTTATAACGTCCTTCAAAGAAGCCATTTGGGCAATATTGGCACCAACCATCGTACTCGGTGGCATTTATGCTGGCGTTTTTACCCCTACGGAAGCTGCGGTCATTGCAGTCGTCTACTCAGCGTTTGTTGGCGCCTTTATCTACAAAGAGCTTACCTGGAAGCTGCTTTACAAATCATTATTTGATACTATTTTGATCAATGGCATCACAACCTTTATGGTGGGTTTTTCCATGGCTTTTGCGGGGTATCTGAGCATTCAGCAGATCCCAACGGCGATTGCAGATGCTATCATGACCCTTACAACCAACAAAATTTTGCTTTTGTTGATCATAAACTTATTTCTTCTGGCGATAGGTTGTTTAATCGATAATATTCCAGCGACCATCATCCTTTCCCCAATACTCCTGCCAATTGTGACTCAACTTGGCATGTCACCTATCACTTTTGGTGTTGTCATCACAATGAACCTGGCAATAGGTTTTGTCACACCACCATACGGTATCAATCTGTTTGTGGCATCAGCTGTAGGTAAGGTTTCTATTGGCAGCATGATGAAATACATGAAATATTTTTTGCTGGCTTTGATCATAGTTTTAATGATCACGACTTATGTGCCGGCCACCACAATGTTTTTGGTTGATTTGTTGAAATAAGTAAATATGCATTCAAAAATACTTTGACATCAGTGATCTATGGAGGTGCACTATGAAGTTAACCGTTGAAGAAAAAGATATGCTCGAAGGCAAATATGGAGAAGGCATTGCAGCGGCAATGAAAATTCAAGTTGCAATGGGTGAGACATTTGAGGCTGAACGCATGGTGCCCATTACACGGGCTCATGTGGCATTAAGTGCTCAGGATGCAGATCTTTGGTTTGTGGATAAACTTCTCAAGCTAGGTGCGCATTGCAAGGTATCACCAACTGTCAATCCGAGTATTGACCTTAAATATTTGAAAAAACATCTTTTTGAGATTCCAAAGGCTGGTATTGATATTGTCAGTGCCACAAATGAAGCTTATAAGCAAATTGGGGCGACATTAACCTTCGATTGCACACCGTATTTACAACAAAACGTTCCAGGGTTTGGAGAAGTCATCGCCTTTTCGGAATCCAGCGCCACACCTTATGTCAATTCAGTATTTGGGGCAAGAAGTAATCGGGAGTCTTCTCAAAGTGCACTTTGTGCCGCCATTACAGGCTTGGTTCCGGAATATGGGCTGTTGTTGGATGAAAACCGCAAAGGCGAAATCTTGGTTGAAGTCACTGCCAAAATAGAAACAGATTTTGATTATCAACTCCTGGGATGGTGCTATCCAGAACTTTATAAAGGGCTGGAGATTCCGGTTTTCACCGGCATAAAATCAAGACCAACGCCTGCTGGATTCATGAATTTTGGAGCTCAACTCAATACCTCCGGCGCTGTCTCCATGTATCACATGGTAGGCATTACACCTGAAGCGCCAACAGTTGAAGCGGCATTTGGAAATAACAAGATCAAGCATCGAATTACAATATCGGATCAGGATCTGGCTGCTACAAGGGAACGACTGTGCAGGGAGCCCGGCAAGATTGATTTTGCCATGTTTGGATGCCCTCATCTCACTATAGATCAAGTAGAGACGATTGCTAAGACCGTTGGTGAGCGTAAATTCGCTGTGGACTTTTGGGTGCTTACCAGTTCACTGACACGTGAACTTGCGGACCGCATGGGTTTCTTGGATGTCATTCAACGCGCTGGTGGTCATATCATCGCGGATACATGTATTGATGTACCACCTTGCTGGCAGCCGTACTACGGGAAGAATGCAGTCACCGACTCTCCGAAGTGCGCTTATTACAACGAGATCAGAGGAATTAAATTCAAAATTCGTCCGTTGGAAGAAGCGGTTGAGGCTGCGATTCTCGGGGAGGTGCTTAAATAATGGGAACAAAATTTTCCTGTAAACGAATTTCTGAAGGTTACGCTGAAGCTGAAGTCATTATTTCAAAAGATGCTGTGTGCTATTACTTGGTTGAGCCTGAAACCGGGTTAGTTGTCGAACGTAATCATGATCTGGAAGGCCGTAATATTGCTGGCAAGATTTTGATGATGCCGTCTGGAAAAGGCAGTTCAGTAGTCCAGGCCGATGGTCTTTTTAAGCTTGGACGCAATCAAAAAAGCCCCCTTGGTATGATCATTGAGCATGCAGATCCGGTATTAGTTTCAAGTGCGTTGATATTTGAAGTGCCCATGGTCCACAAAGTAGACCCTGAATTCTACAAGCTGATAAAAGATGGTGATCGGATTATTCTGAATGCCACAGAGGGCTGGATTGAAATTTTGTGACCATAAGTGTTCGAGAATTCAATTCAAACTGCCATACTTAAATTGATTACCCGAACTAGAGGGAGGCATTCAATTCATGCAAATGAAGATACCCTATGGACCAGACAGTATTACTTTTGAAATTCCAAATGAAAATTTTTTATTTGAAGGCAATTTAAAGAACACAAAGGGGGAGTCCCATCTAGCTGATGCAGTTCGAAAAAGTCTGGAGAATCCCTTTGGCTGCCAGCCGCTCAAGGCATGCGTGAAACCAAAAGACCGCGTCCTCATATTGATTGAGGATGCGACTAGATCAACGCCGGTTAAGGAAATCCTGCCTGTTTTAGTCGATTACCTTCTAGAGTGCGGATTGACGTACGAACAGATTGAGATTTTGACGGCACCTGGATCTCACAGGATGATGACGGAAGCAGAAATACTGGAGAAAGTTGGGCCGGATTTATTCGATAAAATCAAGATCCATCAGCATGATTACCAAGATGAAGGCAGCATGATCACTATGCCTTCAGTCTTCGTAAAAGGATTTGAGATTCCTGTTCAGGTCAACAAAAAAGTCAATGAAGTGGATTTCATAATTGGCATTGGAAATATAATTCCGCATTCAGATGCTGGATTTTCAGGTGGAGCAAAGATTCTGCAACCAGGCATTTGTGGATACCCTACTACTGCCGCAACACATATTTCGGCTGCAATGCTTGATGAGATCCCGCTTGGCGTTGTAGACAATCCGTGCAGGCTTGGAATGGAGCAGGTCGCAAGACAAGCGGGATTGAAATTCATCATCAACACCGTCAAGAATCATCTTGGCGAAGTTATAGAAATTGTCAGCGGTGATTTTGTTGAGGCCCATCGGGAAGGTGCCAGAATTTCAAGAAATGCATTTTCTATTGAAATGCCAGAACTTGCCGATATTGTCGTCGTCAGCTCCTACCCTGCAGATTTGGATTTTTGGCAAGCTTTGAAAGGGGTTACCTCAGCCTATTTTGCTGTCAAGCCAGGTGGAACTATTGTCTTTGCCAGCCCTTGCTATGAAGGTCTTGCCCACAATCACCCCAAATTTTCTGAATGGTTGAGTATGAGTTATCATGACATTCTCGAAAAAGCAAAGTCTGCACCAATTGATGACAAATCGATTGATCTCATTTCAGCTGTTCTTGCTGTATGTAATTCAAGAGCTCGAGAAAAAGCTCAGATTTTAGTTGTATCACATGGTCTGAGTGATGAAGATGTCGAGGTATTGGGCTACAAACGTGAGGAAAGTGTACAGTCAGCAGTGGATCAGCTGCTAAAGCGGAATCCTGGCGCAACCATTGGCATCCTGCCGCGTGGTGGGGACTGCTTGCCGGTATTAAAAGGTCAGGGAGAGGGCGAATTTTGTTAAATGCTTGAATTCATGTGCTGACCAGCGGTACATTTCCAAAGTAACTGTGCATTATTAAAATGGATTTTGCCTGAAATTCTCCAAAGGGTGAACCTCTTTTGCACAGAAATTTCAAAATCACTGTACTGGCTTGCGGCTCAGGGAGGTTTGATCCTTGTTTAGAAATTGTTTAAAGCAACTCGACCCCTACAAAGCTGGAAAACCGATCTCGGAGCTAAAGAAAGAATTAGGTTTAGATCAGGTGTACAAATTGAATGCAAACGAAAATCCCATGGGCCCATCAACTGAAGCCATGAAAGCGATTGCTACGATTATTGATCAGATCAGCACTTATCCGGATGCAGGTTCAGACAGACTTAGACTTGCGCTATCTGGGCTGTTGGGTACTAAGCCGTCACAAATCCTTCTCGGAAATGGCGGAGACGAGATTATCAGACTTGTGACAGAAATTTTAATTGATCCAGGGGATGAAGCTATTGCCAGTGTTCCCTATTTCACACTCTATAGAAATAATGTCCAACTCATGAATGGGATTCTCAAAGAAGTTCGTTTTGAGTCTTTTGATTTCGAACCCCAGAGAATACTGGAAGCAATAACCTCAAAAACCAAATTAATTTTTTTGACTTCCCCTAATAACCCTACCGGTACAATTATTCGTAGGGAAAAATTAATTGAATTACTTGGACAGGTACCAAAAGATATAGTCATTCTGCTTGATGAAGCCTATTACGATTATGCAGCAGACTGTCTGGAGTATCCGGATGGCATTGCTTACCTGAAGGATTACGATAATCTGATTGTGCTAAGAACATTTTCTAAATCATCAGGTCTTGCAGGTATGAGAGTTGGATATGCTGTGTCTTCTGAAAAAATTATAGAGGCTTTACTTAAAGTCAAGCTTGTGTTTAATGTTAATATATTGGCTCAAGCGGCTGCTCTAGCGGCGCTTCAAGATCCTAGACATGTTCAGAAAAGCATACAGCAAAACAAAAGATCATTGAAAAGGCTGTACGATTATTTTGATTCTAATGGACTCGAATATGTGCCATCCTTCGCCAATTTTGTATTTGTAAATTTTGATCGACCTGTTTTGGAGGTAATCCAACATTTTTCTAAGGATGGGATCTTTATAACACCTGGCACGGTCTGGGGATATGACAATTGGGGAAGGATTTCCACTGGCTCAGATGAAGCTATGACCGCAGTGATCAATTCAATGGATCGATGGATGAAGAAGTAAATATTAAGCTTGCATACTTTTTGGATACCTCTATCCTGCTAAGATTCAAAACCCAGCGACACCCCCACGGGGGTGTCGTTTCCTTTCTCCAAATATGCTATAATAATCCATACGTATTCACACTGACAAGGAGGTCGATACCTTGGAGCTCACCTATTACAAATGCCCGCTTTGCGGCTTTGTTTATCAAGTGCCGGAGTACTGGATGGACTTTTCTCCTGAGGAAACCCTGGAGATGACGCATATCAACCTGGAGACCAAAGAAGTCTGCACTGAGACAACGCTTCAGAAGCTGAAGCCTTAACATGACGACGCCGGAGGAACCCATCTTGATGACACTTAAAATTGCGATGCTGCACCTTAATGCCATTGCCGGCAAACTGGAGCATAACAGGCGCCTGATCGAGCGCGGCGTTGATACCGCCCTTAAGGCGGGCGCGAAATGGATCATCACCCCGGAAACCGCTGTCAGCGGGCTTCAGTTTTCCCATTTGATAGGTACGGCCTGGATTGAGGCGCAGCCGGATGCCTGGACTCTGGAGCTCGGAAGGCGCGTGAGTGACGCAGGCGCTTATCTGTTCCTTGGTCAGCCGGAACGAGGCGAAGATGGACTTTTTTATAATACTGTCTTTGTGCTGGGTGGTGGGCAAGGGACCATCGGCAGCCAGAGGAAAATGATTGTGCACTCGGACGGCTGGTCGAGCTTTGGCGAGGAGATTAAGCCGGTAGTCATTAACCAGATCCGTGTGGGCATCATGATCTGTGCGGACGCTTACACCAATAAAGTCGCGGACGGGCACCTCGCTCAGGGGGTGCAGGTGCTGGTGGCGCCAAGTGCCTGGGGACCCGGGCACTACGGACCTGAGGGCGAGTGGGAGCAGCGCTCCAGGGAGACGGGACTGCCGGTGTTTGTGTGCAACCGGACAGGAGAGGACAAAACCGTGAAATTTTGGGAGGCCCAGAGCCTGGTGATCCACCGGGGTGAGCGTCTTCTGACCCACAAAACCCAGCGCTCCGAAGCGCTGATTTTCGAATGGGACTTTGACGCCCAGAGGCTGGTTTCAAAAGACTTCGAAATAGTTACCCTTGAAGAACAATAATGCCATGGAGGCGATCCAAATGACCCATCCTACAGCTGATCAAGGACCTATCAGTTTTACACTCAGACAGTTCCAAAAAAGTGACCTCGATTGGGTCATAGACCGCCATGACAGGCTCTATGCGGAGGAACAGGGTTTTGACGATACTTTCCGCCCCTACGTGGAGGGACCGGTCTACGATTTTGGCGCTACGGCAATTCCTGAAAAGGAAAATCTTTGGGTAGCTGAGGCCTGGAAAGGCACAGGGTCTGAAGGTATACGCGCCGGCATGATCGCCATTGTCCGCGTGGACGACACAGAGGCTCAGCTCAGGTGGTATCTCATTGAGCCCGAATACCGCGGCTTGGGACTAGGCCGGACCATGATGCGCGCTGCACTGGAGTTTACAAAGGCGGCGGGTTACAACAAAGTATTTCTCTGGACCGTCAGCCAACTGGATGCTGCGCGCCACCTTTATACGGATTTTGGTTTTCAGATTACCGAGATCGAGACCCACGACATCTGGGGGAAGGTTCAAACTGAAGAACGGTGGGAACTGACACTTTAGGCAGTAAGGATTCACCTGTAACCGACAGCATTGACGGACAAGTATGCCAAATGGACATCCTGTTTCTCATAAGCGCCGAATACCGGCCGCACCCGTGAGTTGGCTTCATAAAACCTACATATGAAGGAGAAAAGAGCCATGAACGTCGTCAAGCTTATCCGGAGTCTAATGCTGCTGCTCCATGTTTTCGTTGGCGTGGGTGCTTTCGCAGGTGGTCTTGGTGCCATCCTCAACCCTGTCGCACCGGGAGGCGCAAGTGTGGAACTGCTCAAAACAGGTCCCTTTGAGACCTTCCTCATCCCTGGGATCATTCTATTTACCTTGTTTGGTCTCGGCAATCTGGCCGCAGCCTCTTGGCTTGTACTACACTGGAAGCAGCCGGACCGAGGCGCTCTGATCCACGGGTACGCCTCTGGCATCCTGGGCGCAGGCCTGATCATCTGGATTGTCGTTCAGTGCCTGATGCTTCGAATGATTGTGCCCCTTCACGTCATAATGTTCTGCGTGGGTGCCCTACAGGGCCTGTACGCCCTTAAAGTTCTTTGGGAACGCAGCGCGTTTCCGGTCAGCCTGGTTAAACAGGTGCTGGGCGGGTTGAAATAACTTAATGAGGGTGCCCTCAGAGAATCGTCAGCTGCCAGTAACCTCTTAAAGATTTCTCTTAAATGGGCACCCTTTTCCAATTGAGCACCTATTACGAATGATATAGGCAGGTGAGTGCATGAAGGACCGCATTTCGAATGAACAGATCACAGCTAAATCAAAGTCCCGAGTAGGGAAGGCCGCTCTTTGGATCCTCCTGACGGTCACCGCCTCCACAGCTTTTTTTGGTGCTCTGCCGATGGTCTTCGCCACTCAGGCCCCACCCAAAGCCACTTCACAGCCCCATGCCCCTGTTGCTCAGGAAACCCTTGAAGCCATTGAAAACCTGAATGCCGAGGAACTCGTCCTGTTGTCTGAGCTCTTCGAGACCGCTTCGCGTATTGATCAGCTGGAGGCTGAAATGGCCGTCATCCAAAACGACATCAGCGCTCTTGGCGGTCAAATTGAAGAAAAGCAGTTTCAGATCAACGAAAGCGCCAAGGCTTATGACGCTGTCAGAGACACACTGGGGGAGATCCTGAAATCCCAGCAGCGGGCGGGTGCTGCCTCCAACCTCGAAGTTGTTCTCAACGCCACAAGTCTCAAGGATCTGCTCAGGCGGTTAAATCTGCTCAGGGAATTGTCCCGCAAGACAGATACCCTGATGCAGGAGACCCAGGCAGCGCGCCTCAGGCTGGAAGAAGAAAAGGCGGCACTTTCATTGCTCTTTGCGGCGCAAAAGGCAAAAGAAGCGGAGCTGGCAGAGACCCTGCGAAGCTTGGTTGAAGCACGAACCGCCCTCGAATCCCAGCTGCAGGCCCTGGCCTCAGACCGGGCTTTTTATGAGGCGAACCTCAAGAAACTGGATCAAAGCTGGTCCGCCTTCAAACCCGTCTTCACCGAGTCAGTCACCGCTCTGTCAGAAATGCTGGAGTCAGGGGATGTTCCTACTGGGACGATTGAGCTTGAGTTTTCTCCAAGCGGGGTTCAAGGGCGGATCACGGATGACAAATTCAACACAGCGCTCAGCAGCCGGCAAGACCTGCCCGAGCTTCGCTTTGACTTCACAAAAAAAGGTGTCCTCATGACCTTTGTCAAGGAAAAGGCTGAGCTTCAGGGGTATTTCGAGATTGTGGAAGAGCGCCAGCTGGCATTCAAAGTCGAAAGCGGCTCTTTCCAAGGCGTTTCAATGAGCAAAGCCGCCCTGGAGGATCTGGTTTCAAGGGGCACCTTGACCTTTGACTTATCAGGCACCCTGGGCAAAAGCACACTGCGCCGGATCACCCATGAGGATGGGGCGATTGCGCTCACCATAGACATTAAACTTTTTTAGGAGGTGTCCCATGATTCATGCCGAAAAAGCAAGTCTGACCTACCGCGACGGGACACAGGCCCTGAAAACCTTCGATCTTCACATTCCAAAAGGTGAGCTGGTCTATATTACCGGTCCCAGCGGCTCGGGCAAGACCAGCCTGTTAAAACTGCTGATGGGCATTGAATTCACCTCCTCCGGCAACTTGGAGGTTTTGGGCCAGCCTATGTCGCCACACCACGAAAGTGCCATTAGAAAGATGCGAAAGCAGGTCGGACCCGTCTTCCAGGATTTCCGACTTTTAGAAGGCCGGACCGTTCTGGACAACGTCCTGCTGGGCATGCGTTTTTTGGATATCAAGCCTCATGACAGGAAGGTCAGGGCGGAGGAAAGCATTCACAGAGTGGGCCTGGACCATAAGCGCCATCATCCTATCAGCAACCTGTCCTGGGGCGAGTGTCAACGCGTGAGCATTGCCAGGGCTGTCGCCCGGAACCCCATTCTGATTGTTGCAGATGAACCCACCGGCAACCTGGACAAAGACAACGCGATCCACATCCTGCGTCTCCTGGAGTCCTTCCGTTCTCCTGAGACCACGGTGGTCATAACGACCCATGCGACGCATCTGATGACCACGGGTCAACCGCTCCTGCACCTGATCATGGAAGCGGGGCAGATGACCGCAGAAAGGCGGGGTGCAGATGTCTAAACTGCTGAGCAACCTGGGCTACGTCTTCCAGGAAGTTAAAACTATCTTAAGGCTGAACGGCATTTCCAGTCTCCTGTCCCTCATCAGTCTGACCCTGATCTTTTTCGTGGCTATTTTGGCTATGAGCAGCTGGCAGATCAGTACCAGCCTGGTTCAGGCCCTTGAGAACGAGGCGGAGATCAGCGTTTATTATGACGCGGCCCGGGTTGAAAGCGGCGACCTGGATTTGTCCGACCTGATCTCAGAGATTGAGTCTGCCGATGGCACCCTGACCACACTCCCCATCAGCGCAGAAGACGCCTACACGCAAATGTCCGTCATTTTAGGGCAGGACGCAGCAGTTCTGACCCAGTTTGACGAGAACCCCTTCGAACCTTATTTGGAAGTGGGCATCGATCTGAGCAAGCTGACTGAAGTGATTGCCGAGATCAAAAGCCTCGACGGTGTGGTCTATGTCCGGGACAATCAGACAGTGCTGGAAAAGGTAGCCTCCATTGCGGGCGTCGTTTCCGGGGTTGGGATTTTTGTAGCCTTAGCCGTGGGACTGGCCACCTTAATGGTCACCTCCCACATCATTCGCGAAGGGGTGCATTCCAACCGCGAGCAGATTATGACGCTGAAACTGCTGGGCGCCCCAAATGGATTTATCTATCAGCCCTATGTCATGGGCGGCGTATTGTTGACCACCTTGGCAGGACTCCTGGCAGCCGGACTCTTTTTGTGGTTTGTGACGGTCGTCAGTGCAGATCTGGCCGAGGTCATTACCTTCCTGCCGCCTGTTAATGCCGACCGTATGATTTCTGTGACTTTGTGGGGCGCGGTGGCGGCGAGCTTTGTCCTTGGCCTGGCCGCAAGCCTGCTTGGCCTCAGCATGATTCGAAATCATGGGATGCGGGTGTAAAATAAGAAAGGAGCGGACAATAATGCTGGATACCAATCTTAAACATCTTGTGACAGCCAAAGAGCTGGAGGATACAATTAACGAAAATGAAAATGTCATGGTCTGCTGCGGACGCATGGGTCCTATGTGTATTCCGGTCTACGGTGCTATGGAAAGTCTAGAAGGCAAGTATCCTAATGTAGAGTTCAGAGATATGGAATTTGATTCGCCGGAAGCCAAAATTATCAAAACGCTCCCTGAATGCCGCAACTTCAGAGGGCTGCCATTTACGGTCTATTATAAGAGCGGCAAAGTTGTCGCCGCAACCGCTAGTATCCAGACAAAAGATCAGATTACTGAGATTTTGGACAGGGAATTCAAATAGAAGCAGGTTTAGGCATGACTGACGCGAGTGGTCGTGTGTGTGGTGATTGATACTAAAAAGGGGAAGAAAGTCCCGCCCCTGCTGGCAGCTGCAGCAGGGGCGGGACTTTCTTTCCTTATTTTTTTATGCTAAATTAAGATAAAGATTAATGCAGCTACCCCATAAAATAAATTTTCAGAGGAAGGGTTGATTTAAGTGATATCCAACAAAATGATGGAACAAGTCTCAAAGAGCTCCGTGATCCGCGCCATGTTCGAGGAAGGCAAGCGCCTTGCCAGCATTTACGGTGCAGAGAACGTCTATGATTTCAGTCTTGGCAATCCAAATGTCGAAGCACCGGAAGAAGTTAAAAAGGCAATTATAGAAATTCTTCAGGAAGAAAAACCCGCAGCCATTCATGGTTACATGAACAATTCCGGCTACGAAGATGTGCGGGAAGCGATCGCTCAAAGCTTGAACAAACGCTTTGGAACGGGCTTTAACGCAAAAAACATCCTAATGACCGTTGGTGCTGCAGGGGGATTAAATGTCGTTTTCAAGACGCTGCTCAATGCAGGAGACGAAGTCATTACGTTTGCGCCATTTTTTGGGGAATACAACAGCTATGCTTCCAACTATGACGCTAAGCTGGTCGTTGTTCCTCCTAATACGGTTGATTTTCAGCCGAACCTTGATGCTTTCAGCGATCTGATTACAGACAGAACTAAAGCCGTTATAGTCAATTCGCCAAATAATCCAACGGGTGTCGTGTATTCGGAAGCGACCATTATCAAGCTTGCCGAAATCCTCAATGAAAAGCAGAAAGCGCTGGGCACCAGCATCTACATAATTTCTGACGAGCCTTACCGCGAGCTGGCTTATGACGGTGTCGAGGTACCTTATCTCACCAAATACTATGCCAATACTATTGTGGGCTATTCTTACAGCAAATCGTTGTCCCTTCCAGGGGAGCGCATTGGCTATCTGGTTATGCCAACCGAAATGGCGGATTTTGAAAACTTTGTCTCCGCGGCGAATATTGCCAACAGGATCCTTGGCTTTGTCAATGCACCTTCTCTGTTCCAGCGCGTCATTGCCAAATGTCTGGATGCCCAAGTGGATTTGGAAGGTTACAACCGGAACAGGGAACTGCTCTACAATAATTTGAAGGCTTTCGGTTATGACTGCATCAAACCTGAAGGCGCGTTTTACATGTTCGTCAAAGCCCCGGTTGCAGATGATAGAGCATTCGCTGAGATGGCCAAGTCAAAAAATATTCTCTTGGTACCCGGCAGTGCCTTTGGATGCCCGGGCTATGTCAGAATCGCTTATTGTGTCGCTTACAGCACTATTGAGAACGCGTTGCCAGGCTTCAAAGCTTTAATCGAAGAATGCCGCGCTCAAGCCTAGTGCTTAATCCTGACAACAATTAAGACGATTGCCTTTCTGCGTCGCTGAAGGAGGTCTGTGCCATGATCAGGGACATGATGGACTCAAATGAATATCAGCTTTGGGAGGGAAAACCTGAAAAGGTGACCTATATTATAGGAAATCCAGTGATGTATATAGTTGCTTTGGTCTGGGGTGCCTTTGACTTCGCGTTTATTGGCTTGATGTTCGGGGTTGGCGGTGGCTTGCCTATGGGGTTTGGACTGTTCATGATCCCATTCTTCCTGCTGCATTTGATGCCGGTCTGGATCGCAGTGGGCGGGCCCATCTACAGGGCAATCAACTGGAATTACATCCAATATGTGTTGACGGACAAGCGGATCTATATCCAGTCCGGAATCATTGGACGAGATATAAATGTGGTGGAATTCATGGCGATCAGCGAACCTGAAGTTAACGTCGGACTGATTGAGAAGCTGAGAGGCTGCGGCACCATACGCCTGACACCAAGTATGTATTGGGATGGAGATGGGAATCGGCGTACCTCCAATAAAGGTGCGCTGCTGCATATTGAGGATCCCTATAATGTTTACAAGAGGATTAAGCAAATGTCGGTAGATATAAAAAGCGACATCCATTACCCAAATGCGCTGAGACCGGAAGAAAACCCTGGTTATAATACGAAATATGATCCAAAGTCCTGACCATCTAAAACCGGTGTTAATCGTCGACATTGGTAAACCGGATGAGGCAGTGAGACTGACGGAGTTGCCGGACAGCGGCGACGTCAGCTGCTCCCGGAACGAGCAGCATGTGACTTATGTGCCGAAGCGGCCTATGGATGAATTGCTGATTAACAAATAGACTCAAGACTTAGGATGAAGGGATTAAAATTTGCCCAATCCCAATGGACTGTCATAAGTAATAGTATGCAAAAAACGAACAACCCCGGTCGAAAAACCGGGGTTGTTTTTTTAAAGTGTGAAATTCAAACTATGTTGTTCTTCTAGCCAAAGAAGTTCATGAAGGTGGTGATGATGGCGGCATTGAAGAAGTCGATGAAAAGGCTGCCTACCAATGGAAGGATGAAGAAAGCGACTGGTGATGGACCAAAACGGCCGGTGATGGCTTGCATATTGGCAATGGCGTTAGGCGTTGCACCCATACCGAAACCGCAGTGGCCGCCAGCAATAACCGCGGCGTTGAAGTCGCGGCCCATGACATTGAAGGTCACGAAATAAGCGAAGATGGCCATAAGTATTGTTTGCGCGAGCAGCATAACGACCATTGGGACAGCGAGTTCAGCGAGTTCCCAGAGTCTTAAGCTGGAGAGGGCCATTGCGAGGAAGAGTGAAAGAGCAATGCCGCCAATCATTTCAATTTCAATTTCTGGTGTCTTCCAAGTCTTTTTAATATCAGAAATATTTCGCATGATAGCTGCTGCGAACATAGCGCCAATGTAGGACGGGAAAGTCATGAACTGACCGAGAAGGGCAGAAATGATGGTGCCAATCCCCATTGCGAGGATAATTTGAATGGTTGCGGAAGTGATGGTTGCAGGAATCAGCTGCTCTTCAATAGGGGTTGCTTCGAACTCAGGATCTTCGTGCATTTGAGGGTAATCTGACATTTCAGCATTTTTTATTGAAGCGCCTGTTTCTGGTTTGAGTTTGTGCTTCTCAATGAGACCCTTCGCGATTGGACCGCCAATCATGCTGCCCATAACCAGACCAAAAGTCGCTGCTGCCATAGCAACAGACATTGCGCCGAGTGCGCCGCGATCTTCAAAGAGAGGGGCGAAAGCGCCGGAGGTGCCGTGGCCGCCGGTCATAGGGGTCGAACCAGTAGCCAAACCGATCAACTCGTTCAAACCGAAAACTTTCGCGAGGCTGACGCCAAGAATGTTCTGAAGTAAGACGAGTACGACAGCTACAGCTAAAAAGGTGAAGACTTTGACGCCGCCTTTTTTAAGGACGCGAAAACTTGCTGTGAAGCCAACGGTGGTAAAGAAAGCAGTCATTAATACGCTTTGAAGTGTGTTGTTGAAGACGAAAGCAAGAACTCCTGTTTGTCTGAGAACCAGGGCGAGGATCGCGAACAGAAGTCCGCCAATGACTGGAGCGGGGATACAGTACTTCTCAAGGACGCTGATTCGTTTTCTGAGGAACTGGCCAATTAGCAGAATGATGGTGGCGAAGGCCAAAAACTGAATCATATCCAGATTGAGTGCCAGCATTCCAAGTTCTTGATTCATTTCGAACATGTACATACCTCCTGAGATTAGGTTTTGAATGAGTGCGTCTTATTAATATATGTAACAATAATGACGTTGGCTCATTATAGAATGCGCCTCACAAAATCGCACAGCATTCTACAAAATGTAACAAAAATATTTTTCATTCTTTTGTAAACTGTTTGAATATTCATGAGTATGCGTTAAAATAATCAATCTCCGTCGTTTTCCAGTCTGAGTATATCTTTGAAAAGCGGGTATCATCGAAGTGATGTAGTTCGCCTCTGTCAGGAGGACTGAAAGAGAAAACTCTTCAAGCACACTAAAGGAGGATGGTCGGATGAGAATTATTATGGGTATTTTGATTGGTCATAGAGAAGAGGAGGCGCTCAAGGTTCAAGAACTTTTAACGCGCTATGGATGTTACATCAAGACGCGTCTTGGCCTTCATGACACACCTGGTGAAGGCTCATGCAGCTCCAAGGGTTTGTTGATTCTCGAATTTTTGCCCGGCAACGAAAATGAAGTAGACGCCCTTGAAAGTGAATTGAAAAAGTTGGAGTCCTTTGTCGTTAAGCGTATGGAATTCTGATGTATGGAAATATGCCGTTACGCGCCTGTAACGGCTTCTTTAATAAGCCGGCATACTGCAGGTCCTTGCTGGGCGGCAACCCGAAAGAAAAATCAAATATGACACACTTATGAGAGGTATATTATGAAAAAACATTTGATTTTACTGGTATTTTTATTGATCCTAACCCTCGTTTTTGGAACGGGATGCAGCCAACCTGCTGAGTCACCGGCAGAAGCGCCTGCTGAGCAGCCTTCCGAAGTCGAAAAAGAACCGGTTGTCGTCGCCACAATGCTGGACTCAGAGGGCAGCATCTTTGGTAAAATGATCATTCAGGTACTCAATGCTAATGGCATAGAAACTGTGGATAAGGTTAATTTTGGAACACCGGACATTCTGAGAAAGGCGCTGGAAAATGGGGAAGTCGATCTGGTCCTGGATTATACTGGCTCCGGCCAATATTATCATCCCGAGGATGCCACAGATACTTCGATTTGGAATGACCCGCAGAAAGGATATGAGTTGACAGCCAAACTAGATAAAGAAAAGATGAATCTCCTTTGGTTGACGCCGGCTTCTGCCAACAACACTGAAATGATCGCCATCAAGCGGGAGTTTGCTGAGGCAAACAACATTGTCACAATGACGGATCTGGCAGCCTATATCAATGACGGCAACCCGTTCAAACTGATCTGCAGCGCTGGGTTCGCTGAGAACTCCATGGGATTGCTCGGCTACGAAGAGGCCTACGGTTTTAAACTGAAGGATGATCAGCTAATAATTTTGTCGTCCGGTAACACGGCCGAAATGCTGAAAGCCCTGTCTGAAGGCACAAATGATGTCAACGCGTCACTGGTCTACGGCACAGATGGCGCTCTAGACAAAATGAATCTCGTCGTTGTCGAAGATCCGGCGCAGGTGCCTCCGGTGTACCTCCCGGCACCGGTACTCAGAGGTGAGGTCGCAGAGTCTTACCCTGAAATTGAGGGTCTTTTGAAACCTATCTTTGAATCTTTGAATCTGGAAGCCCTTCAAAAGCTCAACGCTCAGGTGGCCTATGATGGGAAAGACGCTGCAGCGGTTGCAGATGCTTATCTTAAAGAAAACGGATTCCTAAAATAATGAGAAAAACCTCTTTAAAAGCCCGAGTGGGTCTGACCCTGGCTGTACTTGGCCTTGTTCTTTTCCCACTCGGCACCTTCAGACCCAACCGCGTGGTCAGGGGCATTCCTCTGAACGCAGCGACGCTGTTGGAAGGTAAAAGCTTGCTGGCAGCAGTGGTTGTTTTAGTAATCGCAGCCGGACTTTTTGTGTTTAGGGATCGCATTCGGAACTCAATGGTGCTCTACGTGGTACCGTGGCTTCTGGTCTTTGTTCCCGGTCTTCTGATGCTGCTGCTTTCGCAGGCTAGTCCTGCCGGGGAGAGCTTTGATATGGAGGTCGCCAGGATTTCGCTGAGCTCGGGATTCTGGCTGCTGTTTGCCGGTATCCTTATACTGCAAAGCGGGGCGCCTCGCGGCGGAATTCTGATGACGCTGACCGTTTTATTTGCCATTGCAGTGCCGGGGGTGGGACTCACACCCCATTTGGCACTTTACAAAGAGTTTATTAATATCGAGGTCACGTTCTACGCAGAACTGCGCCGGCATCTGACGCTGTCCCTGACCTCTGCAGCTGTCGCTCTGCTGCCGGGGATCCTGCTTGGTTATGTCTGCCACAGACACCAACGGTTGAGAGAATGGATCCTTGGTGCCGTCAATCTGTTTCAAGTGGCGCCAACCTTGTCGCTGCTGGGTCTGATTATGATCCCGTTGACGTATCTTTCCAGAAATGTCCCTCTGGTTGCAGACCTTGGGATTCGTGGGGTCGGGTTTGCGCCGGCATTTATTGTGCTGACGCTTTACTGCCTTCTGCCAATCACTGCGAACGCCTTTTCGGGATTTGATCAAGTGGAAGCTGCAGTGGTTGACAGTGCGGTGGCTATTGGGATGACCAAGCGGCAGATTTTCAGGCAAGTCCTTCTGCCGCTTGCTTTACCTGTAATTTTTTCGGGAATCCGGACTGCGGTGACGCAAAATGTCGGCAACACTATTCTCGCTGGGCTCATTGGCGGCGGTGGGATGGGTGCGCTTATTTTTCTGGGGTTATCACAATCGGCTACTGACCTGGTTATTTTAGGGACAATTCCCGTTGTCTTGATGGCATTGATTTTTGACGTAGTCTTTAAACTATTTGAAGATCGTATGACGCAGCGGGTGGGTGTGGCGCATGATTCGCTTGACACAGGTATATAAAGCCTATGGGGCTCAGGAAGCTTTGAAAGGCGTCGATCTTGAGGTGCCTGAGGGACAATGCGCAGTGTTGATTGGCCCTTCTGGATGCGGAAAGTCCACGCTTCTAAAAACCATAAACAGAATGGTGGGCATCAACGCGGGGCGCATTGAAGTCAATGGAAAGAATATTGCAGATTATGCGCCGGAGCTGCTGAGACGGCAGATTGGATATTGTATTCAGGGAGTAGGTTTATTTCCTCATTTTAATGTCCATGACAACATTGCTGTCGTACCACGGCTGTTGAAGTGGCCGGAATCTCACATCGAAGAACGGGTTAAGGCATTGATGGAGATGAGCGGTTTACCTGACGCTTATCGTTTAAAGAAGCCAAGAGAGCTCTCAGGCGGTGAAGCACAGCGGGTTGGCGTATGCCGGGCGTTGGCCGCGGATCCGCCCGTACTGCTCATGGACGAGCCGTTTGGCGCGGTGGACCCTTTAACCAGGGAGCGGCTTCAGCTGGCCTTTATGGAGATCCAGAGAGCACTGAGAAAAACTGTCGTCTTCGTGACCCATGATGTGGAAGAAGCCATTCTTCTGGCGGATCGCGTGGTTCTCATGAATCAGGGTCTGATCCTGGACGCAGGCGCCCCGGGAAAATTTGCCGGCGACATTGAGGATCCATTTGTGAAAAGCTTTTTGGGCAGTGAATATCCACTGAAGCTTCTAAAGCGCTTCAGTGCAAGGGATCTTGGACTGGAGAAGCTGCCTGAGTGGCTCGAAGCGATTCCTGAGTCCGGAAACATTGTGCTACAGTCGGATGTCAGCCTTAAAGAGGTGCTTTCAGAAATGATGAGGCTGGGCTTACATGCGGTCCCTATTGAAAGTGAAAGTGGTCGGTTTGTCAGAGTAGAATATGATGATCTTGCGAATTATCTGAGTGAGGTGTCTAAGTTATGAAGACATCAGGATTTATTGAGGCGTCTGATACAGATCCATCACACTCAGTCTCGTTTCGAGGCAAAGGTATTTCCACAAAGGGCATTAGAAAGTGGCTCGTTCCCGGGCTATATGCCTTTGGCTTTTTAATTTGGATCTTCTTTTTTGACGAAGGGATTTCGGTTTTATCTCCCTGGCTTCCAAAGCGTGCGGCACTGCAGATGAGAACGCCGCTGCATATGCTGGCATGGCAGCATTTTTTCATAGTCGTGGTTTCGACGTCACTGGCAGTCGTCACCTCACTATTGTTGGGAAGTCTGGTCCATTTAACTCAAAACGCAGAGTTGAAATCTCTGGTGCTGTCCGTGAGTGCCATTGGTGAAACCGTTCCAAGTGCGGCTGTCATTGCACTCTCTGTGCCGCTTTTAGGGTACGGCAATTTAACCTGTATGCTGGCACTTTATTTGTATGCCATATTGCCGGTGGTTCGAAATACCATAGTGGGGATGGAGACCATTCCCTACAGTGTCAGAGAAGCCGGAACTGGTATGGGTATGACCCGTTTTCAGCAGTTCCTTCACATTGACATTCCCCTTGCTGCCCCAATCATTTTGACAGGGATCCGAACAGCGCTGGTGATCAATATTTCGGCGGCGACAATAGGCGCTACTGTAGGCGCGGGTGGGTTTGGTGTTCCCATCATTTCAGGCATTAGGGTTTATGATCCGCTGATGGTAGTACAGGGTTCGGTTCCGGTTCTCTTTATGGCTATGTTTGCAGACAAATCGTTGAGATTATTGACATCTGAGGAGGAAAATCTATGAGTAAATACGCACTTTTCGCTTTCAATGGCAATGCCATGTGCTTTGTCCATGTATTGCTCAACGCAATGGATTTAAAAGCCCGAGGCGCAGAGGCGGTGGCCATTATTATAGAAGGTGAGGCTGTGAAGCTCATCCAAGAGCTGGAAACCACAAAGAATCCTCTTTACATGAAAGCGAAGGAACAGGGTTTGTTGGATTGCATCTGCAAAGCCTGCTCTGCAAAAATGGGCGTCCTCGAATTCAATGAATCCACTGGTATTCCTGTAACCGGGGATATGAGCGGACATCCTTCCATGGCGGACTATTTGGAAAAGGGCTATCAGATCATAACGTTTTGAAGGGGGCGTAAGAGATGCAAAAAATTAAACTCAAGAAAACGGACATTGAAATCTCCAGGATTGGTCTTGGGACCAATGCTGTTGGCGGTCATAATCTCTACAGTGCTTTGGACGAAGAACAGGGAAGAGCCCTCGTCAGAGAAGCCCTTTCTCAGGGTATTACCTTTTTCGATACAGCGGATGCCTATGGTCTGGGGCGCTCAGAGGAACTACTGGGTGAAGAGCTTCGCGGCAGAAGACAGGATGTCGTCATTGCAACGAAAGGCGCCATTCAATATGGCGCGGATGGGAGCAGAAAAATCAACAATCGGCCGGAATATTTGAGAGCTGCCCTTGAAGCGAGTCTGAAACGGCTGTCGACAGATTTTGTAGACCTTTATTACATTCATTATGTGGACCCTGAAGTGCCGCTTTCAGAGTCTGTTGGCGCCCTGGAGCGGCTGAGAGATGAAGGGAAAATCAGGGCAATCGGACTTTCCAACGCAACGCGGGATCAATTGGAAGAAGCCAACCGCAGCGGTTTGATCAGCGCTTATCAAGGCGCTTACAACCTGCTCCAGCGAGAAGCAGAGGAAGAGCTGCTTCCGTATTGCGTCGAAGCGGGCATTGCTTTCGTGCCTTACGGTCCGCTGGCATTTGGAATCCTTGGCGGCAAATACAGCCTGGACTTCAAACTGTCCCCTGAGGACTGGAGAAATAAAGTGGCTCTGTTTAATGAAACTCAGTTTAAAGAAAATTTGCACCGGGTTTCAAGACTCAAGATGATTGCCGATGAAAAGAATACCATCCTCCCCAACCTGGCATTGGCATGGCTTCTGCATCAAAAAGGCGTCGATGCCGTTATTCCGGGCGGCAAACGACCTGAACAAGTGGCTGAAAACGTCAACGCTGGCCTGGTATCCCTAACAGATGAGGACCTAATCAAGATTCAAAATGCAGTGAAATAGGGCATGTATATAAATTTGTAAAACGAGGGAGGAAGTAACTGCAAAAGAGATTGATTTTTGACTCTTTGTGCAAGTATTTCCTCCCTTTATATTAAAAGGGGAGGGGAATTTGTGAATTTTGTAATAGATTCCATGAAGCCTGAGGACTGGCCTCAGGTCGCTGCAATTTATAAGGCGGGCATAGACACTGGGCTTGCCACCTTCGCAACACAGGTACCTATCTGGAAGGAATGGGATTCGGAACATATAGAAGGGTGTCGTTTGGTGGCCAGGCAAGGTGACAATATTTTAGGCTGGACTGCCCTGAGCCAAACGTCAAAAAGAAACAGCTATGCGGGTGTAGCTGAACTCAGTATTTATGTCGCTGCAAACAGTAAATGTCTAGGTGTCGGAACCGCGCTGCTGACGGCATTAATTGAAGCATCCGAGCAGGCGGGTTATTGGACTCTATGGGCGGGCATTTTGAGTGCTAACACAGCTAGTCGCAGACTACATTTAAAATGCGGTTTCCGGGAAGTAGGAATTCGAGAGCGCCTAGGCAGGATGGAGGACGGTACTTGGCACGATGTGGTGCTGATGGAGCGTCGAAGTGACCTGTTTTAGACTATCAAAATAAAAGCATTAAACATAAATATGTGATTTGTAGATAAGATCCACTAGGATTTTTTGAAGTGAACTTATTGATCCTTGAAAAAAAGGGAAGTTGGCGTTTAGACTGTCTGTCTTAATGACTGTCATATGGCACCAACTTCCTATTTTGTTTTTGCATTGATTTTAAATTATCTAAGAATGGCGGTTTTCATGCTGTTTAGTGCTTTCTCCAGCGTCTCTCGTGGGCAAGCTACATTGAGGCGTTCAAACCCATTGCCTTCCGGTCCAAAGAAATAACCTTCATCCAAAGCGACTTTCGCTTTTTGCAGCATCAAACTCTCGAGCTTGACAGGATCCGACTCGTAATGGCTCAAATCAACCCAAACCAAGTAGGTGCCTTCAGTTT
Source organism: Acidaminobacter sp. (assembly GCA_009881125.1). Next base: position 101,579 of record WXFH01000052.1, on the reverse strand, counting down.
CATAGACGATCGCTTTTGGAAGGTGTGTACTGAAGAATTCGCTTACGAAACGGATGTTGCCATCCAGATAGTCTTTGAGTTGTTCTAGCCAGAAATCGCCCTCGTTATAGGCAGATATGGCTGCAACTATAGCAAATGGGCTTGCCATACCCACTGAGAGACGTCCGTCAATTTCTTCAGTCCAGCGCGTGCGCAGATCAGGATCATTTATTATGATATTGGAGAGGTGTAGTCCTGCCAGGTTAAAAGTTTTGGAAGGTGCTGTACAGGTGATGATTTTATGCTTGTAATCAGGACATAGGACTTCCAGTGGGTAATGGGTGACAGATTTACGGGTGAGATCTCCGTGAATTTCATCTGAAATGATCCATTTGTCATAGGTTTTACACAACTCGACAACATGTTCAAGCTCATCAGGTGTCCATACACGTCCGACTGGATTATGGGGACTGCATAAGATTAAGCCCTTGATTTCGGGGTTTTTGAGATGCGCTTCGAGATTTTCGAAGTCCATTTCGTAACGACCGTTTTGGATTTTAAGCGGATTGTTGACCACTTGACGGCCATTGTTGATTATTTTATCAGTAAATGGATAATATACCGGGCGCTGAATGATTATCGCGTCGTCAGGCGCTGTCAGAAGCCGGATGAGCATCCCAATAGCCGGAACGACACCTGGGCTATAATAGATGGACTGAGGGTCTATAACCCAGTCGAATTTTCTTTTAAACCATCCTGTGACAGCGTCAAGATAGGCTTCAGATCTGTAATAGCTATAACCAAAGATGTTTCGGTCAAGGCAAGTCCTCAGTGACTGAAGGATTGGTTCGGCTACGGGAAAATCCATATCTGCCACCCATAGTGGCAAGGCATCTTTTGGGGCTTTGGGGAGAAATTTGTTCATCCAGTCCCATTTAAGCGAGTCTGTATTAGATCGATTTAAGATCTGGTCAAAGTGGTAGTGTTCTGACATACGGCAATCTCCTCCGGTTGGGTTGAAACGTCTGTTGGCTGGGTCTATAATTGAAATAGTGTCACGCAGTGCTTTGTCTGTAATTACCCAAATACAAGGCTGAATCCCCGGAATTTTAATTTGAAGGACATTCAAGATAAAATATTATGCCAAAGGGGCAATGATCATGTTTCTGTTTGAAACCGAACGTCTTGGACTGCGATTGCTTGAACCATCAGACCTTGAGGACATCATGACCTTCTGGGGGGATGAGGAGGTCATGGGGTTTTGCGGAGGACCGGGAACTCGTGAGCGTGAGCTTAGAGCAGTTGGCTATTACGTTGAGCTGCAGCAGCGTCGCGGGCTTTCGGTCTATGGTGTCTTCGAAAAAGAATATAAGCACATGATAGGTGCTTGCGGTTTCAATCCCGGGGAGACTGAGGAGGAAGCAGAACTGATTTACCATTTCGCCAAAGCATACTGGGGGAAAGGTTATGCTACAGAAGCGGCAAAGGCTTGCATTTCATATGCACGGGGGGTACAATCTATAGAACGGATTGCAGCCTCAACCGATCCCCGAAATGTCGTCTCAGGAAAAGTTCTAGAGAAGCTTGGCTTTCAATACGTAGGCATGAAGTGGCATGAAGATCTGCAACAGGAAGAGCCAACCTATGTAATGAGATTAAGATAACATTCATTGTGACTTTATTGACTTAAAGGAGTTGAAATAATGCAAGAGTTGAAGCGTCCCTGGTTTAAAAAAATTCCGGTCTGAACGAGGACCATGTTGCTGCTGTTAGCAGCTTACTTTATCAATATGGCTATTACCAGATTTTTTTAACAAGAGTGAGGATACTCTGAAGCCGCTTTGGGTTGTTTATTCCCGAGGTGGCTTTTTGTTGTTTTGAAATAGAGGAAAGAGGAAAGAGGAAAGACGGTAATATGAATTGGAAGCGGGATCAACAGATAAAAGACGAAGTCACTCTCTTCCGCTGATCAGTGCTGCTCTTCTACTTTTCCTTCGCCAAACGGTTAATTGCCGAAAAAACAGGTATAAGTTAAATACTTAGCAGGTTCAACAGCAAACAGGAAGGTCGTGGTTACATTGAAAAATGGTACTGAAAATTCATTAAAAAGCGGTGCTCAAATTAAGCGATTGGGATGGCTCATCATGGTGTTGTTTGTTTCCGGCGTGATGGCCATGACAGGCTGCTCAAAACCTGAGGAACCAGCGGTTCTGGCACCTTTAGAAGGGGAGATCAATGACTTGGCAACAGATTTTATTGCGGCGCTGGTGGCGGAGGATTTTGAAGCAGCATCAGGTTACTTTGATGCTGAAATGTTGAAAGCCATACCAACCGACAAGCTTGGAGACCTATGGGAGCAGCTCCTCTCCCAGGTTGGCCCTTATCAGAATGAAATAAGCAGAAAGCAGGAAACTTCAGAAGGCTATGAAGTGATTATTGCCACCGTGAAATTTGAAAAGTCACCCTTGAACATTCGAATGGTATTCAATGGCGACCATAGAATTGCAGGTCTCTTCTTCCAGCCTGCCGAAGATACCGCAGTGGAGACACCGCCTTATTCAGCCCCCAATTACGCTGATTTGGAAAGGATTCAAGAGCGCGAGGTCGTGATTGGCGAGGGGGCCTGGGCGCTCCCGGGGACATTGACGCTGCCTGCTGGGGAACAAGGGAGCGGACAAGAATGGCCGTTGGTGGTCCTCGTTCATGGATCGGGACCGAATGATCGTGATGAGACCATCGGCCCAAACAAGCCTTTTAAAGATTTGGCTCTGGGGCTGGCCTCGGAGGGTGTCGCTGTGCTCAGATACGACAAACGGACGCTGGTGCACGGACAGAAGCTGATGGCGGAAGTGCCTGAGCTGACGGTTCAGGAGGAGACGATCGAGGATGCGCTTCTGGCAGTAGAGCTGGCTATGGCCATGCCTGAGGTCGACGCGTCGCGGGTGTATGTGCTGGGCCACAGCCTCGGCGGAATGCTGGCACCCAGGATTGGCGCACAAGCGAATGGACTCGCCGGGCTGATTATCATGGCGGGGGCAGCAAGGCCTCTGGAGGAACTGATGCTGGAGCAGATGACTTATCTTGCCGGCATTGATGGGGATGTGACAGAATATGAAACTGCAAATCTCGAGGAAGTCAAAGAACATGTCGTTCGTATTCAGGATCCAAAGCTGGATCCGAAAACACCACCGGATCAACTTCTTGGGGTTCCGGCAGCCTACTGGCTGGACCTTCAGGGCTACCAGCCGGCTGAAGTGGCGAAGACGCTCGACCTGAAGATGCTCATACTGCAAGGGGAGCGTGATTACCAGGTGACCATGGCGGACTTTGGTCTCTGGGAGGCGGCGCTTTCCGGGAAGAATGGTGTCAAACTGGAAACTTTTCCTGAACTCAACCACCTCATGATGACGGGATCCAGCAGTCCGGCGGCGGGGACTCTTAGCACGCCTGAGGAATACAATGTGGCTGGTCACGTGTCCGTGGAGGTGATTCAAGCCATACTGGAGTTTGTGAATTAAGGCACTAAAATCATTTTTCGTGAGCTCACTGTTTGAATGAACTACGCTTGATTCAAACGCATCATTTTTTTCACCTGTTGGAGGTGAACTTGATGAGAAAAGCTTGGCTTTTTTTGGTCATCTTTCTATTGGCGGCAGCCTTTGAGGCAGGATCTATGTTCTCCGCTGGCGAGGATACCAGCGAGATGGTCCGCGTCTACCGCAATTTGATTCGCGTTGAAGTCAACGGGAACCCTGTCACCATGGACAATTTTCTCTATAACAACCGCACCTATGTGCCAATGCGCGAGGTTGCAGAGCTGCTTGGCAAGGATGTACGCTGGAATGCCTATACCAATACTGCGGGTATTAACGATCTCATTTATGAGCGTGACGCGCTTGCGGCACTGCTTCCCTCTGAGATTGGACACACCTGGATTTACAACGGCTTTGCTGAATATGGCCATACTGTGACTCTGGATCGGATTGAAGATGCGTCGAACCGAAGGACCTATGTGATCTCCGGCGAGGTATCGGACAGTTTGGATGGCGAGGGTAATTTGGGGCGCGGGGTCTCTTTAAACTACATTCTCCAGGGCAATGCGCTCATTCAGGAAAAGACGGCACCCATGATGCTGGATTCAAAATTTGACCGGCTGACGCTGATCGAAACCCCGCTGGTCGCGGGGACAACCTGGACTGAGACCCTTATGGATCAGAGTGGCCTCACAGCTAAGATTGATGCGATCATTCAGAAGGTTGAAATTGTGGATGGCAAAAAGCAGTTCACGGTACGCCATCAAGAGGTTGGCTCACCTTATTACGAAGTCCGGGTGATTCGTGAAGGCGCCGGACTTCTGTCTTTTGAAAAGCTTCTGCAGCTCTCAGATTCCAGTTTTACGGTCTCTTACAGTCTGTACATGGGCGGTAAGCTGACTCAGGTACCGATGACACTTTATTTCGCCACGCCTCAGGCTGATGGTGTCCTGCCTGAAATCCGAACCATGCTGGTTTCTGACGGCGCCGTTGCCAGAGCTGCAGTTATAGGCCTTATCTGGGGACCGCAGAGCGAAAATCTAAGAGCGACAATTCCTGAGGGGACAAGACTCCTCGCCATTTCTATTGCCAATGGGATCTGTACAGTAGATTTCTCCAAGGAATTTGTAGATAATCATCCGGGCGGCAGCGCCGGAGAAATTATGACGCTGACATCGATCCTTAAGACGCTGCAGGAATTTCCAAGTATTGAGAAAGTTCAGATTCTTGTGGAAGGTCAGAAGGGCGCGACGCTTGGGAACATTTTGTTGGATAAGCCTTTGGAGTGAAGTAAGAAGTATGGATGCAAGATGGTAAAAAAGAGATGACCTCGGGGGGCCGAGGTCATCTCTTTTAAGTGGAAGGCAGTGTCAGAGGCTAGCGCCTATCAACTCCGCTTTCCAGATTTAAATCTCTGATCAATACCTGAATAACGCTGCCAATGGTTCGCCCTCAGGCATATCTTCCAGATCCAGCATATAGACAGCTGCGCCTGAAAGCAGAGCAGGGGCGGTCAAGGCACTCAGCAGATCTCTGTGGGTCACTTCTGGAACTTCAGCAGCGTCCAGGGATTGCTGTTCGAGGTCGAAAGTACCCCATTGACCGGCATTTTTCGCCATCATAAGAGCTTCGACTCGGTTTTGATGGGCTGCGAAAAAGATGTCCTCCAACTTAGCAGACGCGAGCGGGCTCTCCTGGCCATGAAGCATGGTAAATTTTTCTCTCGCGCGCTTAAGAGGCGCTGCAAAGTGATCTTTGACCATAGGCCAAGCTTTGGTGTGGAGCTGGGCAGGAGAAAGTGTCTCAGGACTTCCTTTAAGGCATTCATCCATCAGGTGAGAATAAGTATTGACCTCTTTATAAAGAGGAAACAGGGTTTCCACGCTTGCGACTACCAATGGTTCTTTTCCGGATTTCAGAAGCTCCATGAGGGCGTGATCAATTTTTCTGAAGTACTGTCGAATCTCGGTCTTTTCAATATCACTGAGTTCGAGGGAGCCGTGAGATGGAACGCCTAAGGCGGCACCGGCGCCATTCTTCAGGGAAATGGACTGAGATTTGTCAAGTCCGAGTGCATGATCTTTATTGAGAGGCAGGTTTTCTACTGCCAGCTCTTCAATTTCAAATTTGCCGGCTTTGAAAAATCTTGCATCATTTAAACTGACAGCCAGAATGTAAAAGTTGCCGTCACCATGCAAATGTGTAAGCAGCGGTCTGACATTCAACTTGAGATCTATGCTGACGGATGGCTCGAAATGAACGGGCAATCTAAAGGTTTCAAATGTATCCGGGGTCAGGAACACTGCGAGCCCTTCGTTCTGATGCTTCCAGAACTCGGTGTCATGGATCAATCTTTCAATAGGCTTCAGTGTTTCTAATACCTCCGGTCTGCGTCGCCCGAGCTGTACCAGCCGTTCCTCGGCTTCCTTGGTGAGGTTTTTTAACATAATAGGGGCTTGCTGAACTTCCGGACCGGCTTTAAAAGTCGGCAGATAAATAGTTACGCAGCCTTCTGCTTCGACGAGGAGCAAACGTTCAAGATCTTGCTTTCTAAACGTATCCATGTAACTCTCCTTTGTCCTGAATCAGGCTAGACCAGGGTGGATGACGGTTTCGGATTATGTCATTCCAAGGCGTGGCTGCCCTGCGGGATGCAAAGTTTCCGCATTATATAGATACCCAGGAAATGCGGTGACATAACAGTGGAGGTGTGGGCTGCGCTAGGTAGTAAGTTACATCTCACCAGCAGACGTGCCCCCAAAGTATGGCTTCGCCGAACTTTGGTTATCGGGCTGCGCCCTCAAGCTCTCTTTTGCGGTATCCCTTTAGCTCAAGTTACACCTCGCTAACCGACGTGCACCCCTAGCCTGGCTGCGCCGGGCTCGGAGTCGTGGGCTGCGCTGGGTTGTAAGTTACATCTCGTCAGCAGACGTGCCCCCAAAGTATGGCTTCACCGAACTTTGGTTATCGGGCTTCGCCCTCAAGCTCTCTTTTGCGGTATCCCTTTAGCTCAAGTTACACCTCACTCACCGACGTGCACCCCAAGCCTGGCTGCGCCGAGCTTGGGGTCGCGGGCTGCGCAAGGGTGTAAGTTACACCTCGCTAACCGACGTGCACCCCTAGCCTGGCTTCGCCGGGCTCGGGGTCGTGGGCTGCGCCCTATACAAATAGAAATGATACCGCAAATCAGAGAGCAAGCTCTCTATTTGCGATATCATTTCTATTTGTGCACGTCTGTTAGCCTCTCAACGCAATTTCTTCCAAACGAACATTCTTATTCCTGTCCAGAACCTGTTGAATGGTCCATTCATTTTGCATCAGAATAACAGGGTGTTCATATTCATCCTCAACAATCAAAGTGTCCATAGGGAGCGAAAAGGATTTTTTGTCGAAAGGACCATCAGTCTTGATCCAGCGGATATAGCGGTATGGCAGTGGCTGGCGCTGTACCTCGACACCATATTCGTTGAGCAGGCGGTACTCGAGTACTTCAAACTGAAGCACGCCGACAACCCCAATAATCAGCTCTTCAACACCTACATTTGGCCTGCGGAAGACCTGAATAGAGCCTTCTTCAGAGAGCTGTGAGATTCCTTTGACAAACTGCTTTCGCTTGAGGGCATTTTTGGTGTAAATCTTGGCAAAGTGTTCCGGCGCGAACATGGGGATTCCGTCATATTTCAGAAGAGACTTATCCTGGCAAAGTGTGTCCCCAATATTAAATATGCCTGGGTCGTGGATGCCTATGATATCTCCCGGATAGGCGTCTTCGACAATGACGCGGTCCTGGGCCAAAAATTGCTGAGGCTGAGACAAGGTCACCTTCTTATTCTTTTGGACGTGGTTCACGGCCATGCCTTTTTCAAATTTTCCGGAGCAAATACGCAGAAAAGCTATTCTATCCCGATGGTTGGGATTCATATTCGCCTGGATTTTGAAAATGAACCCGCTGAAATTGTCACTCACTGGATCGATTGGCCCCAGATTGCTGGAACGCGCGGCTGGCGGAGGGGATACCTCAAGGTAGGTTTCCAGGAACGGACGGACGCCAAAGTTAGTGAGGGCGGAGCCAAAGAACACTGGCGTCAGCTTGCCGCTAAGGATCTTATCAAGGTCATATTCATCTCCGGCTATATCCAGGAGTTCAAGATCTTCTATCAGTTTTTTATGGAGAACATTCCCGAGCAGTGAAATGATCTGAGGATCCTCAAGGTTTCCCGTGATGGACTGTCCTTTAGATTGGCCGTGGCTGCTGTCTCCAAAAAGCTCAATAGTCTGGGTCTGCCTATTGTAGACACCCTTAAACTCTTTGCCTGAGCCAATTGGCCAGTTGATAGGCACCGAGCGAATCCCTAGATTCTTCTCAATGTCTTCCAGGAGCTCAAAGGGATCCCGGCCTTCACGGTCGAGTTTATTGATGAAGGTAAAGATAGGAATGCCACGCATATTACAAACTTTAAAGAGTTTTTTCGTTTGAGCCTCAACACCCTTGTTTGAGTCGACAACCATGACAGCGCTGTCCGCTGCCATCAGGGTGCGGTAGGTGTCCTCACTGAAGTCCTGGTGACCCGGTGTGTCCAGGATGTTCACACAGTAGCCGTCATATTCAAACTGGAGAACGCTGGACGTGACCGAAATACCACGCTGTTTTTCGATTTCCATCCAGTCGGAAACCGCATGCTTGGCAGCCCGTCTGGATTTGACCGAACCGGCTTCGCGGATGGCGCCTCCGTACAGAAGCAGTTTCTCTGTCAAAGTTGTTTTTCCCGCATCCGGATGGGAGATAATCGCGAAGGTTCTACGCTTGCGAACGTTTTCTTGTAATGATGAAATCATATCAGACATACTCAGCTTCCTTTATAATCATGAATTGGAGTGATTCAGTGTCATTCAAAGTAAAATAGTATCGTTAAACCTGTGAAAAGTCAAGAATTTGAAGGGATACGATACAGAATTTCGAAACGCTGTGTTTAGATAATATCTAACTGGTTATAAATGGTGGTAAGGAAAATAAAATATAGGCAAAAGGAGTGGATCTCATGTTGAAAAAACTTAAACAGAAAAAAGCAGCCATTGCCAGAAAACAAAAATTAGAAGATGCTAAAAAAGTAGGTGCCGGTCTTGGTATTGGTGCATTGCTGGGAGGACTCGTCGCCTTGTTTACTGCACCTAAGTCCGGTAAAGAACTGCGTGAAGATGTCAAACAAACGGTTTCTGACAGTGCGGAAAAAGTAAAAGCGAATGTTGACAAAGTTGTGGACACGACTTCAGGCGCATTGGAAGGCGCTAAGGAAAAAGCTGTGGATCTTAAAGACAAGGCCAGTGGCCTCTTGAGCGCCAAAAAGAAAAAACTGGAAGACTCTTTTGAAGATGCTGAAGAGGTTGCAGAAGACTTCTTTGAAGATGCAGAAGAATTTTTCGAAGGCGTTGTAGACGCTGGTTCAGAAAAAGTCGAAGAGGTTAAGAAAACAGTCAAATCCAAGGTTAAGGCAGTTAAAGAAGACGCAGAGGAAGTTAAAGAAGCCGTTGAGGATGAAGTCGCTGAAGCGGCTGAGGAAATCAACAAGTAAACTTACATGATAGAAAAAGGCATATGCATCCAAGTGATTAAATATGAGTCTGAGCCACAAAGGCTGCTCATTTGGATGTCATATGCCTTTTGCGTGCGCAAAACTTAAGTGTAACCAGAATAACACGGTATTTCATGCATGGAATTTGGTAACTCATGCAATGTCTGTCCCAAATTATCAGAATTGTGTTACGATAATACAAAATTGGAATCGGGGTGTTCAGCGTGACATCAAACCATTTGGAGCAGCTTAGAGATAAGTTAAAACGCTATTTTGATTTTCTGCCGGAGTCTGAAATGCTTTACGGCGATATCCGGTTTGATCTTGCCGCGCGTTCCAATATTAGAAATGAAGCCTATTTGTTGTTCAAATCCGCGGTTATGTATGCATTTGAAAACAATGAGCTTTGCTTCGTGAAAGCCTTAGAGGATTTGGACAGTTCCTGGTTAGACCGACTTGAAGCGGCAATGCTGGAAGTTGCCGAACGCCATGTGGTTCCAAGCGAAGAGCACATGTCTACGGTCGTGACGGGGGTTCTTCTGACATCAGGGCCCGTGGATCCGGAAATTAGACGCAAAGTTGAGCGGTATAGAAAGCAGCAGTCTTACTGGCTTGGCCTTAAGGGATGGACTTCATTCAGAATAATCCTGATCGAGACAGAAAGTCAAACCGTAACCGCGAGCAGGGAAGCGAAAAAGGCGGCGAAATTTTTTAATACCATCGGCACCGCAGAGGTGGTTTAGCTTCAAAGAATTAAGTGTATTTGGTTCTAGGTTACATAGCTTCAAGCCCACCCCTGAACAGGGGCGAGGCCTTTTGCATGGTCATCCCGGACAACTGCAGAGGTCCGAGATACAATAGATCATTAGGGAGGTAGGGTTATGGCTTTAACACTCATTGCTGTCTCCATCATTGTCTTTTTAATTGCTTATGTTACATATGGTTCGTGGCTCGCCAAGAAATGGGGCGTCGACGTCAGTCGAAAAACGCCTGCCCATACTATGGGTGACGGGGTGGATTACGTGCCTGCCAAGGCGCCGGTACTCTTAGGTCACCACTTCGCGTCCATCGCCGGTGCAGGACCTATTGTCGGTCCAATCTCCGCTGCCATTTTTGGCTGGGTACCGGTATTTTTATGGATTGTCTTTGGCAGCATCTTTTTCGGAGGCGTCCATGACTTCGCTTCACTGTTCGCCTCTGTGAGACATGACAGTAAATCAATCGGTAATGTCATCGAGGACACTATTGGCGATACGGGCAAGAAACTATTCAACTTATTCGCCTGGGTAACACTGCTGCTTGTTATCGCAGCTTTTGCGAATATCGTCGCCAACAGCTTCGTTGGTGTGCCGTCTGTCGCGACGACATCCCTGCTGTTCATTGCGCTCGCTGTGGTCTTTGGCTTCGCGACAAACAGAATGGGCATTGGTCTCATGCCGGCAACCATAGTAGGCGTTATTCTCCTTTTCGCGTGTGTCTGGGTTGGCGTACAGTTTCCTATTGTCGCTTCCTTTGAGGTTTGGTATGCCTTCATTCTAGCCTATATTTTCGTCGCTTCAGTTACTCCGGTCTGGATCCTGCTTCAGCCGAGAGATTATTTGAACTCATTCCTGCTTTATGCTATGATTGGCGGCGCGGTTGTTGGACTATTGTTCTTCCGACCTGACATCCAGCTGCCGGCCGTTACCGGTTTTAAAGTCGGGACCAGTTACATGTTTCCAATTCTGTTTGTTACGGTTGCCTGCGGCGCGATCTCCGGATTCCACTCCCTGATCAGCTCAGGTACGTCCTCCAAGCAGATTGATTCAGAAAAAGACATCAAATTGATTGGCTATGGCTCCATGCTGATTGAAGGCGTTCTCGCGGTCGTTTCACTGATCACTGCCGCTTATATAGGCGCGGACCGTTTGGCAGAGCTCCTTGCAGCAGGAGGACCAACTAATGTATTCGCAGATGGAGTTGGTACGTTTATGACGACCATCGGCATAGACATAGCACTTGGAAAATCCTTTGTTGCATTGGCCGTTTCCGCTTTTGCTTTAACTTCCCTCGACTCAGGAACCAGGATTGGACGCTTTATCTTCCAGGAATTCTTTGACAAGGGTGAAGCTCAGGCAACAGGGGCGACCAAGCTGCTGACCAATAGATATTTCGCGACGCTGGTGACGGTCGCAGTTGGCGGCTGGCTCGGCGCAACCGGATACGCGAAAGTATGGCCGGTCTTCGGATCAGCGAACCAATTGCTCGCGGCGTTGGCACTTCTCGCGGCTGCAGCATGGCTTAAAAAAGCCGGCAAGGCGCATACTATGATCAAAGTCCCTATGGTCTTCATGTTCGCGGTCACTTTGACGGCACTTGTTTTCCTGGTCAGGACGAACCTGGCAGGCGGTAACTACGCTCTGGTCATCTTTGGCGCGGTGCTGTTTGTCCTAGCGCTGGTGCTCATCAAGCTGTCTTACAAAGTTCTCTTTTCTAATGAAGTTGTTGTGCCTAAAGAAGCGAAGTAGCGCGGTTCCTTGAGTAAGACGCTGACTCGCGTTGATTTGAGAAAAGAAGGGGGGAATCTCAACATTAAGCTGATCATCTCTGAAGAAGTTTTGAAGCTCGCTGCTGAGAAAGGCCAAACTGAGCTGACTCTGGATCTGTTTACTGCAGGAAACAGCTGTGTCCCCGTCAGCGAGCCCACAGTTCATTTTGGCCCTCCTAAAGATCCAATTCACAAATATGACATTTTTAATCAGGATGGACTTAGGGTCTATGTCTTTAAGGGCGCTGACGCCAGAAAGGGCGAGGTCAGAATTCACCTCAAACGCTTTCTGGGTATGAAGTCCCTGGAAGCAGAAGGTCTCAATATGCTGTAATGCGAACTGAAAAACCCTCCGGACTGTGATGGGAAAGATCACAAGTCCGGAGGGTTTATTTATTCTGCCAATTGAAGCGCTGTAAAGCAGTCGTTACTAGCCCCGTTCGATACCGCAGAATCCAGTTCTGATTAACTCGACGATGCCAAATGGCCGCATCATCTCAAGAAAACCACTGACTTTAATTTCGTCGCCGGTCAGCTCAATGGTCATGGTGGACATGGTCACATCTATGATTTTGGCTCGGAAAATGTTGCTGATTTCAATGAGCTTGGATCTGTCATTGTCATTCGCCTTTAACTTAATGAGGATGAGCTCCCTCATCAAAGCGTTGTCATTTTTGAGTTCAGTGATCTTGATGACCTCAATCAGCTTGTTCAGCTGTTTTTTGATTTGCTCGAAAGTTGCGGAGTCACAGGTCATGACAATGGTCATCCGTGAAATTCGTGGATTTTCTGTTTCGCCAACGGTCAATGACTCTATGTTGTAACCGCGCCGGGTAAAAAGGCCGGCGATTCGGCTGAGCACACCGGCATTATTTTCAACCAAAAGGGAAATAAAACGTTTTTGGACTACCATAATATGAGCCTCCTACATCTGCATCATGAACTCAGTTTACGTTAAGCAATTCTCTTCAGGATCAACCATGCATTCAATAAAGTAAGGACCGTCTGCGGCGAGGGCAGCATCAATTGCCTTGCCAACCTCTGCATTTGAAGTGACCCGAACAGCCGGCAGACCATAGGCTTCCGCGATTTTGACAAAATCCGGGGTGAATTCCCAGTCCACTGCATAGTAGTTGCTGTTAAACTGTGTATCCTGAAGTTCTCTAACCATACCCAGCCGATGGTTGTTAAACAGCATAACCATCATTTTGTGACCGGATTGCTTTAATGTGCCAAGCTCAGCGATCAGCATCTGAATACCGCCGTCTCCAACCACACTGACGACTTGCTTGTCAGGAGCGCCATAAGTTGCGCCAATAGCCGCCGGCAAGCTGTAGCCCATTGTGCCCAGGCCGCCTGAAGTGAGATACATCCTATTGCCGTTGTATGGGAAGTTGCGCGCGGCAATGATTTGATTCTGACCGACATCCGCGACAAGAATGGCGTCATTGTCCAATTTCTCAGAAAGGATGCGAAGGGCGATCTTTGGACTTACTGTTTTTGAGTCGTTGGCAATGACAGGATCAAGTTTTGGCTTGATCTGGGCAATTTCCTCCAGCCAGTCTTTGGTCTCCAGTGGTGTGATCTTTTCAACCAGTTTTTTGAGGATCAGTTTGAGGTCGCCGACCATCGGAATCTGATGATTGAAGATTTTTCCGATTTCTGCCGGGTCAATGTCAATGTGAACGACGTCTGCTTGAGGGCTCAAAGCTTTAAAGTTTAGTGTCGCCCGGTCAGACATTCTGGAGCCTGCGATCAGGACAAAATCAGCTTTGCTTATGATTTCCATGGCGTAATCCTGGCCATGATAACCAACCATGCCAATAAAGAGCGGTGAATCCATAGGGAAAGAACCGAGACCCATCAGGGTGTTGATGACCGGGATGTTTGCCGCGTTCGCGAAAGCTTGAAGTTCCTTGGTCGCTTTTGCGGCTATGACACCGCCGCCTGCAAAAATGATAGGGCGCTTGGCTGCATTCAGTTTCTGCAGTGCACGCTTGATTTGTCCGGCGTGGCCTTCTGTCGTTGGATTATACCCCGGAATAGAGATATTTGGAAGAACTGAGAATGGGATACGCGCTTCAAGCACATCGCGTGGAATGTCGATTAGTACCGGTCCAGGTCTTCCTGTTGTCGCAATATAAAAAGCTTCGGCCAAAACTCTTGGAATTTCAGTTGGGTTCTTGACCAAATAATTATGCTTAGTAAAGGATTCTGTTGCACCGACAATATCCGCTTCCTGGAAGACGTCTTTGCCTATGAGGTCGGACTTAACCTGGCCGGTAATGATGATCATGGGAATGGAGTCCATATAAGCTGTTGCAATTCCGGTGATAAGGTTAGTTGCGCCCGGTCCCGAAGTCGCCATGCAGGCGCCTATTTTTTTGTTTGCGCGGGCATATCCGTTTGCCGCGTGGGCTGCTGCCTGCTCGTTGCGGACAAGGACGTGTTTGACATTTGTGTTTAGTCTTAGTGCATCATAAAGCGGCAGGTTTGCGCCGCCCGGATAACCAAAGATTGTTGTGATTCCCTGCGTTTCAAATGCTTTAATGATAATGTCCGCTACTCTCACTTTACATCTAGCTCCTTTCGTTTCTGGTGTGACATAAGGGTGTGGGTAATAAAAAAACTCCGCCTCTGTTTGTTAGAGGCGAAGTTTACTCCGCGGTACCACTCTATGTATGCCCAGTTCCTGGACATCACTCGATCAGGTCGTGTCAGCGTATATGACAGAACCATTGCCCTGTAACGCGAGCACGCGGCCTGACCTACTCGGGACTTCAGCGGTTCGAGCCGTATGAAGGGCTGGAATGCTTGGTCCTGTTCGAACAGACGGTTCGAGAGCGAGCATAAGTATGCCGTGATGTCGCATTCACACCGGTAGCGACTCTCTTGGAACACGGGGGATACCTTTAACTCCGTCAACACCTTTTTAGATATTGTTCTCATTATAGGTACTGGAGAGAGACATGTCAAGAATATTTCGATAATTTGTAAATGAATTTTATAAAAAATAATTTATTGCCTGAGTTGCAGCGAATTCAATAGTTTGTGACATACATTAATTTGAGGTCAGCTTTTAAGGGATCCGCTGAGACTGTTGGCGGCGTTGTTAATCATTGACATACTTTGAATCAGAAGGAATGATATAACCAAAAACATCTTTTCACGTCCAATTTTTTCGTATAGAATTAGAGTATTCAATGAAACTATTTGTGCTGAAGTTGTTTCGGTGCTGCCTGACCTGTCAGGTTCACAAGGACTGAGGCCGTCAGTCACTTGAACCATTGCCATATCTAACTTGTGTCATAACCAAAAGGAGACCACACCGTGAATCCACAATACTTATTACGCGGCAGTATTACAAAAGCGCTGATCACTTTAGCGCTGCCTATTATGGGGACAGCCTTTCTACAAATGGCCAACCAGATAGTCGATATGATGTGGATTGGACGACTGGGCAGTGATGCAGTGGCGGCCATAGGCACAGCGGGTTTTTTCGTGTGGTTTGGGCTCTCCATCATCACCATGGTACAGGTGGGTACTGAAGTGAAAATCGCACAAAGTCTGGGTGCCGGCAATGAAGCCTACGCAAAACAAATCGCCGGAATGGCGCTCTATTTAGCTGTGGCCTTTGGCCTTGTCTATGGCTTGTTTTTAACTCTGGCAAAAGGGCCTTTGATAGCATTTTTTGATATCAATAATTTTGAAGTTGAGCAAAATGCAAGGTCTTATCTGGGTATCATGGCGGTTGGTATGCTGTTTTCCTTTTTGAATCTTGTCATAGCATCCATGTTCAACGGTGCTGGTCAAAGCCGGATCCCCTTTAAAGTCAACTCAATAGGAATTCTGACGAATATTGTCCTTGATCCCATCTTCATTTTCGTACTGGGATTGGGTGTGGGCGGTGCGGCGTTAGCAACGGTCTTGTCGCAGATCCTGGTTACGGGGATTCTGCTCTATATGCTTCTGCACGGCAGATTATTCAAGGCTTTTTCTCTAAGACAGCCTTTCTCGCTGGAGACTGTAAAATCCATGCTGGCGTTAGGGTTGCCAGTGTCTTTTCAGCGCTGCTTGTTCAATACGTTTTCAATCCTGATTGCCAAGGTGATCGCGTCCTTTGGTCCGGATGCAATTGCGGCACAAAAAATTGGCGTTCAGATCGAGTCGATCACTTATATGACGGCTCAAGGCTTCGCTGCGGCACTTAGCGCGTTCGTCGGTCAAAATTTTGGAGCGGGTCAATTTGAACGGGTTAGAAAAGGCACGGTTGAAGCAGGGCAAATCATGATAGTGTTCGGTATAGGGACCTCGGCCTTATTGTATTTTTTCAGTGAACCCTTGATGAGAATTTTTGTAAGTGAGTCTACTACAGTGGCTATAGGTATTCGATACCTCAAAATACTGTCGCTCTCACAGGTATTTATGTGTATAGAGATGACGTTCTCAGGCTGTTTTAACGCACTGAACAAGCCGCTTTACCCTGCAGTCCTCGGCATAGTTTTTACCGGCCTGCGTGTTCCGTTTGCGTACATATTGTCTGCCGGGGCACTCCTGGGTCTCGACGGCATTTGGTGGTCCATCTCCGGGAGCTCTGTCGTGAAGGGCTTGATCATGCTGGGGATGGTTGCAGTTTTGTTCAAATATGGGATTCCGAGAGTAGATTCTGTTTTGGAGACTGACACTAAGTTGGATTGAGTGGCTGGCACTGAAATGGATTGAGTGTCTGACACTCATTTGATTTTGGTGCCAGAGCTGGTCATAGGATCTGTAAGTGTAAACTCATAGACGATTCAAAAAGGGGGACAAGCGGGGGCGCTTGTCCTCTTCTTTGCTTTAAAAAAAGAAAAAGCCAGAGAAAGGGAACACGGTGTCTGAGGCTTACGCCTTATGACACTAACTTCCCGATCTTTGGCTTCTGAATACAATTCATGTTTAAAGAACATCCGCCTATTTTTTTCTAGCCTTAGCGCGTACTTTGTTCTTCGCTATATTTTGCTGGCGGCGTGCGGATTTCGACTCCATAACTTGGGGTTTGGGTTCTGGTGTGGTGTGTTTAACCTCCGGGCGGTCAAAGTTATAATGCTTGAGGCGCAGCTGGATGCCGTCCTCAATGACGCGCTGCTCGGGCTTGTCCTTTGGCGCGACAAAGGTAAAGGCGCGGCCTTTCTCGCCGGCGCGGCCGGTTCTGCCTATGCGGTGGATGTAGCTCTCGGCATCCGCGGGGATGTCGTAGTTGAAAACGTGGGTGATGCCCTCGATGTCGAGGCCGCGTGCGGCGACGTCTGTGGCGATCAGAAACTGAAATTCCATCTTGCGAAAGGCTTTCATGACCTTTTCGCGCTTGGCCTGGGTGAGGTCGCCGTGGAGAAGTTCACAGCTGAAGCCTTCCTGGGACATGGCAGCGAAGAGCGCATCCGCCCTGTACTTCGTCCTGCAGAACAGGATGCCCATGAATGGACGCTCTTTTTTCAGGACGGCGAACAAGTCATACCGCTTTTGACGATCTGTTGTCTCGACCACGAATTGTTCAATGTCCTTCAACGTCACAGTCGGTGCCGGAACGGCCACGTGAACCGGATCCTTCAGGTATTTGTGTGTCAGTTTTCTGACCCCGGCAGGCATAGTCGCTGAAAAGCATAGGGTTTGGCGGCTGGCCGGCGTACGCTTGAGAATCATCTCCACCTCGTTTTGGAAACCAATGTGGAGCATCTGATCCGCCTCATCCAGGACGAGGACTTTCAGGTCATCAAAATGCAGGGTGCCCCTGCGCAGGTGATCCAGCAGTCTGCCAGGTGTGCCTATGACGATCTGTGCCGAGCCTTGTAGTTTCTTGATTTGACCTTGAATATCCTGGCCGCCGTAAGCCGCTAATAGGTGAAGCGGCGCATAGGCCGCCAATTTTCTGGCCTCGGCGGTGATCTGAATAGCGAGTTCACGGGTTGGCGTGAGGATGAGCGCCTGGACCTTTGGAAGCGCCGGATCCACCTTTTCGAAGATGGGCAGCAAAAATGCCAGGGTTTTTCCAGTGCCGGTCTGGGCTTCGCCAATCAGGTCTCTCCCTGCCGCAATTTCCGGAATTGCCATGGCCTGGATGGGCGTAGGGTCCTGAATGCCCTGAGCGGTAAGGGCGTCAAGCAACACTGTCGAAACGCCTAAAGTTGAAAAAGTGGTTTTCACGGGGACCTCCTGTAAGTTGTGATGATGTCTACCTCTGAACGAACTGCACGTTGACGCCGTCCGGATCTTTGACAAAGAAAAATTTGACGCCGCCGCCTTCAAACGGCCCGCTGACAATATGAATGCCTCTGTCTTTACATGCTGCCATGGCTTCGTCGAGATCAGCAACGCTGAAGCCCAGCGAAAGGTTTGCCGGTGCTGTGACCGCGTCAGTTGCCGGTTTGTGCTCCAGGAGCTCGACCTCAAAGCCGTTTTCGTCCTTCAGGAAGCACAGTTCGAGGGCGGGATGGGGCATGAAGCGCCGTTCAATTGTGAGTCCCAGCAGGTCCTGATAAAACGACAGAGAAGTTTCAATGCTTTTGACGGTAATCGTGGTCCATAAAAAGTTTGCGTTCACGACATTCGCTCCTTTGAAGTGTCTTGGTTGATTTGGAGAGGCAGCAATACAGCAAAAACATACAAAAACATTTTTTTGCCGATGGTTCCAGCACCCAACATTATATCACATCGACAGCCGGATCGAAAGCAGGGTGAAGTGGGGGTGGGGATGGGTGACCATCGGCAGAAAATTCTTTTAAGAAAATTTTGTGGAACGCTTGACGTTGACGCTGCGTCAACCTTTATAATGAAGACATAAGTGAGGGTGACAAGTCCGGCGGCGGGATAAAATGCTGACGGGACTTTTTGGGGGAATGCATATGGAAATGACGATTCAAAAGCTGGCGAGGCTGGCGGGCGTGAGTTCGAGGACGCTGAGGTATTACGATGAGATGGGGCTGCTGAAGCCGCTGCGAGTCAACAGCGCCGGCTACCGGATTTACGGGGCGGCGCAGGTGGACCGGCTGCAGCAGATTCTGTTTTACAGGGAGCTGGGGCTGGAGCTTGACCGCATCAAGGACGTGCTGGAGCGGCCGGACTTCGATCCGAAGAGCGCGCTGAAGGCCCATCATAAAGCGCTGCTGGAACGGCGCCGGCAGATGGACGCGCTGATCGCCAACGTTGAGAAGACTATTGCTTATCAGGAAGGGAGAATGGAAATGTCGGACAAAGAGAAATTTGAGGGTTTCAAGAAGTCAATGATCGACAGCAATGAAGCGCGCTATGGGGAAGAGGTCCGCGCCAAGTACGGTAAGGAGACGGCGGAGGCTTCCAATAAGAAACTTCAGGGTATGTCCGAGGCTGAGTTCAACGAGGCCCAGGCGCTGAGTGAGGCGATTCTGGTGAAACTGGCGGAAGCTATGGCGGCCGGAGAGCCCGGCGGCGCTTTGGCCCAGGAGGTTGCAGATATGCACAAGCGCTGGCTGTGCAGCTACTGGCCGACTTATTCCGGAGAGGCGCATGCTGGGTTAGCCACCATGTATGTGGAGGATGAGCGCTTCACAGCGTTTTATGATGACAAGTGCGGCGAGGGTGCGGCTGCATTTCTGCGTGACGCGATCCATATTTATACAGGCATGACGAAGTAGTGAAGTGTGGAAAGGGGAATTGGCGGGCACGAGCCGCTAACACCCCTTTCTTTCATTTATGGCCGTGATTTTCCTCCTGAAATGTGGAATGGGGGTGTCTGACACCAATTTCCTTTGGGTATGAATAAAGCAGTATAGGGATTGTGCAGCCATCATTGAAGCAGGAGGAAGCGCCCGTGTTAAACTCAAAAAGTGAACCCAGACAGGTAAATCCACACCCACAAAAATCTCATCCGGCAAAATCTGGCCAGGGCAAAAGTGAAAGCGTACAGCCGGTCTCTGAAAAGCCGCCCGTGAAGCAGCGCTTACGCCGCTGGCTGCCTCTGATTGGCGTTCTTGTGGTGTTGCTCGTCACGCTGCTTTATTTGGATGTGTTTGGTCTCAAGGCAGCGTTCTTTTCGAAACAAGAAATGGATCCCATCACGCAAGTGCGCGCACCTGCGGATTTCATTGAAAGCAGGCTTGCAGAGGCAAAGGCGGCAGCGCTTTTTGAACAGGTCCCGGAGCCGGCTCGCGGGACACTGGACCTCTTTGTGCAGGAGGGCAGTCTCTATGTGGTTGAAGATGGCGTGATGGAGGCGTTTGTGAATCCATCGGCGGAATCCGGGGAGACCGCAGGCGATCTGAAGCTGGCCTTCAGCTTTGAAGAAAGCGCGCCGGATCAGCTCAATTTCCTGATCGGTCACGCCGACGCGCCTGAGTATGACATGATGCGAACAGCGCAGATTAGGCGCATTCAGGGGTCAGCCGGGAAGACTTATACCGTGGTTCGGCTGTTTTTCGACGAAACCGGTATGCCGCCTGTTGCGCAAGTGGAAGATCTCTCTTTTGAGGTGCTGCGGAATACCAGCTTTGAGCTTCCCAAAGTGATCAAAGCTGTTTTAGCCGATGGTTCCGAGACCAACATCCCCATCCAGTGGTCACCGCGTGTTATTGACACCTCTGAAAATGGGGTACGAGGCAGCATTGGAACCATAGAAGGGTATGAAGGGGAAGTGACTCTGACGCTGATCATTAGCGATCAAGTGGCTTCAAATGATGGTGCCCCTGCTTTAGGGCCGCCAACGGGGTCTATTGTACCCGGCGCAGAGGCGGCACAGTTGCCAGGACAGGCAACAGTGTCTGAGCCTGCGCAGGTTCCGAAACCTGAAACTGCACCAGCGCTGACACCAATACCTGATCCGGCACCTGCGCCAAAGCCTGAGGCCAAGCCGGCACCTAAACCTGCTCCGAAGCCTGCACCGGTCACGATTCAGTCTCTTCGTTCAGTCGAGGCAAGTGTCAGACAGGGTGAGGGGTATACCATGCCAACGACAGTTGTCGCTGTGATGAGTGACAAGACCACGAAAAAAGTGGCGGTCACTTGGAATCCTTCGGTGCTGGATACCTACAGCGCGGGCACGAAGACCAGTACCGGTACAGTGTCCGGGACAACTGCGAAAGCTGCATTGACCTTGACAGTGTCGAAGTCGGCGCTGGCAGCGCCAGGTGTCGCGGTATCCAAGGTCTCGGGCATGGATGCCAATGTCAGGGTGACTGGCAGAGCGGGTGCGACGGTCCTGTTTAATGGGTATGGGGTCGGGACTATAGGCTCAAGCGGTGTTCTGACGGTTGTCGGGGTCAACGTAGACACTTTGCAAAGCGTCAAACTGACCATGGATGGCTGGGATCCCAGCCCGGCGGTGACGACGTTTGTGCTTTACTGATTTGAGAGGCAAAAACAAGGAAGTCGGTGTCGGCGGCCCAACGCCGCTTGACACCGACTTTGCTTTGAAGAGGAGGCGGCCGTCATGCTGGAATACTCCAGAGAGGCACTCGCAGAATTCATTCGCGTTGAAGCGCGAACTTTCAATGGATCCACAACCTATTTTTACGGCGGCGATCAATCCTGGTTTGAGTCGGAAAATGGACGGGCAGGCGGCTGCGGGACTGTTGCGGCGGCCAACATCCTGGCTTACTTTGGGGTCGTGCTTGGCGCGGATGGGGCTTTTGGACGCGCTGGGCCGGTTCTTGAGAGCAGGCACCTGAAACAGGCGGACTATCTTGCACACCTGCACCAGGTCTATGCAGGTCTGACCCCGTTGGTTCCACCCTGGAAGTCGATGACCCGGTTTAAACAGGGAAGCGGATATGGCGGCGGCGGAGGGCGACGTTCTATTCTGAAGCTGCCGGATTCTCTGGGTATTCACAGCCCGGTTCGATTTGCTAATGGGGTAGTTTCATTAGCCAGCAGGCAGCATGTCGAACTGCGGCCAGTCTGGCCGCTCAGCGGCACTGTCCGGTGGCCGGCCAGTCAAAGACTCAGTCTGAGTCAGGCAAAGGCTTTTATAAAAGGACAGATTGATAAGGGTGTTCCTGTGGCGATGCTCAATCTCAACAATCGCGGGCTTCGACAGGTGGATTATCTAAGCGCGGTGTCGGGGCGCGTTTTTACCACTGATCGCTTTCAATGGCACTGGGTGGTGATTACAGGCTTTGAAACGGTTGAACGAAGCGGCAGAGAAGTCTTGATTGTCTCAAGCTGGGGCAACCGGGTGACACTGGATCTGGACAGGTTTTGGGGACGGGGGCCAAGTTATCTTGTCTCTTTTGAAGTGAGGTCTAGGTAACCGTAATAATCCAGATCCAGAATGCGGGCAGACGCCAGGAATTTTTCTTCCATAGTTTTGGTGACTTCGTGTATGTAGTCTGTGGTCGGGATAGGGGTGGGTTCGGTGACCATCGGCAAAAAACTCTTTTTAAGGGCGTCGTAGCGGCCATAACGGGTGATGAAGCTTTTGTTGAGAAACATCACGAGGGGCTCGCTGTCTGAGAAGATGTCGCGGCCCATGAAGAGGCGGGAGTCGTACTCCAGGCCCATGAGATTGCAAAGGGTGGGGAGGATGTCCAAGCTGGAGCATGGGGTGTTTATGACAACCGGGGTCTGGCACCGGTTCAGAGTTGGTGACAGACACTCATTCGAAGTTGGTGTCAGACACTCATTCGAACCTGGTGTCAGACACTCATTCGAACCTGGTGTCTGACACTCATTCGAAACTGGTGTCAGACACTCATTCGAACCTGGTGTCAGACACTCATTCGAACCTGGTGTCAGACACTCATTCGAACCTGGTGTCAGACACTCATTCGAACCTGGTGTCTGACACCGCTTGTTACCCGGGCAGTACAAAATAAACGGGCTCCGGTAGAGTTCAAAGCTGCGGTCGACTTTGTGGCCGGCGAGCTCGTCGAGGGCAGCGTCGGAAAGGCCGTAAGGGTAATGGTCGGCGCTCATGGCGATCAGTGTTCTGTCGGAAACGCCGGCGGCTTCAAGCTGTTCGAGAAGTGAGGCCATGGCGCGGTCGAGTTCAACCTGGGTGGCGAGATAGGCTTTGGCTTCCTCGCTGAGGTTCAGGTGTTCCACCGCGGCGCGGTTCTTGGAAGCCATGGCGTTGCCGCTGAAGCTGTAGCGCATATGGCCGCTGACGGTCATGTAGTAGGTGTGGAAGGGCTCTTTGTCTATGTACTGGGGAACTGTGAGCTGCATCATTTCCAGGTCGGACTCAGGCCAGGTGGGGGTGACGTTCAGGCCGTTTCCAAGGCCAAAGTAGGTATATCCCATGTTGGGGTGGGAGAGGTGGCGCTTGTAGTAGCTGTAGCGGTGGTTGTGATAGGCGGTCGTCGTGTATCCAAGGGGACGAAGCTGGTTGCCAAGGGTCATTGCCATGCTTTTGCCTGCGGACTCTATGAAGCTCCACACACCGCATTTTGGGAGGAGACTTGTACAGGCGACATATTCGCCGTCTGAGGTGCTGACGCCCCATATAGGATTGTAAAAATCAGTGAAATGGAAGCCACTGTGTGTCATTTTGTAGAGTGTCGGTGTTAATGTCTCGTTTATGGAGTAGGGCGACATGCTTTCGGCGGTGAGGACAATCAGGTTGCAGCCCTTGAAAAGGCCGGTGTAGGCGTTTTTGGGGGTTGGCGGCTGGGCGCTGAGCCAGTTGTGAAGATCCTTCAGCTGTGGGTCTGCGGCGAGCTCTTTCAGCTTTGAGGCGGTGGGTGAGAAGACCATCGGCAAAGCATTGTATTTGGAGGGGGGCCAAGGGCCAGCATCTTCAGCGGTGAGGGCGGAGATCATCTGCTGATCATCATAAATCATGGACTTCATGCCGAGTATAGTGCGCTGGAAATCGAGGCGCATGGTGGTGAGCAGGCCGAAATGGCGGAGTGTCACCGTGGGGTCCATGCTTTTGTGGTAGGCTTCGTAAGAGGAGCCCAGAGCACCGCGTCCTGCATGGAGTCGGTATCTGGCAATTGATAATAAAAGGACGGCAAAGGTCAAGGTGATCATTGTCACTGTTACTGCCGAGCCCGGCTGGCTCAGTCGTCCTTGGCTGAAGAGGCGATCTGCCAGGAATAAAAAGTAAGCCGCCGGAGGCAGAAGCAGGACCAGAATCCACTGGAGGCAGGAGGCGACATAAGCCGCAATATCCTTGACAAAATCCAGAACCTGGCCCGCGTTGCCCATAGAGTACAGGGTGTAAAACATTTTGAAGATTTTATAGTAAACCAGCTGGGAAGCGAAGAGAAAGAACAGGATCAGGGTAAGGGCTGTGGTTAGCGCCGCTGAAACGCTGCCGGAGGAGACCGGCGTTATGAGCATCAGCACACAGGCGTAAAGGGCCGACCAGATGAAGAGGCTGACAAAACCGAAATTTTTGAAGCTCTTAACGGTAGCTAGGCGAAGCGTAATCTCGAAATAAAGGATAACCCATAACCAATATAAGCCGGGCAGAAGGCCCGAAATGATTTCCGGCATGCAAAAAACCCCTTTCTCTTCAGTGCTATTACAATCATAGCCGAACTGGAAAAAGGGGTCAAATAAAGTTCATGGAGTTCAATTTAGCTGCGTTCTGTTACAGAAATATTACCGCCCGTCCCCAAGTCAGAACCTATCCGCGTCACCAAGTCAAAACCCGTCCGCGTCCCCAACTTAAAATTTACCCTTTCGCCATCTCTATGACGAGAAGGTGGGCAGTTTGATCCGGTTGATCCACGTGAATGGACAGGGATTCCTCAACAGATTCCAGCGCATCCCTGGTCTCCAGCCTGAGTCCGTTGACCAGGGCACTGCCTTCAATCAACACCAAATAGACTTGCCGACCTGTCTTGACCTCAAAATCAATGTGCTGTCCGCCTGTCAGCTCTACAGCATAAAAATTCGCGTCCTGATGAAGCTCAACGGATGCGCCGCCGCCCACCGGGGATGCAAAATGAAGCCATTTGCCGCTGCGCAGATCCCAGTCCAGTTTTACATCACCATAAGCAGGCGTGTGGCGCTTTTGATCCGGCAGGATCCAGATCTGAAGGAACCGCAGCTCTTCTTCACCCAAATTGTGCTCGCTGTGGGCAACGCCGGTTCCGGCACTCATGTACTGAACCTGACCCCGGGTGATCGTGCTCTTATTGCCCATGCTGTCACCGTGTGTCAGTTCGCCTTTGACGACATAGGAGAGGATCTCCATGTCCCGGTGCGGGTGGGTATCAAAGCCTGACTTGGAAGCCACCAGGTCATCGTTCAGGACCCTGAGAACCCCAAAATTCATGTTGTCCGGATTATAGTATTCAGCGAAGGAAAAGTGAAAGAGGCTGCGAAGCCAGCCGCGATTGCTGCGTCCCATTTGCTGATGACTTATTTTTCTGATCATGGTGAAGTCCTCCTATAGTTGAGAGTTGTTATCATCTAACAACAATATACTACTAATTAGTAATAAAATCAATAGCTTTTTTAAATCATTTTAAATGCTATGACATAGCGTTTTCATCCCATTCTGATTAAATTCGGTTTATAGAAAATATTTTGCATGTTCAATTGACTAAAGCCACAAAAACCTTCAGAATTAAAGTGATGTGTGTTCTGCTGCAACAGCCCCAATCAACCCACCATGACAGAACAGTCAATGACGACCTTGCACAAAAAGGATCTCTCACAACACTATCTGTACCCAAGCACATCACACACTTTCAAACAGGAGGCCTATGATGACCAAACGAACGCCCACGTTTTTTGCTCTAATCCTAGTCGCAGCGGTAATAATCTGGCTCGGCGGCACCAGCTTCTACACGGTGGACCAAACGGAATACGCCATCCTCGAGACCTTTGGCAAGCCGGACACCAACCTGGTTCAGCCGGGACTCAGATTCAAGCTGCCGTATCCAATCCAGAATGTTCGCAAGCTCTCCAGAGAAACCTTCTCACTGACTTTTGGCTATGAAGAAAGCCAGGAAGGACCTGATGGCGCAGTCCTTCAGGAAAAGGACGCCAAAATGATTACAGGAGATGAGAATATCATCCTGGCGGATCTGGAAGTCCAGTGGCAGATCGTCGATCCCATCGCTTTTCTTTACAATACTGAGGATCCCGTCAAGATCCTTATGAATGCCACCTCCAGCGCCCTGCGCGGCGTCATAGGCAGCTCGGTGGTGGATGACGCCCTGACAGACGGCCGTACCCGCATTATGAACGACACGAGAGACACGCTGGTGTCCCTGGTGGAGACTTATCAGATTGGCGTCGCCATCCGAAACGTCAACCTCCAGGACGTCGACCTCCCTAACGAGCAGGTCAGCGATGCCTTCAAAAAAGTCGCCTCCGCCCGCGAGGAGCGCATCACAAAAATCAACCAGGCCAACCGCTACCGCAATGAAAAGATCAACACCGCTGAAGGCCAGAAGGCCGCCCTCATCAGCCGCGCGGAAGGGGACAAGGTCGCCCGCATCGAGCAGGCCCGGGGTGACGTTGCCCAGTTCAACGCCATCTACTCCGAATACGTGACCAATAAGACTATCACCCGTGACCGCCTGATCATCGAGACCCTCGAGCAGATCCTGCCGGACGTTCAGATCTACATCATGCAGGAGGGCGGCGGCAACACCGTCAATTATCTGCCGCTGGACCAGCTGAAGAAAGGCGGTGAGGCAAATGAGTAAGCTCGACAACGTGATCCAGGTCATCATTGAGGAGATCAAGAAGGGTATGGCCGCCAACAAAGCCCAAAGGCCTCATGCGGCTGATGGTCAAAGGACCAACCCCGAAAACCCGAATCCCAGCCCTCGCACCGCTAACCGCTCATTTCCTAAGATCATCCCAGTGGTCTTCTTAATGGTCATCCTCGCGGTTTTTGTGCAAAGCAACCTCTTTATAGTCAAAGCCAACGAATTCATCATTGTTCGGCAGTTTGGCGAGATTGTGAAAATAATTGACGCGCCGGGATTAAAGTTCAAGACCCCGTTTGTCCAAACCATTACCCGCCTGCCTAAGTATACTCTGGTTTACGATGTGCCGCCGGCTGAAATCAACACTCTGGACAAGAAGCGCATCATGGTTGACTATTACAGCCTTTGGAAGATCACTGACCCTATTCAGATGATCGAATCCCTCAGAACCCTCAGCGCGGCTGAGAGCCGGCTGGGTGACATTGTCTACTCCAGCATCCGCACTGAGCTGGGCAAAATGAACTATGTAGATATCATCAAAGACCGTGTCACCGCTCGAGGCGGCATTGATACCACTGTCAAGGGACAGGTCAATGACACCCTAATTAAAAATGAAAGCGGCATCGAGTTGATCGACATTAAGATGAAGCGCGCGGATCTCCCGGCGGCCAACGAAGAATCCGTCTTCCTGCGCATGATCTCAGAGCGTGAAAGTACCGCCCAGCAGTACCTGTCTCAGGGTGACGCAGAAGCGCTGAAGATCCGGGCGGAAACAGACCGTGAAGTTTCAGAAATGCTGTCCAGAGCGGAGGCGGATGCCAAGACCATTCAGGCCGAAGGCGAAAAGGAAGCCGCCCGACTCTACAATGACGCCTACAGCAAGGATCCGGAATTCTTTAATCTCTACCGGACGCTGACTTCCTACAAGACGACCATCAATGGCGAAACGGTGCTGCTGCTCCCAATCAATTCGCCTTATCTGAAATATCTGACAGGAGAGTAATATGACTTACGGTTTATGGCAGCGCGCCCTGGGATCCCATCAGACCAACGCCTACCTTGTCTATGATGAAGAGACGAAAGAAGCGCTGATCCTGGATCCGGGCGACGAGAAGAAAAAGATAATGAAAGTGGTGCATGAGAAGGGTTTAAAGCCCATCGGCATCATTCTTACCCATGGACATTGGGATCATATTGGCGCCGCAGCCGCGCTGCGAAAACAGTATGACTGCCCCCTCATGGCCCATAGGGCTGAGGCGAAGCTCCTCGTGACACCCTTTTACAATCATTCCGGCGAGCGCGATCTGCGGTTGACGGCGGATGTCGGTCTTGAAGACGGGCAGAGGATTCCCTTTGGCAGTCACGCCCTGCAGGTCCTGCACACTCCGGGCCACACAGCCGGCAGCATTTGCCTGAGGCTCGAGAATGCCCCCGTGGTGTTTACGGGAGACACTATTTTCAGCGATGACGTAGGCCGCACCGACCTGTACAGCGGCAGCGACGCCCAGATGAAGGCCTCGATCCGGAAAGCCCTGAAGGAATGGGCGGATGACTGGATGCTCTATCCCGGTCATGACGCCCCGGCCATGATGGCGGACGTGCGTGCGGGCCTGGAGCGGCACTTGTAATCCAAACCAAAAAAACAGAGCTGTTTAACCGATGGTCGCTTGATTCACCCTCACTGCCCCGTTCAGGCTTCCATCGGCCAAAACACTGATCCAAACGACATAAGTCATACCGAGAGGACGGTCACCCCATGCAGAATTTTATCTTCTCGCTCAATATCATCCTGCCGCTTTTTCTGCTCATGTCGCTTGGATATGGCCTGAAGCATCTCGGCATGTTTGATCCAAAATCCCTGAAAGTCCTGAACAGCCTTGCGTTCAAGGCACTGCTCCCGGCGCTGGTTTTCAACAATATTTACCAGACGGATCCGAATGGCCACTTCGACACCCGCGTGATCCTGTTCGCGGCGGTCTCCGCCTTTGCCATCTTCGGTGTCTTTACGGTGGTCACCGTGATGCTTGAGAAGGACAACCGCAGGCGCGCCACTCTGATCCAGGGCATAGGCCGCAGCAATTCCATCATCTTCAGCCTGCCTATTGTCGCCTCCATCTACGGCGCTGAAAGGGCCGGCATCACTGCCATTGTCGTTGGGACCGTGGTTCCCATCTTCAACGCACTGAGTGTCATTGTCCTGTCGGTCTTCAGAAACAAAAAAATCAGCCCCGGGAAGCTGATTCTGGACGTCTTTAAGAATCCGCTGATTATTGGCTCGCTGGCTGGAATTCTGGCCATGCGGGTGGGTCTGTCCCTGCCTGTGGCGGTGGAAAAGACGATCGGTGATCTGGCGAAGGCGGCTACGCCACTGGCTATCTTGGCGCTGGGCGGCTCCTTCAACTTCAGCGCTGTGAAGGACAACACCAAATATATTGTGTATGGCGTGTTTTCAAAACTGGTGGTGATCCCGGGGATCCTGGTGCCTATTTGCGTCAGATTGGGCTTTACGGGTCCGGAGCTCGTGACTTTAGTGATCATGTATGCCGCGCCCGCCGCGGTTTCCACTTTTACCATGGCCCAGCAGATGGACGCGGATGATGTCCTGGCGGGGCAGCTGGTGGTCTTTGGCTCAGCGCTGTCCGTCGTGACAATTTTTCTGTGGATCTTTGGGCTCAAGAGTTTGGGACTGATTTAAAAAAAAGAGACGCTTCGGGCTGAAGCGTCTCTTTTTGTGCTTAGGAGGAAGGAAACTCGGGGTCGATAGGCGTAAGCCGCAGACACCCGGTTTCTCGTCTTTTCGTCTCCATCAAGCCTCCAGCTGCAGCTTCCGAATTTCCGCCTCAACTTGACGGAAGGCCTTCTCCACAGCCGCGTGCTCCTCGGGCACCGGATACTTTTTCAGGATCATCTCCAGGAGCTTGGTCAGGTCGTTGACAGCCTGGCGGTAGAGTTTTTCGGGGTTGAAGGTCGGAAGGTTGTGGGTGTTGTCAATGTTGGACTGCAGCTCCTGCAGAATGCTGAGGGCCATTTTGTCGAACTTTCGGCCATCGGATTCCGGGATGCCTATGGTGTCCAGAATCAAATCACGCGCCTTCTGTATGTCTTCTTCCTTCTGCCAGAACGAAAACTGAAGGGCCATCAGGTCCTCCATCCGGCAAGTCAACCGACCGCTGAGCAGTGCGCTGGCCCGGATCAAATTTCTGGACATCTTGAGACGGCGTGGTGAGATAAAGAGTTTGTGCTTCTTAGTGAGGGTATTGGAGATCTCCACCATGGCACGGGCAATCGCTTCAGGGAGCTCCACCAGCTCCAGATGATCCTGGATCCAGATCAGATCGTTCAGGCTCAGCTTTAGGTCCGTGCTGTCATGGTCGTCCATCAGGATCATGCGGACTTTGTTGTCGTCATCCTGAAGGGGAGAGACCAGCACCCTGGAGAGAAAACGGTCATGGAGGGCCTGGAGGCGGTAATCCGTCTCATCCGCGTCCAGATCATCCGGCTGCTTCGGGAAAAAATTGGTGTCCGCCATGAAAAACCTCAGGTTCGTCTTGACCGTATCCGTACCATTTTTGAATTCGCCCTCATTCAAGATGGTCAGGATGCCGGAGTTGGCCACCTGGTCGCTGATCCGGTAGAATTCAGAAAAGAAGGCAATCGCCGCATCCGGCAAAAATCCCTGATACGCACGTTTAATGATGCCGTGACGCTTGTAATACTCAATGTCCGGCGCGCCCAGGATGTTGTTCGGACTGATGTCCGTGCCCATCTGAATGTGAAAATACGGTGTCCCTTCAAAGACATCAAAGTCAATGACATTGACAATTTCCCTGAGAATCGCGGATTTGGCGATCCCCGGAGGCCCAAGGGCAATCATGTTGGTCCTGGAGATCATGGAGAGCAGAATACACTCTACAAAAGTATCCACCTCATAATATTTGTGGTTCAGAAAGTCGCGAATCCCTCTCAGCTTCCCGCTGAATTGCTCCAGACTCTCGGATAATCCAGTCTCGAGCGCGGCTCTTTTTGTGTCGCGATGCTCCATGGTCATTAGAATTCCCCCCACCTGATTATATCTTTTCAAAAAGCTGCGCGCTGATTTTTTCGTTCCAGTTGGACAGGTCCCGGTCGCGGATCTCGAGGATTTCATCTGAAATCTCCCCCAGATCCCCGTAATCCCCATAAGTTTCGCCGTGAATAATGATGGCGTACAGCTTGAAAGCCATGGCGGATTTCCACTGGTTAAACGCTTTCTTGAACCCATCGCGAATATCGCTGAAGCCGTCCGTGATCATCAGGATGTCCGCGCGGCGATAGCGGTCCTCCTTAAGCAGTTCTACCGCCGCTTTAAGCGGTGTTTCAAAATCTGTGCCGCCCCGGATGAAATGTCCTAACAGGCGCATGATCTCCTCAATGGTCACGTGATTGGGATTGAACTCTTGAATGTACAGCGGCTCAGTCTTTGACGCGAACTGCAGCGTGATCAGACGGCGTTTTTGGATCCGCGCCACTTCTATGAACGCGACCAGCAGTGCCTTCGTCTCTTCTATTTTGATCCCTTCCATGGATCCCGATCCGTCGTAGCAGAGGATAATGGGCCCCCGGTCACGGGCTGCGTGGCCTTCCATTTCGTAAACCAGCAGGCTGCGGTTCAGGAAACGGTCGTAAAAGTCGTCGCTGAAGACGTCCATGGACAGGGTGGTGATTTCTTCGTCAATCAGGGCGTCGAACCGGTCCCCAACGGCTACTTTGTCAATGATATACTGCATCTTGCGCTTTTTCTGATACTGCGCCCGCTTGGCGATCTCACGCTTTTTTCCCACTTTATTCAAAAAACGTATAGCCGATGGTTCCCCAAGGGCCTTATACAGCTCCAACACATGATCGAAATCATCTGTCACCTCCAGGTCAGAATTGACCCCCAAGGACTTCAGATTTTCAGTAAAACGGTCAATGCTGTCAATGGTCTTGTTCATTGCCAATGACACATCCAGAGGTCTGAGTACCTCAGAGATCTGTCCTTCAAGATGTGAGATGCGTTCATTCAGGCGTTCCATGGTCTGCTGCAGGCTGCCTGCGCCAGAGCCGGCACTTTGACGGGTCTGACCCCGGCTGTCCAAATGGCTGTCACCTGAATAGCCCAGTGTGGTAGAGGAGACAGGGGCACCCAGACCTGCCCCGTCGACAATCCGCTTTTGATCCACATCTCCCCCCGTCATTTCTTGAAGGTCGAATCCGGCAGGCGTCAGCGTGTCGGGCGGGGATGCCGTACTATTTGCATCCATTTTGATGGACAATGCCTGCAGCTCATTGGCCAGATGGTCCGCCATTTCGTCTGCAGGTGACGGAGCGCCGGTCTTTTCTGATGGCTGATTGCGGTCGCCGGCCTGCTCAGCCTGAACCTGGTGATCGCTGTTCATGGCCGTATCGAGTTTTTCCAGGAATGAGGAAAGGTCCGGTGCCAACGACGACTTTAGTTTGGCGTCGAGGTCTGTCGACTTTCTGTCAGAGGGCTTCGGCGCTGCAGGCTTAGCCTGGTCTTCTGCTTTCTCAGTCATCATTGAGTCAGGGGATTTTTTGCCGGAAAGGGCTTTAAGTGACTCAGCCAGCGTTCTGGCCACCTCGCTGAGGGAGGCGTTTTGAGACAGTCCAAGGGGTGATTTCAAGCGGTTGAGATGTCCGGCATCTTCCGGCTTTACTGCCTCGTTTAGTTCCAGCTTAGCGCCCAAATTGTCTTCAAGGGCATTCCTGGTCTCTATGAGCGCTTCCAACGCGCTATTCAGGGTTTCCAAATGCATTGGGATGTCCGTGCCCCTGAGATGAAGCAGCAGTTCATCCACCATCAATTTCAGCGCCAGATAACTTTCGGTGGTATTGCCTGCGGTGCGGCCTCTAAGTTTTTTGAGGGTAGTGGTGGACAGCATACCGGAAATGACAGCGCGCCCCGCTGTAGGCTGTGGTGTCAAGACGGGCTCGATTTTATACAACAGATAAAACAGGTCCTCCAAAAGCGTCGTGAAGCCTGGGGTGAGGGCTGACAGCAGAGCTTGATACCTGGCTAAAAGCTTCGACTGATCACGAAGGGTTTCGAAATAGTATTCGTCAAGCAAGTTTCGGGATACGGCGTTTGCAATGCTGGGCGTATAAGCCAGAGCTTGTGCGGGCGCTTGTTCTTGTGCTGACACGGGACATCACCTGCCTTTCGAGCAAATTGGAAAACGCTGACTTAATTATATAACTCGAAATCCTTGTTGTCTATTCACTAAGGAATCCGGACAAATGACAGAAAATTTAGAGTATAATGATAATCAAAGTGGCCTATAATTAAATCATAGGGGGGTTATAACCATGAGACCATTTGAGTATTTCAGACCTTCAAGTCTGAAAGAAGCCTCAGAGCTGTTGGTTCGCTATGGCGACGGCGGGCATCTCTTAAACGGGGGCACGGATTTGATAGTCAGAATGCGCGACGGACTGACGCTTCCGTCAGCGGTGATCGATCTCAAAGGCATAGAGCAGCTCAGCCGGATCCGCGAGGACGAGGAATCTGTATATATTGGTGCAACGGTAAATTTGAATCAGGTGGGCCGTCATGAGACCATCGGCAAAAGCTTTCCTTATTTGGCTGAGGCCGCGCTCTCCGTGGGTTCCAAACAGGTGCGAAACCGCGCAACCTGCATAGGTAATCTCTGCAATGCTTCGCCGCTGGCGGATACGGCGACGCCGCTCATGGCGCTGGACGCCGTTCTTGAGGTGTTCGGACCTGAGGGAGAGCGGGAGATCCCCATCCGCGATTTTTTTGTATTTGTGAGAAAAACTTCCCTGAAACCGGGTGAAATAGTCAAAGGGGTTCGCGTGACTAAGACAGCGGGGCAGGGTGTGTTTACCAAGCTGGCAAGGCGCAAAGAGGTAGACCTATCCATGGTCTGCATGACGCTGCTGAAGGCGGAGGATGGCTGGAGGCTCTCTTATGGCGCTGTGGCGCCAACGCCGGTCAGGCTGCCAAAGACTGAGGCGCTGCTGAATCAAGGGGCAGCCCTGGAGGAAGTCCTCTCCTGCGCAGTTTCAGAGGTTAAACCTATTGATGACGTGCGGGCTTCCAGGGAATACCGCCTCGAGATGGTGAAGGTCATGCTGAAGCGCGGACTCGAACAGATTGAGAAGGGAGGCGCGGTGTCATGAGCAAGCTGACAGTCAGTTTTATTTTAAACGGTGAAGAAGTTGAGCATGAGACGCTGCCGAATAGAACACTTCTGAAAATGCTCAGGGAAGACTTCGACATGACCGGCGCCAAGGAAGGCTGCGGTGCCGGGGAATGCGGCGCGTGCACGGTCATTATGAACGGGCAGGCAGTGAACGCATGTCTGGTTCTGGCACCTGAGGCAGAGGGCAGCATTATTGAGACTATTGAGGGCCTTTCGGACGGCACGCATCTGGATCCGCTGCAGCAGGCTTTTATTGACAATGCGGCCCTGCAGTGCGGCTACTGCACGCCGGGAATGATCATGACGGCCAAGGCGCTGCTGGATGAGAATCCAACGCCGACTTATGAGGAGATCAAGGAAGGCATCAGCGGCAACCTGTGCCGGTGCACCGGATACAAAAAAATTGTCCAGGCCATTCAAAGTGTCGCGGATCAGAACCGGGTTGGACACGGGAACGACTAATGAGGGGGGGCTTCACCTTGAAGTTCGTTGGAAAGAGCATTAAACGGGTTGACGGTGTCAAGAAGGTCACCGGCTCCCTGAAATATGTGGATGACATGAAAATGCCCAGAATGCTGTACGTTGCTGTCAAGCGCAGTCCGCATCCCCATGCCAAAATTCTGTCCATTGATCCCTCTGAAGCCCTTCGTTTAAAGGGCGTTAAGGACGTCATAACGGGCGAATTCTACACTAAGCGCGGCGGTCTGTATCTTGAGGACAAGAACTTTTTGGCAGTCGGCAAGGCCAGGTACCGTGGTGAGGCCGTTGCGGCTGTGGCGGCGGAGAGCGAGGACATCGCCCAGGCTGCTGTCGAGTTGATCAAGGTTGAATATGAGGTCCTGCCTGCTGTGACCAACGCAGTGGAGGCCATGGCGCCCAACGCGCCGCTGGTTCACCCTGATCTTGGCGACTACAAGGTGGCCCCGGTCTTTTTCCCGGAGCCGGGTACCAATATTTCCAACCACTACAAGCTGCGAAAAGGCGACGTTGAAAAGGGTTTCGCAGAGGCGGATTTCGTCTTCGAGAACAAATTTTACGTGCCCCACGTTCAGCACGTGCCTATTGAAACCCACACCGCAGTTGCGCAGATGGATGCGGATGGTTACCTGACCGTCTGGGCTTCCTGTCAGTCGCCTTATGCAGTCCGACAAGCGCTTTCTGCTGCTTTTGACATACCTCTCAACAAGCTCCGCGTCATGTCTCCTGCTGTGGGCGGCGGCTTCGGCTCCAAAGCCGGGACGACACTGGAAGGCATCATCATTCCGCTGGCCATGAGATCAAACGGACGGCCGGTGAAGCTGACCTACTCCCGTGAAGATGAGTTTGAAAACGCTTATGTGCGCCAGGGGCTCCATGCGACTATTAAGACCGGTGTGCGCAAAGACGGAAAAATTGTCGCCGTTCAAAACGAATTTATCTGGGACGGCGGCGCTTATACGGAATATGGCGTCAATATAGTTAAAGCGGCAGGGTACGCTTCCGCGGGCCCGTACGACATTGATAACGTCCATACAGATTCCTACTGCGTCTACACCAATCATCCGGTGGGCGGTCCCTACAGGGGCTTTGGCATGAGTGAAATCCACTTTGGAATCGAACAAAACCTGGACATTGTGGCGGAGCAAATAGGCATTTCACCGGTGGAGATCAGGCGCATCAACGGATTAAAGCCGGGCGGCCGAACCGGGACCGGCGAATTGGTCGAAGTGTGCGGACTGATGGAATGTCTGGACAATGTCATTCGAGATATTGAGCTGGACAAGGAAGAGCCTGCCTCCGGACCAAACAAACGCCGGGGCAAGGCGATTGCCTGTGGCTGGAAAGCGCCGTCCATGCCTAATAACGCGGCTTCCTCCGCTGTCATCAAGCTGAATGAGGATGGCACTGCGCATCTTCTGGTCAGCGCCCAGGACATTGGTCAGGGCTCTGACACGGTCATGACGCAAATAGCAGCAGAAGTGCTGTCGATCTCACCGGAAAAAATAACGGTTCGCACCGGAGATACGGATCATACGCCTTATGAGTGGCAAACAGTGGCGAGCCGCATCACGTACTCTGCAGGCCGGGCGGTTTATGAAGCGGCGCAGGATGCGAAAGCCCAGCTCTTCGAGCTGGCGCAGATCAAGCTTGGGGTTTACAAGCGGGATCTTGAGATGCGGGATGGGTTCATTGTCTCTCAGATTTATCCGGACCGTAAGGTCGCCATCAGCGAGCTGGCTCTTGGCCTGACTTTTGAGGATGGCAGCGGTGTTCATGGGCCAATCATCGGCAGAGGCTCCTTTATCCCTCCGAACATCCGGAATGCGGACAAAAAGACGGGGCTCGGAGATCATCCGGTCGCGTTCTGGACTTATGGCGCCCAGGGCGTGGATCTGGAGGTGGACGTGGAAACCGGGCACATCAAGGTGCTGAAGGTGGCGTCGTGCTTTGATGTGGGCCAGGTGGTGAATCCGCAGATGCTGGAGGGCCAGCTGGAGGGCGCGATCCTGCAGGGCATGGGCACGGCATTATTTGAGGAACTGATGCTGAAGGACGGCAAGATCTTGAACAAGTCCTTTGTGGATTATAAGATTCCAACGTCGGACGACATGCCGGAGCTGGTTGTGTCTTTTGTTGAAAATCCGGAGGAGTCCGGCCCTTACGGAGCCCGGGGCGTGGCTGAGCCGGCCATGGTGCCTACGGCGCCCGCCATTGCCAACGCGGTTTACAAGGCTGTGGGCATACGGTTGTCGACCATGCCGCTGACGCCGGAGAAGGTTCTGGCAGCAATGAAAGCAAAAGGGCAGACTAAGTAAGCGTTTAGGAACTCGGTGTCAGACACCGAGTTCTCTAGAATCAAGGGTTATGTCAACAGTTGTTTCGCTGGCTGGAATCATTGGTATTTCAAGTCTTCAAGCTCACTAGATTTGCACAAAATTTTCACCTCAAATTTTTGTTTTCAGGCTAACAAAGGCTATGCCTCTGTTATAATGTTAGTGAACTTATTTTTTCTCAGTGATACGGGAGAAAATACTAAGAGGATGAAAGGAGCTGCCCATGAGTAAAGAAGAACTAAACATCAACCACGACGGCATACGTGACGTCACGAAGCTCGGCGTACCAAAAATGATCACCCTGGGAATTCAGCACACCTTCACTATGTTCGGCGCGACAGTGCTCGTTCCAATCATCACGGGCATGAATATCTCAGTCGCACTGTTTATGGCGGGGATCGGCACATTGCTGTTCCATGTCATTACACAAGGAAAAGTACCGGCGTTTCTCGGTTCTTCCTTCGCCTTCATCGCTCCAATTTTAGCAGTCGCTCAGACCCATGGCATGGAGTACGCCCAGGGCGGTATAGTCGTCGCTGGTTTGATTTATCTTCTCCTAGCCGGCTTGATCGCGGTCTTCGGTATCGAACGCGTCCTTAAATTCTTCCCGCCGGTGGTGACAGGACCTATCATTATCGTTATCGGTTTGAAACTTGCGCCTACGGCAGTTTCAATGGCTTCAGGCGACTGGCTGCTGGCCATAGTGGCGTTTGTTATTGTCACTGGCGTCAGCGTTTTCGCAAAAGGCTTCCTCAAGGTCATTCCGGTTATCATTGGTCTGATTGGCGGTTATGTTTTTGCAGTCATACTTGGCAGAGTTGATTTCACACCAATTCAGGAAGCGGCCATTTTTGGCATCCCTGCGTTTACGGTAGCGAAATTTAACGCTGAAGCTGTCCTGACGGTTGCGCCTATCGCGCTTGCGACTATGATAGAGCACATTGGCGACGTCCTGGCGATCAGCTCCACGGTCAAAAGAGATTTCACCAAGGACCCTGGCTTTGTCAGAACCTTGATGGGTGACGGTCTTGCAACGGCGCTGTCAGCTATGTTCGGCGGTCCTGCGAATACAACTTATTCGGAGAATACGGGTGTCCTCGCGCTGACAAAAGCATGGGATCCAAAAATCATGCAGATCGCTGCGGTTTTCGCCATTATTCTCGGCTTGGTTCCAAAGCTCAGTGCTGTTATTTCAACTATTCCAACGGCAGTTATCGGCGGCATCTCCATCATCCTGTTTGGTATGATCGCTTCGATTGGCGCCAGAACCCTGGTTGAGAATAAAGTCGACTTCACGTCTTCCAGAAACCTGATCATCGCCGCAGTTATCCTGGTTCTTGGCCTTGGCGGCGCAGTTATACCTTTCAAAATTGGTCTTTTTTCTCTTAATCTTGAAGGTATGGCACTTGCAGCAATCGTCGGAATCTTACTCAATGTGGTATTGCCTGAATCAAAAGAAGCTTAAGACTTATTGTCTGGAAACAAATTTTTTTCTTCCCGTATCAGGGCCCTCGTTGACGCGAGGGCTTTTCTTTTTGTTATAATATAAGTGATTTGTGAGTGAATAACAAACGGAGGTAGTGAAATGGACAATATCATCGGTATTCGGGTCCGGGACCTGATTGAAATGACGGTGCTCAAAGAATCTCATGTATTGGCAGGCAGCGGCGGTCTCGACAAGCGGGTCACCAAAGTCAACGTCATGGAAGTCCCAGATATTATAGACTGGGTCCGTCCGGGAGAATTCCTATTAACTACGGCATATTCCATAAAGGACGACATTGAAATTCTGAATACGCTGATTCCAACTTTCAGCGAAATGGGTTTGGCGGGCATGGGCATCAAGACCAAGCGTTTCGTCGACACGCTGCCGGACACTGTGCTGTCAACCGCTGATGCATATGACTTCCCCCTAATTGAAATCCCCTTTGAAATATCTTATTCCGACATCATGATGCCGGTTATGAGCGAACTTCTCAACCGTCAGAGCGCTATCATCAGCCAGGTGAACGACTTCAACCGCAGGATCACCCGGGTAATGCTCAGGGGCGGCAGCCTGCAGGAGAT
The DNA here is from genome assembly GCA_009881125.1 of Acidaminobacter sp. Next base: position 63,264 of record WXFH01000052.1, on the reverse strand, counting down.
TGCAAGAGCCATTCACAAAAGCGTGGGGCTGCCCGTGGCCATAGTTGAACCACTTTTCAAAAATCTGGTTGTCTCAGGACCTGAAGCTATGAAGTCAGTTTTGATCAATAGGGCTGAGCAGTTTATGGATAAGAACAAAATCCAGGATAGTCCTGTGACAGAGGAAGAACTGCCTGAAGGCGCCCTTCATGGAACAGGAAAACCTGGCATCCCATTCAACAGGGTCGCAATTCCCATTTCATCAGATGAGAGACACTATGGGTGGGTCATTCTGTGGGAAACTGAAAAGACGCTGAACGCAATGGAGATTTCAGTCATCGAAGCGTCCACCTCTCTAATTGCGCTGGACCTGCTCAAGAAAATGTCCATATACGAAAGCGCGAACCGACACAAAGTAGAGTTTTTCGATGATTTGCTGTCGACGGAGACCTTCCGGCAGCAGCGAGCCCTCGAGCACGCTGTCTATATGGAGTTCAATCCAAATTATGCCTATTCTGTCGTTGTTGCTGATTTTGACTCAACTTCTGAGGTGCTGAAGCTGACGCCAAACAATGCCAGTTTTATTCAAACCATTGGCACCAAAATGGTCAGCATTATCGAGCGGATCTCTCGAGCCTACAAAGGCAGAGTCCATTTTGCTCAGAAGAGCGACAGGCTCATCATTTTGTTTGGTCAACCCAAGGATTTATCAGAGGATCGGGTTAAGGAAACTGTGATGAAATTCGCGGGAGAAATCCTCCACAGCGCCGAATTGGAAGGGCTGAAGGAACTTCTCTCAGTAGGTGTTGGGCGTCAGTATAAACAGCTGGAACTTCTCTATAAGTCAAAGAGCGAGGCCAATCGCGCACTTGCCAATCATCATCTTTGCGGTGAAAAAGGACGTCCTATACACTATGACGCTCTTGGAATCTATAAACTCCTTTCTTTTGAAGAGCTGGAACCGGAGCTCAAATCCTTTTTCAGGGAAATGCTGGAGCCGCTTGCTAAGTACGACAGGGAGAAGGACACTAATTTGCTGGAAACCCTCAAGCTCTATTTTGATTGCGGCAGCAACCTGAAGCGGGTCTCTGAGGAAATGTATACGCACTACAATACCATCATTTACAGAATGCAGCGCATCCGGGAGATTTCCGGACTTGATCTTGAAGACCCATCAACGCGTCTCAACGTTCAGATCGCGCTGAAGATCATGGATCTGATACAGACCGACCTTGGGTCTGAGTCACAAACGGGGTCCCTTGATTTTGGAAGCGGGGCACAATGAACCCTGCCTGTGACTCTGGTACACTAAGTTTAGATGAACCCTATGCCCTCTAATCAAAAGTCTGTGTGGTGATCGACTATGAAAGTGCTTCGCGTGTCAGAGGACTGTCTAACCTTTTTAACCCAAAGTCCAGGTCAAACCGGCGAAGTCCACTCGACTTTTGAGCGGGCTGTCAATCTGCTCTTTTCAAGTGGGGTTCTGATGACTATTGTGTCGGATCAAATGGATCTTGCACCCATGACTTTTCAGGTCTCAAAAGGATCACTGAAGTCTTTGGGCTGGCATCCCGGAATGCCGGTCAGCAGTTCAAGCGAGGGCATTATTATTGGGGAAACGCATTTGGAGTTTTCACACGCACAGAAATGGACGCCAATGTGGAGCTTTGACTTGCCTCCCTCTGAACAACTGACGAGAGCTGAAATGATGAAGCGCCTTGAGTCTTTCACCAAGCTGCTCCTGATTCGGGGAAAGCCGGAGGGTCTCCTGCCGTATCTTTGTGAAGCCAGGGTGTTGCCTCATCCGGGGACTTGTCCCGCTGACATGACCGGAAACCGGTATGTAGATTTTATCAAAGGACGACTGGATCAGTTTTCTGAAGCTTACAGAGACGGGACAGAAGCAGGTGAGTCCAGAGTAATTACTGCCTTTACAAGGCTGGTTGGGTTTGGCCCGGGTCTGACACCGTCGTCGGATGATTATGTCGCCGGTTTTATGGCCGCAAGTATCCGCACCCCTTATGGGCAGGTCATGAACCGTGAAAAACTTTTGAAACGCAATCAGAAGCTCGCGAGTAGGGCTAAAGGAAAAACCACGGTCATAAGTGAGGCTATGCTGGAACATGCTGCACTCGGCCATGTCGCGCAAAAATACGACAGGCTTTTGGAGCTGCTTTGCTTCGAAACAGAAGGAGATTTGGAAGCAGCGGCGCTGAACGCACTTGACCATGGTGACACCTCAGGGACAGATTTTATGACAGGGGCCGCAGCTGCCCTGATGCTGGCTCTGAATGCTTGAGACCCATCACTACGGAAGATGCTTTAATGCTTTTCAAAGCCTGTCTTCACCGGATGTGACATGCAGCTGGAACCATTCATTACAATACGAGGAGGAAGTGACAGTGGCAGTACAAACGACCATACGTAAAAATGCCTACTACGACTCCGTAACCTTAATGCTGATCACCAAAGACCTGGCAAAGCTGCCCGGGGTGGAAGACATTCTGGTGGGCATGGCAACAGAGCTTAACAAAGAGCTTGCCGCCAACCTCAACCTATTGACCCCTGAGTTGGAAGCCTTGTCGGCTAATGATTTCTTTGTCACGGCTGAGCTGAGCGGAGAGGCTACAATGGAATCGCTGGTGAACGCCCTGGACGCCTTGCTCTCGGCGAAGAAATCCTCTGCCGGCAGCAGCTACAGACCGGCCAGCCTTCAAACCGCGCTTTCCAATGAACCGCAGCTCAATATGGCTCTCATTTCTCTTCCGGGCCGCTTTGCCGCCGCTGAAGTTGAAAAAGCCTTGGATGCCGGTCTGCACGTCATGCTGTTCAGCGACAATGTCAGTATAGAAGACGAAAAGCGCCTTAAAGAAAAGGCGGTGTCGAAACAGCTGTTGATGATGGGACCGGACTGTGGCACCGCCATGATCAATCACATCCCACTGGCCTTCTGCAATGTCGTGAAACCGGGGGGCATTGGTATTGTGGGTGCCTCAGGAACCGGTACACAAGAAATCATGTCCCTGATTGACCAATTAGGTGGGGGTGTTTCACAAGTGATCGGCACCGGCGGCCGGGACTTGAAATCTGAAATTGGCGGGCTGATGATGCTTCAGGCTTTCGAAGCGCTTATTGCTGATCCGGAGACCAATGTTATTGTACTGATCTCTAAGCCGCCGGCACCTGATGTGGCAAAAAAAGTCCTCGACCTGGTCAAAGATGCCGGTAAACCGGTCGTGGTTGACTTCATAGGCGGCGACCGAAGTGCCATTGAGGCTGTTGGGGCCGTCGCCTGTATCAGCCTTGAAGACGCTGCGAGAAAAGCGGTCGCGCTGATGAGGGGAGAATCTGCGCCTTCTGACTTTGCGGGCTTTGATGTCCCTGAGGCGGACATAGAGGCTTTGGCCGCTCATGAGGCCGGAAAAAAAGCACCAACCCAAAAATATTTGAGAGGCCTTTTCACCGGCGGAACACTGGCGGACGAAGCCATGAAGCTCCTTGGACCGGAAATTGGCACCATCTGGTCAAACATACCATTGAAGCCGGAAGAGCAGCTGAAAGACGTCAAGGTTTCCGCTGAACATACTGTCATTGATTTTGGAGACGACGCCTTTACCGTTGGCAGGCCGCACCCTATGATCGATCCATCCACCCGCAGCGAACGCATCGTTAAAGAAGCGGCACCGGATGTGGCAGTGCTGCTGATGGATGTGGTCCTTGGCTATGGCTCTCACCCTGATCCCGCTGGCGAAGTTGCCGCTCAAATCCGTGAAGCCAGAGAAAACATTGCGGCAAGCGGAGGAGATCTGACCGTGATTGCGTCAGTCTGTGGCACGGAAGGGGACCCTCAGGGACTGAGAGCCTCAAGAGAGACCTTGTCTGAGGCCGGCGCCATAGTGATGCCGTCCAATGCTCAGGCTGTCCGGCTATCAGCTAAGATCATGAAAGCGATCCGCGATCAGGGAGGCGAACACTGATGAAACCGCTTAACGGATTATTTGAAAAACAGCTCAAAGTTGCCAACCTAGGACTTGAGACCTTTTATGAAGACCTTAAGAGCCAGTCTGTGGAAGTCATTCAGGTTGACTGGCGTCCACCTGCGGGCGGCAATGAGAAAATGTTAAGTTTGCTCGGCAAGCTGAAAGGGAAGAAATAGAAGGGAAAGGGAGCGGTAAAGTTGGAAGAGAGGATTTTAAGAGCCAATCAAGAGGCTTTTGATCGCCTTCAGTTGGCACAGCCGACTATTGTCGGGATAGGCACGGCCGGAGAAGACATCCCCGGAATGGATAAGATGACAGTGCTGCACGCCGGTCCGCCAATTACCTGGGACCGTATGAGCGGCCCGCTGCGCGGTGCTATTGTCGGAGGCCTGATTTATGAAGGACTTGCCAAAGACGAGGCGGAAGCCTTGGAGCTGGCAGCCTCAGGAAAAATTACCTTTGATTCCTGCCATCACCACAATGCCGTTGGACCAATGGCCGGAGTCACCACCTTCAGCATGCCGGTCTGGAAGCTTCGAAACGAGGCCTTTGGCAATATGGCTTACTGCACGCTGAATGAAGGTTTGGGCAAAGTGCTGCGTTACGGCGCTTTTTCTGAAGAAGTCATAGACCGCCTGAAATGGATGGAGAAGGTCTTGGCGCCGGTCCTTAAAGCGACGCTGGCGCTTTCCGGTCCTATTGACCTCAAGACTATGATTGCTCAAGTCGTCCAGATGGGAGATGAAGGCCATAATCGTAATAAGGCCGGCACCTCGCTTCTGATCAGAGAGCTTGCGCCGTACCTCGTCATGACAGAGTTTTCTGATGAGGACAAGCGCGACGTCCTGAAGTTCATGCATTCCAACGACCACTTTTTCCTCAATCTCACCATGCCGGCCTGCAAGTGCTCCCTGGATCCTTTGGAGGGCATCGAGAATTCGACCATGGTCTACACAATGGCCAGAAATGGCACGGATTTTGGCATTCGCGTTTCGGGACTGGGAAACCGCTGGTTTACTGCACCTGCAGAAATCATTGATGGTTTGTTCTTCCCGGGGTTCACCAAAGAGGATGCCAACCCGGATATTGGCGACAGCGTCATTACGGAGACGTGCGGTATAGGCGGATTCGCCATGGCAACGGCGCCGGCCATTGTTCAGTTCGTCGGCGGGACCCCGCAGGATGCTTTTAACTTCACGTCGTCTATGTATGAAATCACCATTGGCGAAAGTTCGGCCTTTAAACTGCCGCCTATGAATTTCAGAGGGTCTCCTACCGGCATCGATATCATGAAGGTTATCGAGACTCAGATCCGCCCAATTATCAATACGGGGATCGCCCATAAAAATGCCGGCGTCGGACAGGTAGGCGCAGGTCTCGTCCGTCCGCCTATGAAGTGCTTCGAGGATGCGCTGGAAGCATTCGTGGAAGACGCCCAGGCACGGGGCCTCATTTAGAGACTCAATTAAGTAATTCCTTTGCCGATGGTGACTTGTGCCACGCTAACACTAAAAATCGACGTCGCACTAATTAACAACCATCGGCAGGCTTCACTACTCAGTTGACAAAGTTGAAAACAGGAGGGAAATTCATGCTAAATTTCTGGGACAAAGTTCAAATGTATGATCTCACACAGGGACTCAGCCACCTGACACCGCCTTGGCCGACTTATGAGCCGCTTCAGGTCAAATTTTTCAAGCGATTGACGCCAAACGGCGCCAACGGCCAGCTGATTACGACCTCCAACCACGTTGGCACACATCTGGACGGGTCGCTTCACTTCTGCACACATGGCAGAGACATTGCTTCCATCCCACTTGAGGATTTGATTGGCCCTGGCGTGGTCGTCGACCTGTCGGATATTGCGGAAGATTACGGCATTTACACGTCCAAGGACATCACGGACCGCGTTGAAGTTAAAAAGGGCGACATACTGATCATCAACACCGGCTATCATAAATACGGCTGGGATCAGCCTGAGGCAGACGAGCGCCGCTACATGCTGCGCCATCCGGGACCAACCAAGGAATTCTCAAAATGGTGCCAGGAAATGGACATCAAGTGGATTGGCGTGGACTGCGGCTCTGCGGATCACCCTATGAACACGAAGATCCGCGACTGGGAGCCTAAGGAAGCCAAGAAAGCGGATGCATACCTTCAGGCGAATTACGGCAAGAGCCTCGAAGAGTTCTTTCCGGATGATGACTATCAGCTCATGCATATTGATTTGTTCCCGGATGATATCATTCACGCGGAAAATCTGGGCGGCGAAATTGATAAAATCCTCAATAAACGTTTGATCATTGGCTGCTATCCTTGGAGATTTGTCGGCGGCGAGTCCAGCATCTGCCGCATTGTTGCCTACGACGAGAAGGAATAGTGAACAGAAATCTGCTTGCTCCGCTGTGTCCGGCGGGGCAGGCGCTGTTTGACTTAAGTGACTGGAGGGGTTTGGATGGGTCCACTGGAAGGTCTTAAAGTTCTCGACCTGACCCGCGTTCTGGCAGGTCCTTATTGCACCATGATTCTGGCGGATCTCGGCGCTGATGTCATCAAGGTTGAAATGCCGGTCACCGGGGATGATTCGCGCCACTTTGGTCCGTATCAGAAGGGTGAGAGCGCGTATTTCATGAGTCTTAACCGAAACAAGCGCAGCATTGTCCTGGATCTGAAAAGTCCTGAAGGTAAGGCGACTTTGAAGGCGCTCCTTATGAAAATGGATGTCGTCGTAGAGAACTTCAGACCGGGGACTATGGAAAAGCTGGGCTTTGGCTATGAAGACATCAAGACATATCATCCGTCCATCATCTATGCAGCTGCTTCTGGGTTTGGCCATACTGGGCCATACAGCGACAGACCGGCTTATGACGGCGTCGTGCAGGCCATGGGCGGGATTATGTCCATTACCGGTCAGGTGGGCGGCGAGCCGACCCGGGTGGGTCCGTCCGTTGGTGATATTAACGCGGGCATGTTTACGGCCATAGGTATTTTGGCGGCTCTGAACCACAGGCATAAAACTGGTGTGGGGCAGAAGGTGGATGTGGCCATGCTGGACTGTCAGGTGGCCATTCTGGAAAATGCCATTGCGCGCTATGTGGTCACCGGCGAGGTACCAAAACCAGCCGGCAACAAGCACGCCTCTATTGTGCCCTTTGAGCCCTTTGAAACTGAGGATGGGGAAATCATGATCGCCGCCGGGAATGACAACCTGTGGCGCACGTTCTGCAAGGTTTCCGGCCTGGAGTCCCTTGCCTCAGATCCGCGCTTTGACACAAATCCAAAGCGTCTGGAGAACTATGAGAGTCTCAGACCTTTGGTGGCGGCTGCTGTCCGCGAAAAGACCACAGCCCAGTGGCAGTTGATTCTCGATGAGGCCGGTGTACCAAACGGTCCAATCAACACGGTGGATAAAGTCATTGAAAATGAGCAGGTTCTGGCTCGGGATATGATCATAGAGGTCGAGCATCCTGTAGCAGGCAAGCTCAAAATGCCGGGGATTCCGGTCAAGCTCAGCGCGACGCCGGGCGCAATCCTTTCGCCGGCGCCGACTCTTGGGCAGCACACGGAAGAGGTGCTGAAGGAATTTCTTGGCGAATAGTCACGGGCGCGGTCAGCTGGGGGGCAGAACTGCGTCAATGGGATGAAGTTGGCGTCCATGGAAGTTTGGTTTCAGACTTCCGGTGAGACGGCAATTTCATCCTTTTTTTAATTTGGAAACCTTACAAAAGAAGTGCTGAATTAAGTGGCAGACACCTGAAACAAACATGTGAAAATTAATTTCTACAGGAGTTCTTTAGTCACGGCGAATCGGTTATAATAAAAAAGATGACGTGAACTCGGAGGACAACATGGAGTGGTATAAGGACCGCGAATTTTTAAAAACAATGTTCAGGATTGGCATTCCTGTCATGATCCAGAACCTGATTCAAACCTCACTTAACATGGTGGATACCGTGATGATTGGGCAAGTGGGCAAGGAAGCTATCGCTGCCGTAGGTTTGGCAAATCAGGTTTTCTTTGTGATGATCCTGCTGATCTTTGGCATCAACAGCGGCGCTTCGGTCTTTATAGCCCAGTTCTGGGGCAAACGGGATGTAGCTAATATCAAACGCACCATGGGGGTAGCCCTGGCATTTGGCATTGCGGTCACAGGGCTGTTTATGCTGGTGGCAGTTGTGACACCGAATCAAATCATGGGCTTTTTGAGTGATGGCAATTCCGAAATCATTCGACTGGGCAGCGACTACCTGAGAATTGTCGGCTGGAGTTACATCTTTACTGCAGTATCCTTCAGCTTCGCGGTCGCAGCCAGAAGTATCGAGCAGGCAAAAATGCCTACGGTGGTCAGCGCCATTTCCCTTGCCGTCAACACCGTCCTGAACTATGGCCTGATTTTCGGGAAGCTCGGCATGCCGGAACTCGGCGTCAAGGGCGCTGCCATTGCAACGCTGATTGCCCGGCTGATTGAATTTGTCGTGATTTTGACCGTCATCTATAAAACGGATCACGTCCTTGCCGCAAAGCCCAGGGAGCTTCTTGCATTCAGCAAGTCCTACATGCTGAAAATCCTCGATAAAGCGTCACCCGTCGTCGCGAATGAAACACTTTGGGCCATTGGAACAGTCTTGTATAACGTGGCTGTTGCCAGAATCAGCGCTGAAGCTATTGCCGGCTACCAAGTGGCCAATTCTCTGTTTCGTTTTTATGAGGTCATCTTCATGGGCATGGCCGCCGCTTGTCAGGTCATGATAGGCAACCGCATTGGCGCGGGCGAGGAACCCCTGGCACGTCTATATGCCAGTCATTTCTTGAAGCTGTCTCAGGGAGGCGCCCTTCTGATCGCGCTGTTTATGGCCTTGACTGCCGGCAGCGTCCTTAAGCTCTTTGGTCTGGATCCCGCGCTGACACAAACGACTACTCATCTGATGTACCTTTTCGCTGCCTTCACTTTCTTCAAAACCTTCAATCTCATGATGATTGTCGGTGTCTTAAGGGGCGGCGGCGACACCAAGTATGCCCTCTATGTTGAAGTGGCCGCGGTCTGGCTGTTCGGCGTACCGCTGGCGTTTGCCGGCGCTGTTTGGCTGCAGGCAGGTGTCATCATTACCGTGGCTATGCTGATGTCAGAGGAGATCGTCAAGTCCGTCCTGACCTACAGGCGCTACAGGAGTCAGAAGTGGCTGAGCAACGTCATTCATGAGCTCCAATAAATCCTTGTCTTCATTTTTTTGCCGATGGTCGCTTCATCCCACACCGCGACCCAATTTTATTTCAGGAGGTTTCGTCCATTGAACACAATCATTTTCTCAGTAGGTACACTGATCGGGACCGTATTTTTGGGCTATATGCTGGTCAACCAGGGCAACAAAAACACAGGCAAAGTACGCTATCACCTCAAAAGCCGTTTCAAAACGGGTTTGCTGGCCATATTTCTTCTTTTTGTAGCAGGCAGCCTCGCCTCCGTTGTTTTCGGGACGGAGGGCATGACCCCTCAAAAGGGCGTGGAAATCTCCTTCTGGATTTCCTTGATCTTCATGATGATTTATCTTCAAACGGATGATCTCTTGATCACTGAGACCGGCTTGGCATTCGTCGATCTGTTTGGAAAGGTACGCGGCAGATATTATCCATGGAAATCAGTCAAGGACTTTAAAATTTCTCCAACCAGAGTTTCCTTTGAGGTCATGGTGGATTCGAAGACAAAACGCGCCGGCATTTCTTGCAGACCTATTGATGAGACAACACTTAAGGAAATGGAAAAAATGGTAAAGAAGGCTGCGGGCAGCTATGTTAAAGAAAAGGGCAGGTAATATGAGATGACAGGAAGACTGATGAAACTGGCACTGACCTTGACTTATTTCATTGTTGCGGTCTATTTTTATTTCACAGGAAGTCAAAGTCTTGCGGCGCTATTCGCTGTAGGGTCAATATTTATTGGCGTCGCCATAGTTCGACAGGGTTCTGTCGCCTTAGCCATCAAGGCGATCCGCGAAAACAACCTCCAAAAGGCGAAGTTTCATGTCAATGAAACCATTCGTCCTGAATGGCTGAGCCCGTCCTACCGTTCGTACCACTTCATGGCGAAGGGGTACGTTGAAGCGGCGGAAGGCAAGACTGATGAAGCCATAAGAGATTTTGAGGCCTCCTTGACCCACAAAGTCCGCCATGCGGATGATCTCAGCATTGTTAAATTTCAATTGGCAGTTCTTTACGCCGAAAAGTACGATTTTCAGAAGGCTAAAGCGCTGATTGCAGAGGTGAAAAATTTAAACCCGAATCCTAATTTGTTGGCTCAGGTCAAGAAAGCTGAGAAGAAAATCCGTGCCGCTTCAAGTGGCAAGGTGAAGTTTGATAAAAATCGGGATCTGGATACCTATGATGCAGCGGATGATTTTGACGATCTTGAAGAGTCCGAAATTCTTGAAACCGCTGAAGCAGCTGAAGAAACTGAAGGCGCTGCGCCTTTCAGTGAGTCTGAAAACCCTGAGGTGAGGTGATCCTTCATGTGGATCGATTTAACAGTTTCGATCTCCCGTGAGCGATCTGAAACGGCAATGGCCAACGAAAAAATGACGGCCTTCGGACATCTTGGGACCCATTTTGATGTCATGAATCTCGTTTTCCCACTGGAGAATGCAAAGCGTTCAGGACTAATCTTCAATAGGGTTGAGGAAGCCAAGGGTGGTCAGGATCTTGACCTGGAGGCTGATGAATTGTCCTTAATTGAGGAGGGTGATTTTGTCATCTTCCGAACTGGCGCAATTGAAATTATGGCCTATGGCAGCCAGGCTTATTTTGGGCATCACCCTCAATTGTCGGTACCGTTGATTGAGGCGCTGATTGCCCGGGGGGTCGCCATGATAGGGATTGATGCAGCGGGTATCCGTCGAGGTTCTGAGCACACCCCAATGGATCAGCACTGCGCAGACAGCAGTGTCTTCGTAGTTGAGAATTTGTGTAATTTAGATGCTGTACTGAAAGGCCAAAAACACGTGCGGTGTGACATTTATACATTCCCTATCAAATTTGAGGGGTTAAGTGGTCTGCCGTGCCGGGTTATGGCTATGGTGTGAAACCGGGTGTCAGACACCCGGTTTCAAAAAAAGAAGAGTTGAAACTGGGTGTCAGACACTCAGTTTCGGAAATAGGTGTCTGACACCAACTTCCCAACTTCCAAAAAAAGGACGGCGATGCGCTTTTCAGCATCGCCGTCCTTTTTGAACCTAAAATTAGTTGATCTCAGTCACTGTGTATCCTACTTCTTCAATCGCTGCGATTAAAACATCATCCTCGACACTGGTTTCGACTTCAGCGCGGTCTTCAGAGGCGCTGACACTGATGACGGTGACGCCCTCAATTTCTTCCAGTGCGTTTTTGACGCGGCGTTCGCAGTGCCCGCAGCTCATGCCTGTAATTTTAAGTGTTTTCATAAATCATTCTCCTTTATAGGGTTTGAATTTTTTTATAGGGTTTAAATTTTTATGGACTTAAGTCGAAGTGCATTTGTGACGACAGAGACGGAGCTGAACGCCATAGCAGCTGCGGCGATCATAGGGTTCATCAGTGGTCCGCCGAAGAGGTAAAGCAAACCGGCGGCGACCGGGATCCCGGCAGTGTTGTAGGCGAATGCCCAGAACAGATTCTGTTTGATATTGCGAATTGTAATTTTTGAAAGGGCGATTGCTGTAACGGCGTCCTGAAGATCATCCTTCATCAGGACAATGTCCGCGGATTCCATGGCAATATCTGTACCTGACCCTATGGCGATTCCGACATCCGCCTGGGCAAGGGCAGGGGCATCGTTGATGCCGTCGCCCACCATGGCGACAACATGGCCTTCAGCCTGAAGCTTTTTGACTTCTCCTGCTTTGTCTTCAGGCAAAACCTCTGCGACGACGCGGTCAAGGCCAACCTGAGCAGCAATGGCGTTCGCCGTTTTTTGGTTATCTCCGGTGAGCATGGCAACTTTGATTCCCAAAGCGTGAAGTTTGGCAATAGCGGCTTTGCTTGTTGCTTTGACAGGGTCCGCAATGGCAATGATGCCCGCGACTTCTCCGTTGATGACGGCAAAGACCGGCGTGGCGCCCTGATCAGAAAAATGATCCGCAGCGTTTAAAATGTCTTCGTTGAGCGCTATACCTTCCAGGTGGCGCCTATTTCCAATCAGGATGGTGTCATCACCTATACGGCCGCTGACGCCGCCACCCGTCACGGATTTAAACTCAGAAGCGTGGTTCCAGCTCAAACCCTCTTCTGAAGCTTTTCTAACAATCGCTTCAGCGAGTGGATGTTCAGACATGGATTCTACAGAAGCCGCCAGCGTCAGGAGTTTAGCCGCTGTCCAGCCATTGACCAGGTGCAGGTCGACCACGGAGGGGCGGCCTTCTGTAATTGTACCGGTTTTATCCAGGATCACAGCACTGACTTTATGCGCCGTTTCAAGGGCGACACCACTCTTGATCAATATGCCTTGGTCCGCGCCCCGGCCGGTGCCAACCATGATAGCCGTTGGAGTCGCCAATCCGAGAGCACATGGGCAGGCAATGACGAGGATGGATATGAATATGCGGAGTGAGAAGGAGACATCTCTGGTACCCAAATACCAAAGCAGGCCGGCTAGGATTGAAATAACAATGACTACCGGAACAAAATATCCGGAGATAACATCGGCCAGTTTCGCGATAGGGGCTTTGGTGGATTGTGCCTGCTCCACGAGACCGACAATTTTCGATAAGGTGGTGTCTTTGCCTACGCGCTCGGTCATGACCTTGAGCGCTCCGTTTTTGTTGACGCTGGCACCTATGACGCGGTCGCCTTCCTTTTTCTCAACAGGCAGACTTTCACCGGTGAGCATGGACTCATCAATGGCGCTGAAACCCTCAGTAATCACACCATCTACCGGAATCTTTTCGCCGGGCTTCACCAATACCAGGTCACCTACGGAGACTTCGTCTATTGGGATAGAGATTGGTCCGTCGGGGAACAAAACCGTGGCTTCCTTTGGCTGGAGACCCATAAGCTTCTGAATCGCTTCAGAGGTGCGGCCCTTAGAGCGCTGTTCCAGTGTCTTTCCGAGCATAATCAGCGCAATAATGACGCCGGCGGTCTCATAGTACAGCTCTGTATTGGAAAAGTCGCCCTTAGCGATCAGCCAGGTATGAAAACCGCTGTAGACAATTGCCGCTGTTGTGCCCACGGCAATCAGGGAATCCATGTTGGGGTGCCCGGACAAGAGGGTTCTGAAACCAACCGTGTAGAATTTGTATCCAGACACGACGATTGGAATCAACAGCAATAACTGAAGCAGGGCAAAGCGAAGCGGATAATCCATTGGATGGAGCCACTCGGGCATTGGCCAGTTCAGCATGTGCCCCATAGCCAGGTAAAAGAGCGGTACTGCGAAGCCTATAGCAATTATGAAGCGCCACCACTGGCGTCTGAGTGCCTGCTTTTGGTCATCAAGAATTGCTTCTGCCGATTGTTTTTCGATTTCCTTAGGCGTGTAACCGGCTTTTTCAATGGCTTTTTTAATCTCGCTCAAGCGCAGAAGGTTGCCGTCATATTTGACAGCGGCTTTATTGGTCGCCAGATTGACGGAGACCTCAAGGACACCGGGCAGTTTCTTGACAGTACGCTCAACAGCTGCAGTACAGGAAGCACAGGTCATGCCTTCCACAGGAATAATCACGCTTTTCTCATCCCGGTGAAGTTTTGCGTCATAACCGGCTTTTTCTATAGCCTTAATGATCTCTGGTTCAGCCGGGGGCTCTTCAGAATAGGTGATGGTCAGCTGATTTGTCATCAAGTTGACTGAGGCCATGTCGATGCCAGGCACCTTTTTAGCGGCCTTTTCAACGGCGGCAGAACACGACGCGCAGGTCATGCCCTCCACGTCAAAGGTGAGTCTTTTTTCACCCTGAGACAGTGTTGATTTAGACTGCTTGGTGATCAGTGTGGTCGTCGTCTTATCGGTTTTTACTTCGTTCATGATCGTCACCTTCTTAATCTTCAAATGGATTGGTTTTTTTCTGATCGAACTTCTGAATGGCTTCCATAGCATGGATCATGACTGTTGGTGAAGCCCACAGAACAAATCTGACGCGCTTCTCATGAGGTTCATAAACGTGATTAAAGCGACAGTCCTCACAGTTTTCAACAGTTTCAATGGCTTGCATTAAAGCGATTGAAAGCGGCGTTATATCCTTTGCGGACTCAACATCATAATCTATAATCGAGCAAATCCTAAGCTTTCGATCTGTTGAAAAAGTTTCAAGATCGGTATCCATATAGACGCAAAAGTCGTCAGAGGAAGGCGAAGCGGAATGCTGGTGACAACTGGCTTCTCCAGACTTCAGAAATGCCTCAAGCGAGGTCTGGCTGATCCGCCACTGGCTGCCCACTTTTTGGCCGCCGAGCTTGCCGCTGTAAAGATAACGGCGAATAGTTTTTGAATGGACCCCAAGTCGTTCTGCTATCTCCTCTATTGTGAATAATTTTTCTTCCATATTTATTCCTCCAAGCATAACGCTACCTTCTGATTTCACCTTAATGATAATCTTTATCAACATAATTGTCAAGACATTTGTGGACATTTGTGTACATTAGTGATCATATATGGACAAATCATGACAATCAAATAAATTGTCAAACTTTTCTGTACATCTTGTCAAGTCCGTTAAAAATGTTTAGAATTGTCTTAAACGATCAAAAAAATAAAACATGCTGTGCTTTATAAGAAAGGGTGAAGTATATGGGCACTGAACGCATTTTAAAATCCCCTGAAGAGATCAAAATAATGTCAGACCCACTTAGAATGACAATCTTTAAAGCCTTCCACCATCTCAATCGACCCGCTACCGCCAAGCAGATTGCAGATGCGCTGACACTCGCACCCGCTAAAGTGCATTATCACGTTCAAAAGTTACTCAGCATAGGCATTTTAGAATTGGATCACACAGAAGAGATCAATGGGATTATCGCAAAATTTTATAAGACTTCCGTGGATTCTTTCGTCATAGATTATTCGAACATCTCTGACAAAGTCCGGAGTTCAGTTTACTCAAAGTCAGAAAACCTCTATATATCAACCTTTAATGCTTATAGAGACACATTCATAGACAATATCAGAAAAAAGGTGGAGAAACAGCAGCCAACCACCTCTGAAAATCGCTCAGGCTTTTTGATCCACAATGCATTGAAGCTGGAACAAAAAGACTACGAGAAATTCTATGGTGAAATGACGGAACTCGTCGAGAAATATATGGAACGATCCTGTACCGAGGGAGTATGCAGTACATATCAATTTCTGTGCAGCGCGATCCGCGAGGAATAGAAAGAGGGGTGATGCCTCATGAAGTATTACGATATCTCAATGCGGATACACGAAGAGATGCCATTGCCGCAGCACGACCAGAATTTGAAACCGCTTCTGAGTCATCAGGCAGCGCTTGAAGCTCATGAATTGCCGCGCAGTCGTCTTGAAATTGACCTAAGAACAGGCACTCATCTGATCGCCCCTATCCTCGCCAGACCGGATGGAGACAGTGTAGATCTCATGAGTCCAACCTGTGTTTTGACCACGTGCCGGCTGGTTGACCTCTCCACAGCCGGGGATGAAATTGTGGAAACCGATCTTGCGCTGTTTGGAATCCAAGCTGGGGAGTTTATCCTGATCAAAACCCGAAACAGTTTGGAGGCGGGTGAAGGGTTGGAGGTACAGCTCACACTGGAAGCCGCGAGATATCTGGCCCGGATTGGAGTCAAGGGTGTAGGCTTGGATGCGCTGGCGCTGAAAAAAGGTCATGAACGGGAAATTATTGAATTATTGTTTGAGCGCGGATGTGCTTTGCTGGTGGGACTGCGGCTCAAGGCTGTCTCCTACGGGAGCTACAGGCTGATAGCGCTGCCGCTCAGAATTGAAGGGGCCGAAGCATCACCGGTGCGAGCGCTGCTCCTTGAGGGTGTATAGGAACCGCGAGCCTCAAAAAATAAAAAGAAATTGGTAGGCTGCAATATCCTGAATGGACTTGCCAGCGCGCCAATTTCAAATTGTTAAATACCTGGATTTTTATGTCAGTGTCATTCCTTATGTTGTTTACCGCTGCATTTATTGCACAAACCTTTGTAATACACGTGCACGGACTGAACAACAAAGCCAGTCGGAACCGCTGGCGGCGCTTCATTGAGATTGAAGTCAATGAGATCACCGCAGGAGACACATTTAAAATGGCCGTGATCCTCCTCTGCAACATCATAGAGCACTTCTTTTTCTTCAATGAGAATCTCGTTTACGATCTGATGCTCGATCAGAAGCTTTAAAGTATTATAAACGGTAGTTTTTGAGAGTGTTGGAATTTCATCAATCAGACCATTATATACTTCAGCGACCGTAGGATGCGTGCGGTGGGACATTAAATATTCGAGGATTCGGATTCGCTGATAGGAGGGTTTTATGCCGTTTTCCATCAGCATGGTGGTTGCGTTTTTCAAGTGAATACACCTCCGGTGCTTGTAAATTGTGAACTCTAAAACGTCACATTCAATTGGCATTGAAAAGAAATAACTTGTGAAATGATGACAAAATTATAACACCTGACGGAATTGATGTCAAATTTGTAATCTTAAGGCGATCATGCAAAGGCTGGTGAAATTGTTGAAGTTAGCTTCCATCCTATACAAATTACTGATGACAGCCATAGTTCTCAGCATCCTGGCAGTCGTAGGCTACAGCTATCGCTTTTTGGCACCGGGGGCCGAGTCCGGAACCGGATTTTCGCCTATGATGACCGCCTATTTGGTCATTCTCGTTCTGATGACCTTGCTGGGAATGCTTTCAATACTGTATCACCGAAGGTTCTATATCAAACCGCTTAGAGCGGTTGAGGACCACATTCGAAAAGTGGATTTGAACAATCCCGAACTCGAAATGCTGGAGGTCAATGAAGCCTCAAAACTGAGTGAATTGATGGCAGGCATCAACATGCTCCTGTATAGGATCCGACATAACAGCAGAGAATATAAAAAGGATCAGAAGAAACTTAAGGCAATGAACCAAAAGCTGGAAGAGTCCCTGTTTATCAGTCAGTCGGCCCAAAACGGAATTATGCTGCAAAAAAATCAATTTGAAGCGCTTTTTAAGAATTCTACGGATGCGATTTTGATTTTAAATCACCATCGGCAAGTGGTTGATCTTAATGAACGGTTTGTGCAGTTATTTGGCTATTATCTTGAGGATCTCAGGTTTAAAGAACCAGATGCCATACTGAATGAGCCTTCCAAATTTGAGGATGCCAAGTCTTTGACGGATAAACTTTTCAAAGGCGAGGCCTTTGAGCTCGAAACGGAACGCCTCAACAACACGGGTGAGGTTCGAGAAGTCAGCATGAAGGGTGTGCCGGTATTGATTGGGGATGAGGTCGTCGGGGCCTATCAGATTTTTAACGACATCTCCGTCAGAAAACGGTCTGAATATGAACTTAGATTTCTCAGCTATCACGATCAGCTCACGGGTCTTTATAACCGACGCTTCTTTGAGGTGGAGATGGACAGGCTTGATACAGAACGCAACCTGCCGCTCACAATTCTGATGTGTGATGTCAACGGACTCAAAATTACCAACGACGCCTTTGGACATAGAATGGGCGACCGCCTGCTGGTCAAAACGGCGGACGTTCTAAGAAGTGTCTGCAGGTCAGAAGATATCATTGCCCGCTGGGGTGGAGACGAATTTGTCGTGCTGCTCCCCAAGACGGATCAAAAGACCGCTCTGGAAGTGGTGGAGCGCATCAAACAGGCCAGTTGTAATGAGAAAATCGATTCCATCATGATCTCAATCTCCATTGGTTTCTCTGTGAAGCATGAGTCGGATGAGTTAACGCAAGAAGTCTTCAAGGATGCTGAGAACATGATGTACTCCAATAAGCTCTATGAAGGTCCGAGCATGCGTGGGCAGATCGTTCACGCGATTCTGAATACGCTTCATGAGAAAAACCCTAGGGAGGAACTTCATTCCAGGCGGGTCAGCCAGCTGTGTGGCGCTCTTGGCTCAGCTTACGGGTTCATGAATACGCGGGTAGAAGCGCTGAAAACCTTTGGATTGATGCACGATATCGGGAAGATAGCCATTTATGAGCATTTGCTGAATAAGAGCGGCTCGCTGAGTGATGACGAATGGCTCGAAATGAAGCGTCACCCTGAAATTGGATACAGAATCCTCAGCGCGGTCAACGACATGTCTGAAATCGCGGATCTGACCTTAGCCCACCATGAGAACTGGGATGGGACAGGCTACCCGAAAGGCCTCCGGGGTGACCAGATTCCCCTGGAATCCCGCATGATCCAGCTGGCGGACGCCTATGACGCCATGACCTGTGACCGGCCATACCGATCCGCCCTAAGTCCGGAGACCGCAGTCAATGAAATCATCAAAAACTCAGGCAAACAGTTCGATCCGATCCTCAGCAGACTTTTTGTAGAAGAAGTCCTAAAAATGTCATGGTATGATAGGAGTGAAATAATATGCCAAACGCAATAGGAATTTTGGAACTCAGCAGCATAGCTGCAGGCATTCAGGCGCTGGACGCCATGCTCAAACGAGCGCAGGTTCAGGTGATTGAAGCGCGGATGACGTGCATTGGCAAGTACCTCGCCATCATAACGGGAGATGTGGCAGCGGTAACAAGTGCCGTGGAGACGGGAAAAGCAGCAGGTGGGAAGCATGTCCTGGAAGCAGATGTTATAGCTAATATTGCCGATGGTGTCCTTGAATCCATCCATGGCATCATGGACAAGAGTGAGATCAAGGCACTTGGTATTTTGGAAACCAAGACTCTGGCCATGGGGTTCCTAGGTGCAGATGCCATACGAAAAGCAGCTAATGTCAGGCTTCTCAAACTTCATGTCAGTCTTGGACTGGGCGGCAAGGCCGTTGTGCTGTTTACAGGTGATGTCGCTTCAGTTGAAAATGCACTTCGCGTTGGGGTTGAAAAAATCGGAAATCCGGATAAAATTAAAGAGGCTATTGCCATTCCGTCGCCAGACCAGGGACTGATTGACAGTCTGAAATAGCTTAGTTTCTCTTATGTGAAAGAAAGCAAAGTTAAATTGTATACACAGCAATAGCGGCGGCAAAGACAGAATGTGATTAGACAAAGGAGTAAAATTATGATTAAGCTTTTTCTATTATCCGGATTTCTAGGTGCCGGGAAGACTACCTTTTTAAAGTCCCTGTTGGAACATTTTCCGGATAAAAAAATTGGGATTATCATGAATGAATTTGGCCGCGTTTCCATTGATGGTCCAATTCTGGAGTCTGATGAGCTGACTATGATCGAGCTGAACCGCGGCTCAATCTTCTGCTCATGCCTTAAACTGTCCTTCATCAGAGCGCTCAATGAAATGGCGGCTTATGACCTGGATTATGTCTTTGTGGAATCCTCAGGCCTTGCGGATCCCTCCAATATTGCTGAAATTCTTGAAGTCGTCGGGGTGGAGAGTCCTGAGGTATATGACTATGCAGGCACCATTTGCATTGTAGATGCGCTGCACTTCATGGAGCAGATCAGTGATTTGGTTACCTTAAAAAGGCAAATTGAGTGCGCTGACATCGCCATTCTCAATAAAGTTGACCGCGTCAGCGAAGAAGCACTTCTCGAAGTAGAATCTGTCATTGTCAGCATCCAGCCCAAAATTCGGATGATGCGCAGCAGCTATTTCAACTTGGATTTTAGCTTTATTGAAAAGGGGATCGATCAGGTTTTTGTGCCTGAGCTCAGAGAGAGTTACAACACAGAAGACAACAAGCCAAAGACAATAATGCTGTCCTATCAGGCGCCGGTACCTCAGGGGAATTTGATTCGATTCCTGGAAACTGTATCCGCATCAGCTTACAGAATCAAGGGCTTCGTCGAGACGCTGGAAGGTCGTTTTCAAGTGGACGTGGTCAGCCGCACCATCGATTTTGCTGAAACTGAGAAGATGCTTGAGGCATCAACCCTGGTGTTCTTATCTAAAGTCGGACCACAGATTATCAGGGTCGTCGACCAGGCATGGAAGACTGAAATGGGAACAGAGATGAAACTCAGTAATTAGTGCCATTCAGAAACTAAAGGTGACCACGGAGGTGGAGATAACATGAAGGAAGATCATAGAACACCGGAAGAAATGGTGGTTTATACGCGTACAGGTGACGGCGGAAAAACCAATCTGTATGATACGACTAATGTCTATAAAGATGAGCCCCGTGTTGAAGCCTATGGTACGATCGATGAGCTGAATAGTTTTATAGGTCTTGCCAAGCATTATATTACGGATGCAAAGACCACGAGTCTGCTTCATGAGATCCAGAGGAAGCTGTTTGATGTTGGCGCTGAACTCGCCACTGTGGATCTGAGTATTCTAAAGACGACCATTCAGCAAGAGGATGTGGATTTTCTTGAGGACACCATTGACGATTATTTAAAAACTTTTGAGACGCCCAGTTATTTCATCATTCCGGGAGATAATAAAGCCAGCGCGCATCTTCACATTTGCCGGACTGTCTGCAGACGGGCAGAGAGACTCATGGTACCTCTTTATAAACACGGAGAAATAAGCGATGAGCTTTTGAAATATGTTAATCGATTGTCTGATTTGTTTTATGCCTTGTCTCGATTTGTCGAAGAAAATTATGAAATAGTTGAATTTTAGCAAAGAAGATTGACTGACAGAAAAGACAGGAGGTGTCACAATGAGAAAAAAGTTTGCTGAAGATGACTTGCTTGGCAGATTCAGGCTTAAGAACAATGCTTCTTTGCGGATTGATCTAAAACCGACACCTCCTGAACAAGTAGAGGAAGTCATTAAGAAAATGGAACCGCTGATCGAGACTCTTGGGACTCCTGAGCAATCCCAGTCAAGCCTTAGCATTGATTGGAACAACAATGAGATTGAAGTCCCTGATAATATGCCATCGGATGTAGAACTCAAGGCGATCCTGTTCCGTGATCCCAAAGACGATGTGCCACCTGAACAAATTGACATATTCAAAAGTCAGCGCCATCAAAAAATGCTGGAGCTTCTGGCAAAGGTTGAGGCTTTGACGCAACACACAGCTGTGGAAGTGACCCAATTTGATGAAACACCGTCTAAGCCGCCTGAAGTACATGCTTCAGATGATCTGCAGGGATCTGAGATGGAAAGTTCAATTTTTAATGGGGAGGAAGCTGCTATGCGGTCTGATACGGAACAGTTTCAAGCTGTACAAGGTAAACAGACCGCTGCCGAGCTGAAGGCCTCTGAGAAGGAGACTCAAGACACTCCAGCTCTGGAGAAAGTTTTCAAACTTGATGTCGATCATGAGGATTTTCAGGAGCGCCTGATCCGAATCTTAAATGAGAATTACAGCGATATGGGGGAAATTCGACCACATAATTTAAAATCAAGATTGATTGAGATTTTAAATGAGGAATACGCTGAGGATTATCTCGAGCAAGATGATTTTGATGAAGATGATCTTGAGGAAGACGGTGTTGAAGAAGAGAGTGTTGAAGAAGTGAGTGTTGAGAAAGGCAGTCTTGAGGAAGAGAAACTTGAGGAAGAGAAACTTGAGGAAGACAGTCTTGATGATGGCAGTCTTGATGTAGACACTCTTGATGAAGACATTCTTGCTGAAGATCATCTTGAGGACAACCAAATTGATGATTCGAATTGTGACGAAGTCAATTCTGGCGAAGCCGGTTCATCTAATGAAGAATTTAACGGTTTTGCCGATATGTCGAAAGAACCTGAAATCCATTCTGAAATTGAGGATGTCAAGTCATCAGAGGCTGAGCAAGAACCAGAACAAGCGGTAAATATTGAGAATAACTCAGCTGATTCGCTAATAATTGATGTAGAGACACTGAATGAAGAGGTGAAGGAAACAGCTCCGGATTCTGCAGTCGAACCAGAACCGGAAGTTGAGCCTGATGTCATTCAGGAGCATTTTGATGCCTCTGAACAGTTGACAAATACTATTGATCAGCCTAAAATGGTTTTGCCTGCAATGAGAGATCCTTCTGGATTCCTGCCAGCGGAATACAATCACAACAGCCCTGATTTGAAGCCGATTTGGGAAGACAATGAGCAAACCTCTGAAGCTCAGCCGTCAGACTATCCTCCCGTCAGAAGAAATCGTGAGAGATTCAGTCATTTTCAATATGTGACTTCTTTTCACGAAGTGTCGGAATCTGAAGCGGAGCCGGAGGAAAAACCTGAAATAGCAGAGGACAGCACAGCATCAGAGGGAGAAAGCCCTTGGACTCCTCAGAAAGCAGCAGCAGCAGCAGCAGAAGAAGAAGAAGAAGAAGAAGAAGAAGAAGAAGAAGAAGCGCTCAGCCCGTTAGAAGACTTGAAGCCCGATCCTGAGACTAGGCAGCCGTCAGACCGATTAATTGTGGATTCTGACCTTCACCACATGAAGCCTGGTGATGACATTAGGACGGACGAACATCGCTGGCTGAAGGAGCTTCGTGAGGAAGGCAGCGAGGAAGACAGCATTTCTGAAGCGTCAGAGCCTCAACCTGTGTCGGAGTACAAGTGGGCTTCCGCAGAGGTCTTTGGTGCTGCGGAGCAGGATAGAAATCAGGAAACGTTTCAAGAACGGGGTTGGGATCGTAACCAACAACAAGAAGAAGAACAGGTTTATAAGGCGGAGCGACGCTTTGGTGTGGAAGCGGCTGAGACTGCGAAAAGCGAAGGTACTGCAGCCGAAAAGAATGTCGCTCAGAATAGCGAGCGGTATATGTCCGTTGAAGAATGGTCCTTCGTTTTCGATACCTTGAAGGAGCAGATCGACTATTTGAGGAAACAACTGGAGATCAAGGACCATCAGCTGCAAAACAAGGATGAATTAATCCGGAATTTCCAGATTTTATTAAAAAATGAGCAGGACAAATTTCTCAAACTTGAAAACAAAATGGAAGATGTTGTGCTTCAGGTTGAGGAACGTGCCGCAAAAAAAGGCTTTTTTAGCCGGTTCAGGAAGAGGTAAATCATGCGCGTAATTATTGATGACAGATTTTTTGAATTTCAGAATGAGAGAACGGAAACAATTTTTGCTGAACAAAAGGCTTATTTAAAAGAAATGATTGAGCGTTACCAGAATGTAGGGGATATGGAAGCGCTGGTGACGACACTGCTGAGTCTTTCAAATTTGACTGAGGGTTTGATCAATGAGATGGTGGGCGAAGTCGGTGCGGATCAGGTAGCCAGTTATTTGAAGGCCAAAGAGGTATAAAAAAATTCTTGTATAGCAAGACATTTAGATCTATAATAGGGATGTAGTCCACGGCAGGCGGACATGCCCCTCGTGAAAAGCACTACAAAATATTAAAAAGGAGGTTGCAGCTATGATGATCACAATTAATGATTATAATGTAATCGCGCTAAATTCAACTTCATACCGGCAGCCTGTGGTTATAATTTTGTAGACAGTTAGATGCAGTCTATATAGCCGCAGGTGATTCTTCTGCGGCTATTTTTACGCTGTTTACAGGTAAAATATTACATTTCGTGACGCAGGAGAATCTGCGTCATTTTTTAATGTAATAATTTCTGATTTTTTGTTTGTTTTTCGACAAAAGATCGAAAGGGGACATCTTCGATATGTCGTTCCATTCTCATTCCAATCAATTTAAAAAGTTAACACATCACATGCGAGGAAATACTCTGGTGTATACTGTCGCCATGGTGGCGGTGCTGCTCACGACCCTGTTTGCCATGAGTATTCCCCTGATGATAAGATTCGCGATTGATCAAGTCATTGGTGGTGCAGCGGCTGACTCATGGTCTGCTGATCTGATGACGAGACTGACCGGTGGCACCCTGTTTGGGGTCGCAATTCTGATTCTGATCGCTTCTCTGCTTCGAGCAGCATTTTTACTGATCAAAGGCATAGCCAGCGCCGCGGCGTCTGAGCGCATTGCCAAGGGACTCAAGGACCGGGTGATGCAGCACTTGCATGAAGTCAAATTCGAGTTCTTTTCAAGTCACGACACCGGCGACCTCATTCAGAGGGCTACTTCAGACGTTGAAACGATACGTAGGTTTCTAGCTGTTCAAGTGGTGGAAATTGTGTCCATTGTACTGATGGTGGGGATCGTCTCTGCGCTGATGTGGTCACTTGATCCAAAATTGACGTTCATTGCCCTAAGTCTGATCCCAATAGTCATCCTGTTTTCCATCTGGTTTTTCTTCAGGGTCAAGGCTAAATTCAAAATTGCGGATGAAGCCGAAGCAAAAGTGACGTCTATGCTGCAGGAAAATTTAAGCGGGATAAAGGTCATTAAAGCTTTAGGAAGAGAGCCATTTGAACACGAGAAATTTTCGGGGTTCAATAAAGATTTAAAGGAGAAGGTTTACAAACTGATTCTAAATTTTGCTTATTTCTGGTCGCTGTCAGATTTTGTGTGCCTGCTCCAGATTGCGCTCGTTATGTATTTTGGCGCAAAGTGGGCAATAGAGGGCACTATCAGCCTTGGGACAGTCGTCGCTTTTATCACTTATGAAAATATGCTCATTTTTCCGATCCGTCAGCTCGGCAGAGTTTTGAGCGAATTTGGAAAAACCATGGTCGCGGTAGTCAGGATTGATGAAATTCTGGAAGCGGAAACAGAGGATGATTCGACTGTTTCACCAGATGGTCAGAAGGACCTGGAGCCTGAGATTATAGGCGGCATTGAATTTAAGGGTGTGCATTTTACTTATCCAAAGGGTGAAGAAATTCTGAAGGGGATTGATTTTCAAATTTTACCTGGGGAGACCATCGGCATCCTAGGCCCTACTGGTTCGGGCAAGTCGACGCTGGCCTATCTGCTGACGCGGCTTTACGAGCCAACTGAAGGCGAAATTTTGCTGGATGGCATACCGCTAAACCGTATTTCCAAACGTTATTTGAGACGCAATATTGGACTTGTCCTTCAGGAAGCCTTTCTTTATGCCAGAACTATTGGAGAGAATATCGCAATCCGAGGCGAGGCAAACGAGGCAGACATTGTGAGGGCGGCGCAGATTTCGGCGATCCATCACAACATCGAGCAGTTTGATCACCGCTATGAGACCTTGGTGGGTGAGAAAGGCGTATCGCTTTCCGGCGGTCAGAGACAGCGCGTCGCTATTGCCAGGACGCTTCTGAAGCCCATGCCGGTGATGATTTTCGACGACTCGCTGAGTGCGGTGGACACGGAAACGGACAGGCAGATCCGAGGTGGTTTGATGGCGAACAGCGCTTATTCAACTGTTCTTTTGATTTCCCACAGACTTACGACGCTGATGGAGGCAGACCGGATTCTGGTCATTGAAGACGGGGCAGTTTCAGCCTTTGACACTCATGAGGCTTTGATTCAGCAGGAAGGGCTTTACAAGCGGGTTTGGGATATTCAGAATTCTATTGCAGAGGCAGAAGCAAGTTAGGGACTGTTCCGCGGGAGCTCACTGGCTTTAATGCAAAATCGCAGACTTAAACGCAGAACAATTCGAGGTGTGACTTATGGAAAATTCAATTCAAAAGGAAACAGGCAGGAAAAAAATTGACCGGCGGCTTTGGTTCAGATTGCTGCCGTTTATGAAAAATTACAAGAAACAGCTGACGGTGGTCGTTCTCTGTCTGGCGCTCCTGGGCGCTATGGATGTCATGATGACCTACCTGACCAAGCACCTGATCGACGCTTACATTTCACCAGGCAGGCTGGAGGGACTGAACCTGTTCATTGCCGTTTATGCCGGCATTGTCCTGCTGATTGCTCTGGTGGTGTACAAGTTTATCCAGACAGCAGGTGTGGTTGAAGCCGGCCTCTCACATGATATCCGTCAGGCGGGATTCGAAAAGCTGCAGCAGCTTTCAATGAGCTATTTTGATCAGAACGCGGCAGGCTGGATCCTCGCGAGGCTGACGTCAGACGTCACCAAACTGGGCGAATTTATCTCATGGGGTTTGGTGGACATGGTTTGGGGACTGACCATGATGCTGGGCATTATGGCTGTCATGCTGGCAGTGAATCTGAAACTGGCTCTCATTACCCTGTCGGTCATGCCAATTCTGATTCTCGTCAGCTGGTATTTTCAAAACAAAATTGTCGCCTTTCAAAGAGTTGTCCGTCGGCTGAATTCCCGGATCACCGGCGCCATCAACGAAGGCATTACCGGGGCACGGACCACTAAGACTTTAGTGGTAGAGGATAAAGTCATGGCGGACTTTAGGGTTCTAAGCGGAGACATGCGGGATCAGAGCATCAAATCCGCCTTCTACAGCGCTTTGTATCAGCCTATGGTCATCAACATCGCAGCTATTGGCACCGTCCTGGCGATTCAATATGGCGGGGCGGAAGTCATGGCCGGGGCCATCTCCTACGGGACTTTGGTCTTGTTTATCAATTACTCGATCCAATTTTTCGAGCCAGTCAGAGAAATGGCGCGGATCCTCTCAGAGATGCAATCGGCACAGGTATCCGCGGAGCGGATCTTCATGCTCTTGGATCAGCAGCCTGAGATCGAAGACACGCCAGAGGTCACAGCGCGCTACGGCACAGTTCTGGCACCGCATAAAGAGCGCTTTGAGGCTATTGAAGGCACAATTGAGTTTAAAGACGTCCATTTTAGCTATAAACCAGAGGAGCCTATTTTTCATGGATTGTCTTTGAAAGTTGAAGCGGGCACTTCTGTCGCATTGGTCGGCCCAACGGGCTCCGGCAAGAGTTCGTTGGTCAACCTCATCTGCAGATTTTATGAGCCATCCTCCGGGGAAATTTTGCTGGATGGCGTACCGTTGAAAGCGCGGTCGCAGTCTTGGCTGCATCAAGGAATTGGCTATGTCCTACAGACACCGCATCTTTTCAGTGGGACCATCCGCGACAATATTCGTTATGGGAGGCTGGAAGCAACAGAGGAAGAGATCAGAAAGGCAGCTGCACTGGTGGGTGCTGACTCCTTTATTTCGCATCTTTCACAAGGTTATGACACTCAGGTGGGTGAAGGCGGCGCCATGTTGTCTACCGGGCAGAAGCAATTGATTTCCTTTGCCAGGGCAGTTATTGCTGAACCAGCGATTTTTATACTGGATGAGGCCACGAGTTCCATTGACACAGAAGCCGAGCAATTGATTCAGCATGCGCTGGTGAAAGTATTGGAGAACAGGACGAGTTTTATCATTGCGCACCGGCTTTCCACCATTCGCGCCTGCGACCGCATTTTAGTCATAGAGGATGGCCGCATCATTGAAGATGGCACTCATCAGTCACTGATGAAATTGAAGGGACATTACTGGCATCTCTACACCCATCAGTATATTGAGGAAAAAGAGAGTCAATTGCTGGCATAACAGGTGGATCTTGCGTCACTGGTATGACAGTTGTACTTCTACAACTGTTGTAACTGTTGTAATTATTGTAACTGGAGCAGCGGTGAGAATTTTTATGCTGTTAGGCTTGCCTTTTTCAGCAGATTCCTTTAAGATAGTTAAAACTCTGTTTAGAAAGAGGTGCTCACTTGAATCTATTAAAAGAACGCATCCTGACGGATGGTTACGTTTTAGGCAAGGACATATTGAAGGTAGACCGTTTCCTCAATCACCAGGTGGACGTTGGCTTGTTAAATGAGGTGGGCAAGGCCTTTTACGAACGTTTTAAGGATAAGGGGATCAACAAGATTCTGACCATTGAAGCCTCAGGCATTGCCATAGCAGCTATTACCGCGCAGTATTTCGATAATGTGCCTGTGGTTTTTGCGAAGAAATTTGATTCCGTCAATGCTGACCCGGACAGTTATGAGACGAATGTCTACAGTTTCACGAAGAAGCGGAATTACAGCGTTCGAGTGTCCAAGAAGTTTATTCATCCCGGTGACCGGGTGTTGATCCTGGATGACTTTCTGGCTCAGGGACGTGCCGCGGCGGGCCTGATTGAACTGGTACGCCAGGGCGGCGGCGAGGTTTACGGTGTCGGCATTGTCATCGAAAAATCCTTCCAGGAAGGGAATGCCTACGTGAGCAGTCTGGGTGTTGAGATCCACTCTCTGGCGAGAATCAAGGCATTTATTGATGGAAAGCCTATATTTGAAGAGGCTTAAAAAGAGTTAGAAAGGAGATGAAAGGCG
Source organism: Acidaminobacter sp. (assembly GCA_009881125.1). The sequence continues at coordinate 35,200 of WXFH01000052.1, read as the reverse complement.
GTGTCAGCGGCTTATGCCCAGTGAACCCGCACTTTGCATCTCCTTTTTTATCTTCGACGCCTTGTACCTTTTGCTTAAATTCAATTTCATTTCAGTTTCAGGTTGGATTTGGTATAATGATGAGTAATCATTGTGAAATGCCAGAACGCAAGGATGTGAATAATGAGACACCTGAGAACCCTGATTGTAAAAATTTCAATTATAGCTTTGCTGGACGCTATAACATCCCAAATTTACATAGGTTATGACCTGAATGGTTTCAGAATATCAATGTCCGTCATCATTCTCCCAGTCTATTATTATTTCAATCCGACGTTGAATCCCATCATTACCTCGTTTGGAATAGGACTGTTCGGACTGCTTTTTCGGGGGATCATTGGAATTGGCGTGTTTGGGAGTTTTATGGCGGCAGCAATGGCTGACTTTCCTATATTTGTATTTGATATGTCTTATGGTTTCATTTACTATTTTATCGTCTATCTCGCCAAGGAAAAGACGCTGTCGCGCTGGATCCTGGCTATTTGTATCGCTGATTTTGCCTCCAACCTATTTGAACTTGTGGTCCGGATTGGCCCTCTGGTAGGGGAAAAGATCCGGCTCGTCGACACCCTGATCACTGTTGCCTTTATTAGGACAGCTTTGGCGACGGCACTTGTTTTCGTTTTGAAATATTACAACATCATCCTGATGAAGGATGAAAAATATGAGCGTTACAAGAGTATGTACACTGTTCTGAGTGATTTGAAAAGTGAAATCTATTTTATGCAGAACAACATGGAATATATTGAGCAGGTTATGGGGGAGGCTTACACACTTTATGAACAGCTCGCGGATGATTCAGACCCCAAATCACGTCAATTGTCCTTAAAAATCGCAAAAGATGTTCATGAAATCAAGAAAAACTATTCCAAGGTCATTGAAGGTATAGATAAGATTGGCGTCACACAAAACCCTTATGGCGCTTTTAAAGTCAGGGAACTCCTGGAGATTGTAGTCAAATTTTTTAAAAACGAAAGCGTCAATGCCAAGATTGAGCTTAACATGGTGGATCTGCTGAATTCTGACCACGTCGTCAGTGAGCATTTACTCTTTGTCTCTGTCATCAGAAACCTGATTTCCAACAGCATAGAGGCCATCCGTGATTCAAGGAAAGAAGGCACCATCTCTGTTATTTTGACAGAGGACTTTGAGCATTTGATATTGACAGTCAGAGACAATGGACCCGGCATTAAAGATAAAGATGTTGAGGCTATCTTTGAAGCCGGTTACTCTACAAAGTTCAATCCAAGCACCGGTGATATTTATCGCGGATTAGGACTGACCCTCGTCAAAGATATTGTAGAAACCACCTTTAATGGACACATTAAAGTCAAGTCCATCTTAGGTTCCGGTACGGAAATAGTCGCTGTACTCGACAAATTAGCCCTAGAGGAGAGGTAACCCCATGACATTTTATTTGGTGGATGATGACTCATCTGTTTTAAGAGTGCTCGAAAATATCATTGAAGAGTTTGATCTTGGTGATGTGGTTGGCATGGTCAAGGACTCCGAAAAAGCTTTAGTTCAGATTCCGAATCTGAAGCCTTCCATAGTTGTCGTGGATATGCTGATGCCCAACATGGATGGCTGCGCACTGGTCAAAGCTTTGAAGGATGGTCTTCCGGACACTAGATTCGTCATGCTGTCTCAAGTTTCAAGCAAGAATATCATTTCGAAGGCTTACGACTGCGGGGTTGAATTTTTTATCAGCAAACCCGTCAACCAGATTGAAATCAGAAATGTGCTGGGCAACATCAAAGAGAAGCTGGAGATGGAGCGTACATTCAAGATGATAGAGGGTATGTTTAATAAAGGTGACAAACATGCTTCAATCAAAGTGCCGGATCAGATGTCTGACCAGGTAAAAAAAATCAAAATGATTTTTTCGAAGCTCGGCATCATGGGTGAAAAAGGCGGGGAGGATCTGATTCAGATCTGTTCTTATATGCTGGAGAACAATCTTAAAACATTTGATTTTAAGGTCAGGGATATCTGCGACGAACTCTGTGACAATCCCAAAGCCATGGAGCAGCGGCTGCGGCGAGCGATTAACCGGGGTCTGATCAATTTGGCAAATTTGGGAATTGAGGACTACATGAACGAAAACTTTATACGTTTTTCCAGCACACTGTATGACTTTGAAAATGTCAAAGCAGAGATGGATTTCATTCGCGGCAAGCGCGAGAGCGGCGGCAAGATCTCCGTGCGCAAGTTTATTGACAATTTGATCCTGATGGTTTTAGAGACCTCTTGACGTAATTTTCTGACTGAGATACACAATTTTTAGATCATTCTAAATTATTTGTGACATTTTTGTTATCCTTTTGTGAACGTTTTTGAATTTTTTTGTAACCTCTTATGTATAATGAGCTATCTTATGCAAAGGAGGAATTCATCAATGGAAACAAAGATGAAGAAAAAAGCCACGCTTGGTCACGCACTCATTCCTATGGCATTCATTATCGTGGCACTGATCGTCACCATGCAGTTCTGGGGCGGGGATCCACACCTTCCAATTCTCTTCGCAGCAGTCGTCGCGGCTATCGTCGCAATTGTCGGACTCGGCTATACCTGGAAAGAGCTTGAGGATGGGATTGTCGACACCATCAAAATGGCTATGCAGGCTATTCTGATCCTGATGATCATCGGTATGATCATTGGTACCTGGATTCTCGGCGGCATCGTACCAACCATGATCTACTATGGTCTTAAGCTTCTGTCTCCTAGCATCTTCCTCGTCGCAACCTGCCTGCTCTGCTGTATCGTTTCCCTTGCAACAGGAAGCTCCTGGACGACTGCCGGTACAGTTGGCATCGCGCTTGTCGGCGTAGGGATCGGCCTTGGCATGAACCCTGGTATTGTAGCCGGTTCAATCATTTCCGGCGCCTACTTTGGCGACAAAATGTCACCGCTTTCAGATACGACGAACCTTGCGCCAGCTATGGCGGGTTCCACGCTGTTTGAACACATCCGGCACATGATCTATACGACCGGTCCATCACTGATCATTTCCCTGATTCTCTACGGTATTATTGGTATGAGATTTGCCGGAAACGAAATTGATACTGCAGCTATCAATGAAATTCTGAATGGTCTTGAAGCAAACTTCAACATTTCGTTGATTCTGCTCCTTGCGCCAATTCTCGTTATCGCAATGGTTATCTTTAAAGTTCCGGCTATGCCTGGCTTGATCGGCGGCACTATTCTTGGCGCGCTGTTCGCGTTCCTCTTCCAAGGTGCTGACATGACTGCAATCGTCGAAGCAACCCATTATGGTTACGCTTCTGACACTGGCGTCACGGTTATTGATGACCTGCTTTCCCGCGGCGGTCTCGACAGCATGATGTGGACGGTTTCCCTGATTCTCTGCGCTATGAGCTTTGGCGGCGTTATGGAGAAATCCGGAATGCTGGAAGCTATTGCATCTTCCATCATGAAACTTGCTCATGGCACTGGCAGCCTCGTTCTCGCAACGATCATCACGATCATTGCCATGAACATGATGGCTGGTGACCAATACCTTGCTATCGTTATCCCAGGCCGTATGTACAGACAAATCTACGAAGACCGCGGTCTCCATCCGAAAAACCTTTCCCGCGTTCTCGAAGATGCCGGCACGCTGACTTCGCCTCTGGTTCCTTGGAACTCCTGTGGTCTGTTCATGTCAGGCACACTCGGCGTTGCGACGTTGGTCTACCTGCCTTACTGCTTCCTGAACATAATCAATCCGCTCGTTTCAATCTTCTACGGCTTCACGGGCATCACTATGGAGAAACTTCCTGGCTTCGAGAAAACAGCGTAGACTTTGAACGATTAGGATAAAAAGTTCTACATAAGGTCAAAGTCATTGTTGACTAAAATGAGTTTGAAACACCCCGGAATCTTTCAGAAGAAACCGGGGTGTTTTTTATATTTACATGTTAGTGTCTGGTTGGAGTGGGTTAAGTGACCATCGGCAAAAATTCTTTAAAGAGACAAATGTCCTGAAGTTTGCGCTATGTCATTCGTGGGCGTTGATTCGGGCCTGGCTTTGTTCTAAAATAGAAGCAAAGATAGTCACAGTGAACTGATCAACGCATTTTCAGCGTGTTTTATAACGAAAGGGTGACAACAATGAGTAATGTTTTGTCCATTATTCAAGATCCTGTGCTGACCTATGAGCAAAAGGTGATTTCACTGGCCAGGGCGGCGGAGGATTCAATCGAGGTGCTGAACATTCCGGCAGCGGTTCAGTCTTTGAGGGACCGTGATATTTTGTGTGACCTGTTTGAGGGGCACGCGCCTTACAGGCCGCGTTATGTTGTAGTCAATTTTGAAAAGTTTATGAAGCAGGGCAGCAAATTTCTGGAAATCGATCCGCCTCAGGATCTTGAGGAGGCCGTTCACGCGCTGCTGATCCTGTACAAGCATATCCCGTCCATTTCGACTTTTCCGGTGTATATTGGCAGCTTGGATACACTTCTGGAGCCTTTTGTTGAAGATGAGGAGGGGGCTTTTAAGACGATCAAGCTGTTCCTGAAGCACATTGACCGGACTATTACGGATTCTTTTTGCCATGCGAACCTCGGCCCTGAGCCGACTCGAGCTGGGACTTTGATTCTGAGGGCGGAGCGAGAGCTCCAGGACGCGATCCCGAATATCACCCTGAAGGTGAGTCCAGCGTCGACTGAGGATTTCCTGCGGGATGCGGCTGCCACATCACTGATCACCGCAAAACCGAGTTTTGCCAACCACGCCATGTTCTCTAAAGAGTTCGAGGATTTTGCCGATGGTTACGCCATTGTCAGCTGTTACAACGGCCTGCCTATTGGGGGCGGCAGCTACACTTTGTCGCGGCTTAAGCTCGACAAATTGTCTTATGAGGCAGTGAATTCTGCGGACTATATCGAGCGCCTGCTTCCTGAAGCGATTCAGCTCGCCATGGATTACATGGATGAACGCATTCGATTTTTGGTGGAGGAAAGCCATTTCTTCGAATCGAGTTTCCTGGTTCGTGAGGGTCTGATTGATCCTGCGAGGTTTACTGCAATGCTGGGTGAAGTGGGACTTGCAGAAGCTGTCAACCATCTCATGAAATTGGATGGCCGCAGCGGACGCTTTGGGCACAGTCAGGAAGCGGATGATCTTGGGGTGCGCATCATTGAGGGCATGCAAGCTGTTGTGAATGGGCATTTCAATCCGCATCTGGCGACGGGCGGCCATTATCTGCTCCACGCCCAGGTGGGCATTGATTCTGATGCCGGCACCAGCCCGGGCTGCAGAATTCCAATTGGTGACGAACCGCCAATTCACGAGCATTTACTTCAGGCGGCCCGCTATCACAAGTATTTTCCATCCGGCATTGGTGACATTTTCAGTTTTGATGAGACTGTGAAATCCAATCCGCAAGTGGTGGTCGACATTGTCAAAGGCGCCTTTGACGCCGGGATGCGCTATTTTTCCTCTTATGCCTCAGATGCGGATGTAATCCGGATCACCGGCTATTTGGTCAAACGCTCGGAAATTGAGAAGCTGAGACGGGGAGAAGCGGTGCTGCAGGATACGGTGGCTTTGGGGAAAGGCGCTGTGGACAACCAGCATGTATTGGAGCGGCGCGTTCGCATGAGGGATGGATTGCTGTAGCGTTTGGAAAAAAGCCATAAAATCAAATTCATAAGGCAGAAAGCAAGTGGTTGGGTTATGAACTGCTTGTGATCTGCCTTTTCGTTTTTTTTGAAACCTTTCTAACTTGCGTGCGTTTAGGTATGATAGAGGAAAGTGAAATGAGAACTGATATCGCAAGCTCCGGTACAAAGATTATTTCTGTTCGTGCGGCTGGGGCCTATTGACCCAATTCAAATTGGAAGTAAGGAGGCTTTTTTGTGGGATGGCTGAAAACTGACACACCCAGCCAACGTGGGGTGTCGGAATCTAATGAGGTACTCAAGGCTTCACTCACTGTGTTTGTAAAGACACATGACGTGATGATTCGAAAATTAAGCTATAAATTAACCGCTGAAGTTGAGGCTTCAAAGGACCTTTATCAGCAAACCTTTCTTAAGGCCATGGAACGCCTGATCCTGCCGGAGCATTTGGCACTCTTGTCTCCAAGCGGAATCAGTGAGGAGAAGGCCGCGGCCAACTGGCTCTATACCATTTGTCTCAATTTATATAGAGATCAATATGCCAAGGAAAAGCGATGGCTAAATGTGGTCGAGCCACAGTACGCAGAGGATAGCGCTCAGGCATTAAAAATTGAATTTGCCGCTGACCCGGATCCTGAGCCACTCGAGGTCTTAATGCGGGAAGAGGAAAGGGCAGTGATTGAAAGTGCCCTTTGTCAGTTGTCTGATCATTACCGGATCCCGCTAATTATGTACTATTTTCTTGAATGTGATTTAAAAAAGATCTCGGAAGTGCTTGAGTTAGAGATATCGACCGTGAAAAGCCGGCTGTTCAGGGGTCGGGAGAAGCTTAGAAAAAATTTGGCTGCACAGGAGTTTTCGACAGCTAATCCCATAAAAGTGTCAGGAAGGGAGGTCTAAGTCATGGATGAACGGCTTCTTGATAAAAAAATTGAAAAAGTGCTCAGAGAACAGTCGCTCCCTGATCATTCGGACTCGTGGGCAGAAGAAACCCTTCAGCTTATGATTGAACCACTGGGGTCGATAGGCACAGCCGCAGACCTGGGTGGCCAACAGGCGGGGTCAGACCTGGGGAGACGACAGACGGGGTCAGACCTGCAAGATCCATCTGATGGACAGGCGGGGTCAATAGGCACAGCCGCAGACCTGCATAACACGGTTGTTAACAGGTCGAAAATCACGAAAACTATTATGAGAGGAACTTTGACTGTGGCGGCAAGCTTGATCATTGGGATTGGCGGCCTCATGATTGGCGCGAAATTTAATCCATCCCTGGCTGAAAACATGATGAAATGGCCACTCGTCGGGCAGTGGGTAGAATATCTGGTCGGCAAACCGGGACTAAAATCTGCTATTGAGCATGACCGCTATCAGCCTATCAACGCAGCTATTAAAATTGACAATACAGAAATCACGCTCAATGGCGTGGTCGCTGATCAGCAGACCCTGGCTGTGTATTATTCGATTACGGGTGATCATGCTGAGGAATTTGTCGAACTGTCCCTGGAGATTCCGGATTTCAAAGCTGCTATAGGCATTGAATTTTCGGGTATGGGGGAAGAGGTTCGACTTTCTGAAATCAGAGCCTACGGACATGAAATCCCAGCTCAATTTACCTTGGCATTTACCATGGACAATAAAGTATTTCGCTTTCCTGTCTCCCTTGATGCGTCATTATCCCGTGAATCTGTTCAATACGAATTGAACCAGCCGCTGGTGATAGCTGATTATGGCATGCTTGATATTGAGGAAATCAACGTAGGCGTCATCAATGCCAGCGTCAAAGCAAGGCTGTTGCCGGCAGAAGGTGTTAAGGATTTAAATATTGGCCTATATCTCATGGACCAGAATGGTGATAAAATTTATTTTGACAGTATGGGGAGATTGAATTCGGAGGCTGAGGTTGAAGCTCAAACTATGGAATTCAAAGCCAGCATCAGCCGCTTTGAACTGGACGGAAAAATGTTTATTGGAATAGATCCTCAGAGAACCGCATGGCAATCTAATGTTTTAAGTACGGTGTATTTTGACGTTTCAAGTGAAACCATTCATTCAGAGCTTCCGAACCAGAGCGAGATTATTGTGTATAAGGGACGCGAGGTCTCGGCACTCAGCGATATGTCTGGCAAAGAATCTGAGAAGCCATGGATCACTTATGAATTTCTAAGGCCTGGTATGTTCGATGAAAACCCTGATTATGGCGGGCATGAATATGGGGCCCTTCGAATGGAACCGGATCCATCCGAAAGTTCCATGGGAATGTGGCAAACGGAGGAAGGCGCAGCTTTCAACATTGGGGTACCTGAAACGTCAGATGTAGATCGCATTTACCTTTCCCTGTTTGTGCCGATGGTTGATGAGGTGCTAAAACCCGTAGAAATCAAAAAACTCAACTAATTGACAAACGAGGGGAACTCATCTACAACTTGAGTTCCCCTCTTGGCGTCCGCCACAACTTATCCCTCACAGAAGCGAACAAATATGCTATAATGGTAAATGATTGCTAAGACTCAGTTACATGATGTCTTTTAGGAGATGACGACATGTTTTTTATAGGCGTATTCGGAATCACAAGCAAGGATAAATTGCTCAGAGACAGCCAGGTGGAATGCAAGGAGTGCAACAGTACTCTGCCAAAAAAAGTCATCAAGAGGTACAACACCTTTCACGTCTTTTTTATACCAACCGTTCGCTGGAATTTAAACTACTTTTGCGTGTGTCCTTCCTGCAAAAGTGTCTTTGAACTGAAGAAAGAAAAAGGACAGGCCTATGAGGAAAATCCTACGGAAGAATTGACCTACTGGGATCTCAAAACGGTCAAAAAAGGCAAGCCCCTCAGATTCTGCAAATCCTGCGGCGCTGAAATCGACAAATCCCACGCCTTCTGTCCGAAATGCGGAGAAAAGCAGTGAGTGAACAAGTACAGAACCTAAGCCTCATGGGCTATGTCCGCAGGATCCTGCCCTTCAGTTCAGTGGATGGGCCTGGCAACAGAACCATCATCTTTCTCCAGGGCTGCAGCTTCAGGTGTGGTTATTGCCATAATCCGGAGACTATTGCCCTTGGCAGCGTCCTGAGCACAGATGAAGTGTCTCTCAGGTCACCTGAAGACGTCGTTCAGGAGGTACTCAAATACCGCCTGTTTATTTCCGGTGTGACAATTTCAGGCGGCGAGTGCACCCTGCAGCCCGAATTTCTCCTCGATCTGGTCAAAGCTCTGAAAAAAGAGAATTTCAACGTCCTGATCGACACCAACGGCGACTTTGATCAGGCTTTTTACGAGCGCATCAGACCTTGGGTCGACGGCTTTATGCTGGATGTTAAAAGTGTCAATCCAGAGGCACACAAGGAACTTACCGGTGAGGACAATCAGCGGGTTCTTGAGAATCTGAACCGTATGGCCCAGGATCGGACCCTCTGCGAAGTGCGTACAGTCATTGTTCCTGAGTGGCTTGACAACACCCATACAGTGTCCTATGTCAGCAAGGTGCTTGCAGCTCATGCGCCAGAAACCCGCTACAAATTGATTCGATTCAGACCCCATGGCGTTGTTGCCCAATTTAAAGGCAAAACTATGCCAAACCACACAGAAATGGAAAAATTAGAAAAAATAGCGCTGGATGCAGGACTTAAACAAGTTATTTTGGTTTAGTTTAAACTGTATCACCGCACCGCTTCATTCGCGGTTTGCCGTCTGTGAGACACAACTGCGCCATTTTAGGAGGCTGCCCCATGTATGAATATTTTCGCGGCGTTGTCGCCGTTTTACATCCCGACCGCGTCATTCTTGAAGTCGGCAATATAGGCTACAGCATCTCCACCTCGGCGACCAGCGCCATGGCCTGCAAAGTGGGGGAGACGGTCACCTTCTTCACCTCCCTGATCGTCCGCGAGGACAGCATGACCCTGGTGGGCTTCTCTACTGAGGACGAGCTGAAGGTTTTCCGACTGCTCACCACCGTGTCAGGTATAGGTGCTAAGGTTGCCATTGGAGCCCTGTCGGGCATTCATTACCTAGAGCTCACCCGCATGATTATCTTGGGAGATGCCGATGGTCTTATGAAAGCACCTGGCGTCGGGAAAAAAACAGCCCAGCGCATTGTACTGGAGCTGAGAGACAAATTCTCCAAAACACTGTCCGCGCTGCCGGAGGCAGACGGTTTTTCTATGCCTAAAAACGTCGGCGTCGTTTCTGATGCCATAGAAGCCATGATAGCCCTGGGTTACAGGAAATCCGACGTCGAAAAGATCATCTCGCGCATCGACAGCCGGGACCTCACCGTGGAGGACGTCATCCGTCAGGCCCTTGGTCTGATGGCGGTTCTCTAATCTCATTATTTATAGCTTTTGCAGGACCGCTGAGGCAGACACGCAATAGTGAAAGGAGGCACTGCCCTTGGACTCAGGATTTGACCGCTTTATTACGCCGGATCTTATAGAAGAAGACGTTCTGCAGGAAGGCAGTCTTCGACCGAAAAATCTCAAGGAATACATTGGACAGGAGCGCAACAAGGAGAAACTGGGTGTCTTCATTGAGGCTGCCAAATTCCGCGCTGAAGCACTGGATCACGTCCTTCTCTATGGACCGCCAGGACTTGGCAAGACGACACTGTCCAACATCATTGCCAATGAGCTGGGTGTCAATATCCGCATCACTTCAGGCCCTGCGATCGAGCGGCCCGGAGACCTGGCAGCCATCCTAAACACATTGAGGGACAAAGATGTCCTTTTTATTGATGAGATCCACCGTCTCAGCCGTGCGGTGGAGGAAGTCCTCTATCCGGCTATGGAGGACTATGCCCTCGATATTATCATAGGCAAAGGCTCTGAAGCCAGGTCCATCAGACTTCAGCTCCCACGCTTTACATTGGTTGGCGCCACCACCAGAGCAGGACTTTTGACGTCGCCGCTGAGAGACCGCTTTGGCGTCATGCTGCAGCTTGATCTCTACAGTGAACGTGAGCTGCACCTCATCGTGCGTCGCTCCGCCGACATCCTTGGGATCGGGATTCACGACGATGCTGCGTGGGAAATCGCCAGAAGAAGCCGCGGCACACCACGGATTGTCAACCGCATACTGAGACGGGTCAGAGACTTTGCTCAGGTGGGCGGCAGCGACACCATCGATATAGACGTCGCGCGCTATGCATTAAAAATGCTGGATATTGATGATTCCGGTCTCGACAAAGCTGACCGCAGACTTCTTTACGCCATTGCTGAAAAATTTGACGGCGGACCGGTTGGGGTTAGTACCTTGGCAGCGGCTACCGGTGAAGAGCAGGGCACCATTGAAGACGTCATTGAGCCATTTCTGCTGCAGCTTGGTTTTATCAACCGAACGCCAAGAGGCCGCGTGATTACGCGAAACGGTTACCGTTATCTCAATCTGGATCCAAAGGGACAGATTGCGGCAGAGGTTCCTTTTAATCAACTGGAGATCAGTCTTGAGGAATGAGGTGAGGTTAACGTGACCTATAAAAAAAATACACTAAACGCGAAGCCGGCTTGGATCCTGTTGACTTTATGTCTTTTGTCAGTTCTGTTGGCTTTTAATGCGGATCCTTCCTATGCTGTGGAAGCAAGCCCGGATCGACAGTTTCGCGTTGGCATCAAATTCAACAGTATTACCGACGCGACGTCCGTTTTGACTTCAACCAGCGGGTTTAAGCTTGTTACGGTAGACGGTGTGGGCGCTTTTTCGGACACCGGTGCCATATTGCCGCTTAATACCCTCTATGTCATTAAGAATACAAAGGCGGTTGGCGAGACCATCGGCACACCAGCCGGAAGTAGTGGTGCCTACTTTGGACCGTATCATCTGCAGGTGGGACCGGATTTTGGAACCTATCTTGAAATGCGGCAGTTTCTGGATCAGACTTCACTTCAGCTTCAAGACCTGTTCCCGGCCTATGATGACGGCTGGAAGGTCTATGTGGGCGCTTACCAGTCAGAGGCTGAGCGGATAGCAAAAAAAGCTGAAATTGAGTCGGTGCTGCCGCAAATTTCACTGATGCCTGCGCCAGTCAACGACAAAGCGATCATGATCGTCGACAATACCTCAATTTTTATGTATTATGATACGAGCGATACGGTCTTTGCGCTTTTACCACAGGCAGAAGGGGACCTGATCGGCTTCGAAAGCAGAAAATACCGCGGGGCCATTGGCGTGCAGAGGTTCGCAGACAGCGACCCAACCGTCATAAACTATATTGGGGTCGAACCATACTTATACGGCGTTCTGCCCCGTGAAATGTCGGGGGAATGGCCACTGGAAGCTTTGAAGGCTCAAGCGGTCGCAGCGCGCAATTACGCCTATGCTTCCTTGGGCAAGCACAGCAAATGGGGCTTTGACCTGTGTAATCTTCAGGACTGTCAGGTATACGGCGGAGCCAGTGTCGAGCGACCTCGCTCAAATGATGCGGTGGATGAGACCTGGGGCAAGCTTTTGGTTTACGACAACAAGCCCATCACTGCGTTTTTCCACTCCAACAGCGGTGGGCGCACAGAAAACTCTGAATATGTCTGGTCGGCGGTGACGCCTTATCTTAAGTCGGTGGAGGATCCATATTCTCTTGGCCAACCATCGGCAACCTGGTCTAAAACCTATACGACAGTGCAAATTGACGATATTTTAAAGAGCAAGAACATCAATATTGGTCCATTGATTGGGATTTACGTCACCAAGGTATCGCCGAACGGACGTGCGCTGGAAACAGTGTTTGTCGGGCGGGACGGAGATTACGTGGCATCTAAGGAAAAGGCGCGCTACATCCTGGGGACGTATGATATCCGCAGCTCCTGGTATACCATTGAAGGAGGCGGCAGTGCTGTGCCCGGCACGAGTGGGGAGCTGACGCTGGAATCTGCCGGAGGAAAGACTGCTGTACCTGTGGATCGCCTAGTCGTAGAAGGGGCAGGCGGGCAGGTGACGCTTGGGTCCTCTGAAATGACTTTGCTGTCAGCTTCGGGTGTGACGGCTTTTAAACCGACCAATACAGTGGTAACGTCTGGATCCGGCAGTGGCACTATTGTCTTCAAAGGTTATGGCTTTGGCCACGGCGTCGGCATGAGCCAATGGGGCGCGAAAGCCATGGCGGATCTCGGCATGAGCTATGAGCAGATTCTGACTCATTACTATGTCAATACCAGAATTCAATAAGGATGCTAAGTCGCATTGATGACATTCATGGCTATGTATCTTAAAAACATTTCAATGATATAAGGAGCAACTTCAAAATATGAAAACCAGTGATTTTTATTTTGATTTACCTGAGGAACTGATCGCTCAAACACCGCTTAAAGACCGAGCCGCTTCTAGACTCCTCTTTATGGACAAAGGGACTGGCGCGCTTCGCCATGAGACCTTCAGGGATGTGCTGCATCATCTTCAGTCAGGAGATTGTCTGGTCATCAACGATACCCGGGTTCTGCCCGCCAGACTCTTTGGACGCAGGCGCTCAGGGGCTGCCGTGGAATTCCTTCTGCTTAAGCGTGTTGAAGGGGATCTCTGGCAAACGCTTGTCAAGCCCGGAAAAAAGGCGCGTCCCGGAGACGCCTTCGAATTTGGTGACGGCTCTTTGAGTGCAGTTATTGAAGACCTTTCTGAAGAAGGCACGCGCCTGGTGAGATTCCGGTACGAAGGGATTTTCGAGGAGGTTCTGGACAGGCTGGGCACTATGCCGCTGCCGCCGTACATTCGCGAAACCCTGGATGATGCGGAGCGCTATCAAACTGTGTATTCAAACAAATATGGGTCAGCCGCCGCGCCAACCGCAGGCCTCCATTTTGATGATGCCTTGCTCGATGCTATTGAGGCGAAGGGTGTAACCATCGCCCGCATCACGCTGCACGTGGGTCTGGGTACGTTTAGACCAGTCAAGGCCGAGTCAATCCACGAGCATGTTATGCATGCTGAATACTTTGAAATCAGCGAGGATGCTGCAGCTAAGATCCAGCGGACCAAAGCAGCAGGCGGACGGGTTATAGCCGTAGGCACAACCTCGGTCAGAACCCTCGAAAGTGCTGCGGGGCGCCATGAAACCCTTCAGGCGTGCTCAGGCTGGACGGATATTTTTATCTATCCCGGCTATACGTTTAAAGTGGTCGATGGTCTAATCACCAACTTTCATCTTCCTGAATCGACCCTCATAATGCTGGTCAGTGCTTTGGCTGGCAGAGAGCATGTCCTTGTCGCTTATGACGAGGCAGTTAAAGAGCGGTATAGATTTTTCAGCTTTGGCGACGCCATGCTGATTCTGTAAAGTTAGAAATTATTAGGAGGCAACCATGGCAATTCAATTCGAACTCATCAAAACCTGCAAACAGAGCGGTGCGCGCCTTGGCCGCCTGCATACGCCCCATGGCGTGATTGACACCCCAATCTTTATGCCCGTGGGCACTCAGGCCACGGTCAAGGCAATGACGCCTGAAGAACTTGAAGACATGGAAGCCCAGATTATTCTCTCCAACACCTATCACTTGTTTTTGAGACCGGGTCATGAATTGGTGGAAAAAGCAGGCGGCCTTCACAAGTTTATGAACTGGCATCATCCTATCCTGACAGACAGCGGCGGATTTCAGGTCTTCAGTCTGGGTGATCTCAGAAAAATTACTGAGGAAGGCGTAGAATTCAGGTCTCATCTGGATGGGGCAAAACACTTTCTCAGTCCGGAGCGCGCCATAGAAATTGAAAATGCCCTGGGTGCTGACATTATCATGGCTTTTGATGAATGTGCACCTTATCCCGCGGAGCGTGACTACGTCAAGAAATCCCTGGAGCGCACCTCCCGCTGGGCGGCACGCTGCAAGGAAGCCCACAAAAAGCCGGACCAGCAGGCGCTCTTTGGCATAGTCCAGGGCGGTATGTATCCGGATCTCAGAAAACAGAGCGCAGAGGAAATTACAGCGATTGGGTTCCCGGGTTACGCCATTGGCGGATTGTCCGTTGGTGAGCCCAAGCCTATGATGTATGAGATCCTTGAGCAAACGACACCCTATCTGCCGGAGGACAAGCCGCGCTATTTGATGGGTGTGGGAAGCCCTGATGATCTTCTTGAAGGTGTCCTGCGAGGGGTGGACATGTTTGACTGTGTTCTTCCGACACGGATTGCCCGAAATGGCACTGCTATGACCTCGGTGGGCAAAGTTGTCATTAAGAATGCCAAATACTTTGATGATTTTTCACCCCTTGATCCAAACTGCGGCTGTTATACTTGCCGCAACTACACCAAAGCTTATCTGAGACACCTGTATAAAGCGGATGAGATTCTTTCCTCAAGACTCATGACCTATCACAACTTGTTTTTCCTCATTGAACTCATGAAAAATGTCAGACAAGCCATAATGGATGACAGACTTCTTGATTTTAAGGATGAATTTTTTCTCAAATACGGTTATACTGTAGAAGAGAGCGAGTAAAATTGCATCAGACAGCAAAGAATAGGAGGCTTACACTATGGGCGGTACTTACGGAACTCTGCTTTACGTCGTCGTGTTTTTCCTGATTTTCTACTTCATGCTCATTCGTCCGCAACAAAAGAAAAACAAAGAGCTGAAGAGCATGCGGGATAACATTTCGGCGGGTGATGAAGTCGTGACCATCGGCGGCGTAGTTGGACAAGTCGTTTCAGTCATGGATGAGGATGTTGTTCTTCGCGTGCGACCTAGCGGCACAGAATTGACATTCAAGAAATGGGCAGTTGGCAGCATCGTCGTTCAGAAATAGACGACCTCCTGCAATTTGACCTTACCAGCGCGGTGGCATTCCAACGAGAATCCGCCGCCGCTTCAGGTAAGCACGTGATCAAGCAGACCTTTTGAATTCGCTGAAGCGGCTGTGACCTGGCCGCCTACGGCGGTTCATCATCTTCGGTCTTTTTACTTGAAAAGGTTTATGCTATAATAGGCATGATTTAGTTCTATGAAGGGAGGTCATCTCATGAAGCACATTAAAACGCTGAACCAAGGTACGCTGAAGGAAAGCGCTTCTCACGGCGGCTGCGGCGAATGCCAGACATCCTGCCAGTCGGCCTGCAAAACGTCTTGTACTGTTGGCAATCAGGAGTGCGAGAAGAAATAAGACCTTCTACATAAGAAGGGCTCGGCGCTTATAGTGAGCTTCAAAGCGTCAGCACTGCAATATGACCGCATACCTACAGTCAGAGCAGCGAAAGCTGCTTTTTCTGTGTTTATGCTTAAAGTGAGAGCGGAGGCAAAAAAACAATGATTCATAAATACGAACAGGGCGGCATGCACATTGTTCTGGATGTCCACAGCGGCGCCATTCATGTAGTCGACCCAATGATTTATAGATTGCTGGACTTCTACCCAAATCCTGATCAGGAGGCTGCCGTGGCGGCTCTTTCTGGGGAGTTTGAGGAAGGTGTCGTCAGAGAAGGGCTGGGAGAAATGGATGCCCTCATCGAAATGGGGCAGTTATTCAGCCCAGACGACTATCTGGATTCGTCCGCGTTTAAAAAGCAGCCCATCATCAAGGCGCTGTGCCTGCATGTAGCCCATGACTGCAACATTCGGTGCAAGTACTGCTTTGCCTCCCAGGGAGATTTTCACGGTGAGCGACTGCTCATGCCGCTGGAAACGGGGAAACGTGCCTTTGATTTCCTGGTCGCCCATTCCGGAAACCGCCGCAACCTTGAAGTGGACTTTTTTGGCGGCGAGCCGCTTATGAACTTTGAGGTGGTCAAGGCGTTAGTGGCTTATGGCCGGTCCCTTGAAGCTGCAAACAATAAGCATTTCAGATTTACTATCACCACCAACGGTATTCTGCTGGATGATGACAAGATTGCCTATATTAATGAGCACATGGACAATGTGGTCCTGTCCATAGACGGAAGACCAGAGGTCAATGACTTTATGCGCCCCGCCATTAATGGCCAGGGCACCTATGACGTGATTCTGCCAAAATTCAAGAAACTGGTGGAGAGCCGTGGGGACAAGACTTATTATGTCCGGGGGACCTTCACGCATTTTAATACGGATTTCGCCAAAGACGTCGTGCACCTGGCTGACCAAGGCTTTACGCTGACTTCCGTAGAACCCGTCGTGTCGGAACCTCATCATGACTATACGCTGACCTCTGAGGACATGAAAACAGTCTTTGAGCAGTATGAATCTCTGGCGGAGACGCTGATTGAACGTTCTGGCACGGACCGAGATTTTAAGTTCTTCCATTTCATGATTGACCTTAACCAGGGCCCTTGTGTCATCAAGCGGGTTTCCGGGTGCGGCGCCGGAAGCGAATACATCGCGGTGACCCCGGAGGGTGATATTTATCCGTGTCACCAATTTGTTGGTAATACGGATTTTGTCATGGGCAATGTGGATCAGGGAACTTTTGAAACGCGTTTGGCCGATGATTTCTCTAAGGTCCACGTCTACGAGAAGCAGGCGTGCCGTTCGTGCTGGGCGAAGTTTTACTGCAGCGGCGGCTGTCATGCCAACGCCTACAACTTCAACCATGACATCCGTGTGCCTTATGAAATAGGCTGCGACATGGAGAAAAAGCGCATTGAGTGCGCAATATACATTAAGGCCAAAGAAATGTCGGAGGCGAGCTTATGATCAGAAGATTCAAGAATATCCTTCCGCAGGTCAACAAAAGCGCCTGGGTTGCTAAAACTGCGGATGTCATTGGGCGGGTTTTCATTGCTGAGGATGCCAGTGTCTGGTTTGGCGCGGCGCTTCGAGGGGACATGAATGAGATCCGCATTGGGGCGAGGTCCAACATCCAGGATAATGCGGTACTGCACGTGGATGCTCACAATCCCTGTATTCTGGGGGAGGACGTCACTGTGGGCCATGGCGCGATTGTGCATGGTGCGACCATCGGCAGCCGCGTTCTGGTGGGCATGGGTGCTATAGTGCTTGACGGTGCAATTGTCGAGGACGACGTCATTATTGGCGCCGGCGCGCTGGTACCGCCCGGGAAACGCATAACTTCAGGCTCGCTGGTTATTGGCAGCCCGGGGCGGGTGTCACGGCAGCTGGACGACAGAGAATTGGCGCATCTGAAGCAGTCCGCCCGGACTTATGTTGAATTTTCGAAGGAATACGCCATGATGGATCAGGAGGAGACCGAGGATGAAGCCTAGCACACAGAAAGTCGCATTTTTTACGATCCTTTTGTTAATAGCGATCACGATTTTCAGTGCGGTGAACGGACTGAAGCTTGGACCGCTTGAACTGAAGTCTGTTCAGGACAGCATTAAGCTGGGTCTGGATATTGAAGGCGGCGTAGCAATTGTTTATGAAGCGAAGACGGATTTGACCGGAAATGAGCTGACAGCTGCGATCGATCAGTCTATTGGGATTCTGTCCAAGCGGGTGGACTCAATTGGATTGACCGAACCCAAAATTTCACGTCAGGGAGAGGATCAGATTCGCATTGAGCTGCCTGGTGTGACAGATGCTACTGCGGCCATTGAATCTATCGGAAAAACCGCGAAGCTTGAATTTGTTCTGGTAGACAAGGCCTCTTTTGCCCAGGAGGGCATGAAAGACGTGGACTTCGTCCATACGCCGATTCTGGGCGGTGCCCAGGTGAAGGACTCCATGGTATCAATGGATGAATACAACAATCCGGCTGTAGGACTGGTGTTCGATTCCGAGGGCACTAAACTGTTCCGCGAAGCGACAGCGGTCGCGAAGGATTTTGACCCTGTCAATGGCGGACAGATCGCGATTTTGCTCGACAATGAGGTCATCTCCGCCCCATATACGCGGGTGGAAATTATTGACGGCAATGCTATCATTTCCGGCAATTTTACCTTTGAGGATGCCAGCATGCTGGCGTCGCTGATTCGCGGTGGTGCGCTGCCTATTGAGCTGGAAGAAGTGCGGACGTCAATTATTGGAGCGACCTTAGGTATAGGGGCTTTGAATTCAGGGGTGACAGCCGCGGCGATTGGCTTTAGCATTGTGGTGCTGTTTATGATTGGGTATTACAGATATCCGGGTATCGTCGCCAGTATTGCGCTGGCTTTGTATGCAAGTCTGGTGCTTTTCATCCTGGTCGGGCTTAAAGCGACGCTGACGCTGCCGGGCATTGCGGGTATTGTTTTGTCTGTAGGTATGGCGGTGGACGCGAATGTCATCATTTTTGAGCGGATCAAGGAAGAAGTTAAAAATGGAAAGTCCCTTCGGGCAGCCATCAATTCCGGCTTTCATAGGGCGATGCATACCATCGTGGACTCAAATGTCACGACTTTCATAGCCGCGATCATATTGTACTATTTTGGCTCGGGGCCGGTGCAGGGTTTCGCCGTGACGCTGATGATAGGTATTGCCACAAGCATGTTTACTGCAATAGTTGTCACACGGATTTTGATCCGGTCGTCACTGTCGTTTAAGTTTGCCAACAATGTCAAATTGTATGGTCTATAGGAGGTGACGGCATGAAACTTGAATTTGATTTTAGAATTGTTGAGAGAATTCGGCTTTGGCTGCTGATTTCCCTGGCTGTTATGGTATTGGGCGGTGTGTTTGCTGTCGCCAGAGGACTCAATTTTGGCCTCGACTTTACGGGCGGGACTATGATGCAGATCCATTTGGGAGAGACGGTGGAGACTCAGGAAGTCAGGGACCTTCTGGCACCGTTTGAACTCAATGAGGAGATCCTCAGCGCTGGAAGTGAAAGGGATGAGGTCATCATCCGCACCAAGGTTTCCCTCAGTAATGAAGAACGAAAGGCGATCTTTGAAGTACTGGGTCAGCGGTATGATCTACAAGACGAGGACCTGATTGCGGCTGAGCAGTTCGGGCCGAGCTTTGGTGCAGACACTCGCAACAACGCGATTTTGGCGATTCTGCTAGCCGGTGCCGGGATGTTGATTTATGTGACGCTGCGATTTGAATTTGTGTATGGTGCAGCGTCTATTATAGCTTTGCTTCATGACGTGTTGATTTTGCTGTCAATTTACGCTATTTTCAGGATTCCGGTGAATAGCTCCTTTATTGCTGCCGTCCTGACCATTGTGGGTTATTCCATCAACGATACTATAGTTGTTTTTGACAGGGTGCGCGAAAATGTTAAGCTGATGAAAAAGACAACACATGCCAAGATCGCCAACGAAAGCATTCGCCAGACCCTGTCGAGGACTATCAATACCTCATTGACAACGGTGATGGTCATTGGATCGCTTTATGTACTGGGGGTTGCGTCAATTAAGGACTTTGCTCTTCCGTTGATGCTGGGGATCATGGTTGGAACGTATTCCTCCATTTTTATAGCCAGTCCAATTTGGGCGAAATGGAAGGATAGCACTGTGGGGAAGAACGAATAATATAGCTGCTATGTGGGGAAGGCGCGGCTCAGGTAAGGTCAGAAAATTGACCTGGTCTGACGGTCTTCCCTTTTTATTGGAGAGAAAGTGGACTTGTGCGGATGTTTTTTCAAATTAGATGGAAATTGCTGTCGTGATTGGTTGGAATGAAGGTATAATAGGATTAACAAGGTATCCGTCAATCTGCTGCCGGAAGATGATGGCGGGTGGCTAATGATGAAATTTGAGGAGGAACCAATATGCAGTCAACCTTTATTGTCGCACTGATCTTCGCAGTCCTGGTGGCCATTTTTGCTCTATTAAACGGTGATGTGGTGACCATCAATCTACTCTTCAAGAAGTTCGAAATTTCTCAAGCCCTCGTCATTTTAATTGCAGCGATCCTTGGCGCCATCTCTGTCTACATGATGAACCTGGTC
This sequence comes from Acidaminobacter sp., assembly GCA_009881125.1. The sequence continues at coordinate 14,818 of WXFH01000052.1, read as the reverse complement.
AACAAAGTTAAGGGCTCATTGAAAACGAAGGATTTGACAAAAAAATTAAAGCAGAGTGAAATGGAAATTACTGCCCTCAAGGAGAGGATAGCGATGTTTGAAGAGGAAGCCTCCGCTGCAGCTGAGGAACAGGCGGTTCCCGCGGAACCGGCTCAAACTCCGGCAGCAGCGCCTGTCGAATCAGAAGGCGTCGAAAGACTTTAGATGTGACTGCGGGGGTCAGACCTGCATGGTTTTGAGACAGACGGGGTCAGACCTGCATAACTTTGAGACAGACGGGGTCAGACCTGCATAACTTCGAGAAAGACGGGGTCAGACCTGCAGTAATCGAAAATTTATTTAAAAAGGAACGATGGAATGCTTTCAAATAAGACCCGCTGGGTTTCGAAAAAGAATGAAATGTCATCTGAGGATCTGATTGACTTAGACATTTTAACAGACAGCCTGCTGAGCGCTCGCGGGGTTGATCTTACCGACAAGGATACCTTCTTGAATCCAAGATTGGAAGACTTGGCGCTTCCGGATAGTATGCTAGGTCTGACCCCGGCTGTTCATCGGATAAAAAAAGCGGTGGCGGCGGGGGAGAAGATCGTCGTTTACGGGGATTATGATGTGGACGGCATGACGAGTATATCCATTCTTGTGAGGGCCTTCAGGCACTTGCAGGTACCTGTGCGCTACTATATACCGGACCGGCATGACGAAGGCTACGGACTGAACGCCGAAGCTATAAAGTCTTTGATTGCGGATGGTGCAAGGGTCATCATAACAGTAGACTGCGGCATTACCTCTACAGTGGAGGCAGAGATTTGCAAGGAGAGCGGCGTGGACTTGATCATCACAGATCACCACGAACCTCATGCCATTCTTCCAGACGCCTTTGCCATCCTTAATCCCAAGCAGCCTGGCTGCCCATACCCTTATAAACATTTGGCGGGCGCCGGAATTGCACTCCGAATAGCTGAAGCCCTGCTGGAAGACAAATTTGCAGATATTAGGACGGAACTTCTGGAGATTTCTGCTTTTGGAACGGTTGCGGATGTCGCGCCACTGCTCGGTGAAAATCGAATCATTGTCCATCACGGGCTGTCAACCATGTCCGAAACCAGTCAGATCGGCATGAGAGCCCTCATGGAAGCGACAGACATGACAGGAAAGAAAATCACCGCCGGACACATTGGATTCATTTTGGGACCAAAGCTGAATGCAGCAGGTCGAATCGCAGATCCAATGCTCGGCGTGAAGCTTCTGGTGACGGATGACCCCCTTGAAGCCGCCGAAATTGCCAAGCAGCTGGTCGAAATGAATGAGCAGCGTCAAGAGATTGAGCGCGAGATCGTGGAAGCGGCCATCACTCAGGTGGAGCTTAAACGCGATCCAAATCAACCAGACCTACAACTGCCGCCTTTCCTGATCGTAAGCGGCGAAGGCTGGCACGGGGGTGTCATTGGCATTGTGGCGTCGAGGATCGTGGAACGGTATCACAGGCCAGTCGTCGTCTTTGGCGTTGAAAACGGGATCGCTAAGGGAAGCGGCCGCAGCATCGAGGGCTTTAACCTGTTCGAGGCGTTACAAAGCGTCTCGGATCTTTTTTCCAAGTTTGGCGGCCACGAGCAGGCTGCCGGCATGACGCTGGAAGCAGCCCAGCTACCAGAACTGGAAAAGCGGCTGATCTCATACGCCTCTGAGCACCTGACCGCTGAGGACTTCAAGCCCCTTTACCGCGTCGAGGCGACGCTGAACAAGGAAGCTATCCGATTCGAGCTGACAGACCTGCTTAAAAAGCTCGAGCCCTTTGGCGTGGGTAATCCAAAGCCCTTGTTCCGGGTCAACGACCTCATCACCGAGAAAGTCATGACAATAGGACGGGTCAAGACTTATCTTAAAGTGCTGGCTTCCGATGGTCTTCGCAACTTCGACCTGGTCAACTTCCGCAATTCGGAGATCTTCGAACCGTTAAAGACCAAAATGCGCTTCGACGCCCTGGTTACTGTAGAGGAAAACGAATTCAGAGGGGTCAAGTCGATCCAGTTTGACACTCGGGATATTCGCATTCACGAGCCGTCCCTCCATTTTGATGAGGCGGATCTGGAATTCTTTAATAGAACGAAAGCAGAAGCCATCATTCACCAGGCATATCAGTTTCAACAAGTGTCCTCATCCATTAAAACGGAAGTCGAAAGCCCAATCCGTTTCGAACCTGAAACGTTCGTAGCATACTCTCTGCAGGGGTGGCTGTCGTTCTATCATCGCTGGATGGATCGCGGCGGTCAGGCATCACCTGAAAAAGCGCTTATCCTTTGTCCCGCGACACATCATAAGGGCGCCGTTTGTCTGGATCCACCAGGTTACGATCTTAAAAAAGAAGCCGCTGCTGTGGTACCCAACCGGGACAAATTGAAAAGTCTGTACCTTTCGATCCGAAACGGGGAATCGCTCATCAAGCCATTTAATCTTGAAACGCTTCTGGCGCTGAGGATTCTGGAATCTGCCGGTTTAATTGAAGGTGAAGGTGTTGGCAAATATAAAATTCGTCCGGTTGCATCAAAGATTGATTTGACTGCATCGCCTTTATTTTCTGCTTTGACGGAATGGACCAGAGGCTGAAAAAAGTAAATGATGAGATATGGAGCAAGAACTCAATGACAGCCCACAAAGACTGTATACAAAGACTTTGACATTTGTCGAAATTTTGATAAACTAATATAGTCTAATTTAAAGTTTCTCAGGAGGATTCTCATGGACCTGAAAGGCAAGATCAGAGAAATTCAGGATTTCCCAAAAGAAGGCATCAGTTTTAAAGATGTCACGACGCTGCTTGCAGATGGAGAAGCTTACGCTTATGCCATTGACAAAATGCTGGCATCAGTACAGGATGTGGAATTTGACGTCGTGCTCGGACCTGAGGCCCGGGGCTTTCTGATTGGCGCACCAATTGCCTACGCTGCGAAGAAAGCGTTCGTCCCCGTTAGAAAACCGGGGAAGCTGCCTTATGAAACTTACCGATTTGAGTACGATTTGGAATACGGCACGGACATCCTTGAAATTCACAAGGATGCCATCAAACCCGGAGCCCGGGTGCTGATTGCGGACGATTTGCTGGCAACCGGCGGCACAGTGGAATCCATCATTCGGATGGTTGGGGAGTTCGGCGCTGAAGTGGTGGGTTGTGTTTTCCTCATTGAGCTCACGTTCCTTAATGGGCGGGAAAAGCTTGGCGAGTGCCGGACGGAATCCCTGGTGCACTATTAATTCAAGAGATTTCGAATCTCAGGGTTTCAACATGTCGGTTGCCCCTGAAGCCCGCAGGAGTTTATTTCTAGCGGGCCTTTTTCGAAAGCGGAGATGGGGGTTTAGTGACCATCGGCTAAAAAAATCTTTTAAATAAAGTTGGATGACAGTGTTAGCATGTCACAGAAGGTGTGGTGAACGAGATGAACCTGGAAAGTTTTATTATGAAGCTGGAACAATTTAATCCTTACCTGAATATGGACCGTATTATCAAGGCGTATCAGTTTGGGGAGTCCGCCCACAGCGGACAGTTAAGGAAGTCGGGGGAATCTTATTTTACGCACCCGGTGCAGGTATCACTGATTCTGGCGGAGCTGGAACTCGATGAGGATACTGTGATCGCGGGGCTGCTTCATGATGTCATTGAGGATACGCGTTATACCTTTGGGGAACTTGAGAAGGAGTTTGGCCGTCAGGTGGCGTTGCTGGTGGACGGGGTGACGAAGCTCGGTCAAATTCAGTATGAAACGAAGGAAGAGGCCCAGGCGGAGAATCTCAGGAAGATGTTTCTGGCCATGGCCAAGGACATTCGGGTTATTCTGATTAAGCTTGCGGACCGGCTGCACAACATGCGAACACTCAAATACATGACGGACTCAAAGAAGCGTGAGAAGGCTCAGGAGACCCTGGAGATTTACGCGCCTATTGCGCACCGGCTGGGTATTTCGCGGTTGAAATGGGAGCTTGAGGACCTCAGCTTTTTGTATTTGGATCCGGAAGGGTATTACGATCTGGTGACGAAGGTCAACCGCAAGCGGGAAGAGCGTGAAAGCTACATCAACAGCGTCATCAAGGATATCCGCGAATCGCTGAAGGAAGTTCAGATTGAGTGTGAGATCGTCGGGAGACCGAAGAATTTTTATAGCATTTATAAAAAAATGATTTATCAAAACAAGAATTTCGAAGAGATCTATGATCTGACAGCGATCCGGGTTCTGGTGGATTCCATCAAGGACTGCTATGGCGTGCTGGGGATCGTGCACAATCTTTGGAAACCTATTCCGGGTCGATTCAAAGATTATATAGCTATGCCGAAGCCCAATATGTACCAGTCGCTGCATACGACCGTTATAGGCTCTCAAGGTGAGCCGTTTGAAATTCAGATTCGGACTATTGAGATGCATAGAATTGCTGAGTTTGGTATTGCGGCCCACTGGAAATACAAAGAGGGTCTTGAGAATACGAGTCAGGATGACATGGAAAAGCGTCTCGCCTGGCTGCGTCAAATGATGGAATGGCAGCGGGATTTGAATGATCCGCGGGAGTTCATGGAATCCCTGAAAATTGACCTGTTTACGAATCAAGTATTTGTATTCACTCCGAATGGCGAAGTTATTGAGCTTCCGGTGGGCTCTACCCCGGTGGATTTTGCCTACAAGATTCACTCCGCGGTGGGCAACAAGTGCGTGGGCGCGAAGGTCAGCGGGCGGATTGTGCCGCTGAATTATAAGCTCGCGAACGGGCAGATTATTGAAATTCTGACGTCCAACGCTTCACAGGGGCCAAGCCGGGACTGGTTGAAATTCGTGGTGAGTACGCAGGCCAAGAATAAGATCAAACAGTGGTTCAAAAAAGAGCGACGCGAGGAAAATGTTGACAAGGGACGCGAGATGTTTGAGCGTGAAGTGAAGCGCAACGGGCTTCAAGTTAAAGAGCTCATGAAAGATGAGTGGCTGGAGCCAATTTTGTCTCGTCTAAGCTTGCATTCGGTGGAAGATATGTACGCGGCGCTGGGCTATGGCGGGATCATGCTGAATCAGATTGTGCCGAAGCTTCGCGAAAAATATAAGGCGACGGTGAAAAAGCCGTTGCTGCCAAGCGATATTCCGGCTGGGGGGCACGTTTCCAGCGAGATTCATGAGGGTAAGGAGCGGAAGACGAAACCATCGGCAAATGGTATTATCCTTGAAGGCTATGACGATATTCTGGTTCGGTTCGCGAAGTGCTGCAGCCCGGTGCCGGGGGATGACATTATTGGGTATATCACGCGGGGCCGTGGTGTGACGATTCACCGCAAGGACTGCACCAATTTCGAAAAGACGGAGGATGCGACCAGCCGGTTTATTGAGGTGTCCTGGGACAACCGCGGGAAACAGGCGGCGTATTCGTCTGAGATTCAGATTATTGCGCCGGACCGAAAAGGGCTCCTCGGGGAGATTACCGTGCTGATTTCGGAGTTCAACCTGACGGTGACGGGGGTTAACGCGAAGCTGACGAAAAACAATATGGCGATTATTAACCTGACGGTGGAGATCAATGATTCGGAGCAGCTGGTGAAGCTGATCAAGAAGATCCAGAATATGCCGGAGATCATTGAGGTCAAGCGGGTAACGTCTTAGATGGATTATGGAGGTTTGTGATGCGCGCAGTGATTCAGCGCGTCAGGCGGTCGTCGGTTACTGTGGATGAGCGGGTGACCGGAGAGATTGGTCACGGCCTGATGGTGCTTTTAGGTGTTGAGGAAAAAGATACGGATAAGGATCTCGACTACATGGTGGACAAGATTCCTAATCTTCGGATTTTTGAGGACGCGGATGGGAAGATGAATTTGTCGCTGCTTGATGTGAGCGGGGAGCTTTTGGTGGTGTCGCAGTTCACTTTGCTGGGGGACGCGCGCAAGGGGCGTCGGCCGGGTTTTACGGATGCGGCGAGGCCGGAGATGGCAAATGCCATGTATGAGACCTTGGTGTCGCGCATTGCGGCGCTGGGGGTCAAAGTGGAAACCGGGCAGTTTCAAGCGCATATGATGGTGGATATCCTGAATGATGGGCCTGTGACTATCTTGCTGGACAGTCATAAGCTGTTTTAGGGCGGATTGGTTTGCTTTGGTTTGATTTTGTCGAAATTTGTTGTTTGGATAGGTTGTTTTTTGTTTGAAAAATGATGCCCTGAGCCGACATTAGGGTATAGAAGTTGTGAGGCTGCACGAGTTGATGGACTTGGTGCAAGAAAAAGATTATAAGCGCCTTTAGGCGCTTATTTTATGTGATTTTAAGCGGATAGGGAGTGTTTTGTTGTGAAAATCGAGAGAATTCCAGCGGGTGTGTATGCTGCCAATTGCTATATAATCTCGTCAGAAACGACGGGAAAAGGAGTTGTTGTTGATCCGGGCGGCAGCGTCGATAAAATTTCACGTTATTTGGAAGAGAATAGCATTGAACCGGTTTATATTTTGCTGACCCATGCCCACGGGGATCACATAATGGGAGTGCCTGAGCTTAAACAATATTATCCTTTGAAGGTTGGCGTGCATAAGGGCGATCTTGAAATGCTGGCTAATGCTTCCATTAATCTGTCGAGCCAGATGACGGGTCCGACAGTGGGGATTGAGCCGGATTTTACTTTTGAAGATGGTGATTTTTTGACGGTGGGGGATCTGAAGGTTGAGGTGATTCATACGCCGGGGCATTCCAAGGGTGGCGTGTGCTTCGTGGTTGAGAATTTCTTGATCACTGGGGATACCCTATTTGCAGGGTCAATTGGACGTACGGATTTGACTGGCGGCGATTATGACACTTTGATTGACTCGATTGCAAAAAAATTGCTGACGCGGTCTGATGATCTGGTGGTACTGCCTGGTCACGGGCCTGCGAGTACGATAAGCAAAGAGCGTTTTGGCAACCCATTTTTAAGGGGGCGCTGGACTTGATCCGGATTTCTGTATATTTTGAGGGCTTTGACGGGTTTGAGACAAACTTTGATCGTAACAGCTGCCTACAAGACCTGCGCGTGCTCGCAGGTCTCTTTGTTTGGGGGGCGGAGGTTGAAGAAGAAATGGACAGGCGGGGTCAGACCTGCGAGGATGAAGAAGTGACGAACAGACGGGGTCAGACCTGCAATGGTGACAGACGGGGTGGTGACAGACGGGGTCAGACCTGCATGGATGTTTTGAAGGACAGACGGGGTCAGACCTGCATATTTGTTTGTTTTAAGAGGGATGCGGATGGGATTGAGGCGTGTTTTGATGGGGAAGGTGAGGGTGCTGAGGATTATTCCGCAGTTCGCTTGAAATTTTCTGAGCTAATCGACTTTATTGGCAAGAATCCCATAAAAAACATGGTCAAGCTTGCGTTCTTTGACTTGATGAAGCAAAGGTATGAGGCAAAAACCGGGTGGGGGATTTTAACGGGGATCAGACCTGTTAAAATTGTGCATGATTTAATTGATTCCGGGGTTGAAGATACGATTCATATTCGCGATTACTTGAAAAAACATTATAGGGTTTCGGATGAGAAAATCCAACTGGCTATGAAGGTGGCCAGTCATGAAGTTGATATTTTAGAACAGGATCACGAAAGGATGTCTCTTTATTTATGCATCCCATTCTGTGTGTCTAGGTGCTTGTATTGCAGTTTTCCTTCCAATCCACTGAAGCAAAAGGGTCATTTGGTACCGGCGTATTTGGAGGCGATGGTGGGGGAAATTGTGACCATCGGCAAATTTCTTTTAGAGCATGGGTATGTGGTGGACTGCGTTTATATTGGAGGCGGGACACCTACGAGCCTAAATGAGACGGAATTTGAGAGCTTGCTCGACGCGGTGGACAGGCACCTGGTAAAGCCATTGAGCTTTGTAGCCGGTGGGCTGCGGGAATATACGGTGGAGGCTGGGCGGCCGGATACGATTACGGAGAAGAAACTGCGGGATATGAAGCGGTACGGGGTCAGCCGGGTGTGCATCAATCCACAGACTATGACGGATGCGACGTTGAGGCGGATCGGGCGGGACCACGATTCATCAGCAATTATTGAGGCGTTTAAGCTGGCGCGTGGGTTTGGATTTGATGTGATCAACGCGGATCTGATCGTGGGACTGCCTGGAGAGACGATTGAGGACGTCGCGCATACGGCGGAGGTGATTCGGTCACTTAAGCCTGAGAACATTACGGTGCACACGCTTGCGGTCAAGCGGGCGTCGAGGCTGAATGAGGATCGGGGGGCGTATGAACAGGGGCTTGCGGCTTCTGCCTTTGAGGTTGATCAGATGTATGAGACTGCGCTGGGGACATTTGCTGAGGCTGGGTATGAGCCTTATTATCTTTACCGTCAGAAGAATATGGTGGGGAATTTGGAGAACGTAGGTCTGACCCTGCCTGATCATAAATGTCTGTATAATATCAGGATGATGGGGGATCGGCATTCCATTGTCGCGATTGGTGCTGGGTCGGTCTCAAAGCTGGCGTCGGATCTTGACGGCAGTGTCGAGCGGTTGGCAAATGCTAAAGGTGTTGAGGATTATATTGGGCGGATTGATGCCTTAATTGAGCAAAAAATTGAGTGGTTGACACGTCTTAGGTGATTCTCTATAATAGATATAACTAAATATTCAAGACTACGGATAAGAGTAACTGCGTTATATCCAACAGCGAACCGGGGGCGGGTGAAAGCCTGGTGATCCATGACGTCAGTGAAGGACAACCGTTTTTGTGAGGTCTTGAGTGTCGATAAGAGGGTTTATTCCAATTAGGGTGGCACCGCGGGTATACAGACTCGTCCCTAAGCATTGCTTAGTGACGGGTTTTTTTATTTGTATTGGGTGGTGCGATCACGAGGGGGAATTAGATCCGGAATCAAATTTTGCTTTGAGAGATGGTTTTGTAAGAAAGTAACAATGTTTTTGGCCGCCTTGAACAGACGGGGTCAGACCCGCAAAATTTCACTTGAAGAAAAATGAAATATGACTTAAAATGTTTTTTAAATACTAAAATAACTTCAAGGTTCAGGTGGCTGTTTTTCTCTAATCTTAGTCAAATACAATCAAACGGAGGGAATGGCTGTGAAACGCACACATTATTGCGGTGTTCTGAGAGATGAACACATTGGTTCGACGGTTGTACTGAAGGGTTGGGTACAAAGGAAGCGAAATCTTGGCGGACTTATCTTTGTCGATTTAAGAGACCGTGAGGGGATTGCACAGATCGTATTTGACACTGCAGTATCTCAGGAGGCTTTTGATCTGGCAGAAACACTTCGTGGTGAATTTGTCATTGAAGTTCAGGGCACAGTTCGCTTAAGAGAATCTATCAATAATACAATTCCAACAGGAAGAATCGAAGTTTTCGCAGACAATCTCGTTATTATTAACGAATCCGAGATTCCGCCTATTCACGTTCAGGATGATGACGATGCTGGTGAACGTTTAAGGTTAAAATACCGCTACCTGGATCTCAGAAAGCCAAAGATGCAGCAAAAACTGAGACTGAGAAGCCGTGTGACCCAGATTGTCCGGAATTTTCTCGAGCAGGAAGGTTTTATAGATTTTGAAACACCTGTGTTGACTAAGCCAACCCCGGAAGGCGCTCGCGACTATTTGGTACCAAGCCGAGTTAATCCTGGTAAGTTTTATGCCTTACCGCAATCGCCTCAGCTGTTTAAACAGATTTTAATGGTGTCAGGATTTGACAAGTATTATCAAATAACGAAGTGTTTCAGGGATGAGGATTTACGAGCGGATCGTCAGCCTGAGTTTACGCAAATTGATATTGAGATGTCTTTTGTCGAGCCTGAGGATGTCATGGAAGTGAATGAAAGGTTATTGGCGAAAGTTATGGAAGAGACCATGGGGGTCAGACCTGCATTGCCTTTCCCACGACTAACCTTTGATGAGGCCATGACACGTTACGGCAGTGATAAGCCGGACACGAGATATGGGCTTGAGCTCGTTCACTTAAATGATATTGCAGCTGAATGTGGGTTCAAAGTCTTTACAGATGCGGTCGCGAACCAAGGTGATGTCCGCGGGATTAACCTCAAAGGTGCATCGGATCATATCAGCAGAAAAGAAATCGATAAACTTGGCGAGTTCGTCAAGACCTATGGTGCAAAGGGTTTGGCCTGGATTCGTCTAAGCGCTGATGGTCTGAATTCGCCAATCACCAAGTTCTTCACTGAAGAACAAATGACAGCGCTTATTGAGAAAATGCAGGGTGAAACCGGCGACATTCTCGTCTTTGTAGCTGACAAGCCTCAAGTAGTCTTTGACAGCCTTGGCAGTCTCAGACAAGAGGTAGCGAAAAAACTTGATATTATTCCGAAAGATACCTTTAATTTCCTATGGGTGACAGACTTCCCGCTCTTTGAGTATGATGAAGAGTCTGGCCGCTTTGTCGCAAAACACCATCCGTTTACATCTCCTAGGGATGAAGATCTTGAACTGCTGGGGTCAGACCCGGGTGCGGCAAGAGCGAAAGCCTATGATATTGTCTTGAACGGCTTTGAGATTGGCGGCGGAAGTATCCGGATCCACAAATCTGAAGTCCAAAAGAGTATGTTTAGAGCGCTTGGATTCTCTGACGAGAAGGCTCAAGAAAAATTTGGATTCCTGCTCGAAGCATTTAAATACGGTACACCTCCACATGGAGGAATAGCCTTTGGATTGGATCGGCTGGTCATGCTGATTACCGGCAGTGAAAATATTCGAGAAGTTATAGCTTTTCCTAAAACTCAGAATGCGAGCTGTCTGATGACGGACGCGCCATCTTGGGTAGATGAGGATCAATTGGACGAGCTTTCGGTTCAGGTGAAGCTGGCAGCGGGTGCTGAGGTTTCTGAGGCTGAGGCCGCAGTACAGAAATAATGACGCGGTCGAATTGACAGAACAGACGGGGTGAACAGGCGGGGTCAGACCCGCTGTACTCTGGGTGAACAGACGGGGTCAGACCCGCTAATGAGACCTGCATTGGTCTTAAGCATTAAAGGAGCGAAAAATCAGTGATCAGACATGGTGTTGTCACGGAGGCCTTAGGGCAGAGGGCCGTGGTTCAGCTGACCAGGCACGCAGCCTGAGGGGACTGCGGCGCTTGCCAGTTGGGCGAGGAAAATATGGAAATGTCGGTGGAGGTGGAAAATCCCATCGGCGCGGAAAGTGGCGCTCGAGTGGAAATTGAGCTGTCTGACGAAAAAGTGCTGACAGCAGCCTTCATAGTATACGTGATCCCTTTGATCGCATTGTTCGCAGGGATTGGCCTTGTACAGCTGACGCTCAGCCATCTGAAAAATGTTGAGGTGTTGAGCGCAATAGCGGGTATAAGTTTGATGGTTCTCACCTTTCTCATAATTCGCAGGAATGACAAAGCGAGGCGGGAAGGCGGAAAATATGAAATGACAATCACAAAAATTCTGGAGGAGGATGAAGACACATGCTCAATACGCACTTAAAAGATGTGGATATTGAAGTTTACGAGGCACTGCAGAACGAAAACAAACGTCAGGAGAAAGGCCTTGAGCTGATCGCGTCAGAGAACAACGTCAGCACCGCTGTTATGGAGGCTATGGGCAGCGCCTTTACCAACAAATACGCAGAAGGCTACCCTGCGAAGCGCTACTACGGTGGCTGCGAGTTCGTCGACGTCGTGGAGAACCTTGCCATCGACCGTTTGAAGCAGCTCTTCAACGCTGAGCACGCCAACGTTCAGCCGCACTCTGGCGCCAACGCCAACCTGGGCGTCTACTTCGCCATGCTGAAGCCTGGTGACACCGTCCTCGGCATGAACCTCACCCACGGCGGCCACTTGACGCACGGTTCACCGGTCAACATTTCCGGTGTCTACTTCAACTTCGTCGATTACGGCGTCAGCCCTGAGACTGAAACCATCGATTATGATGATGTCCGCGCGAAAGCGATCGAGCACAAGCCTAAGATGATCGTCGCAGGCGCCAGCGCTTATCCTAGAAAGATCGATTTCAAAAAATTCAAGGAAATTGCCGATGAAGTCGGCGCGCTCCTCATGGTCGACATGGCGCACATCGCCGGCCTCGTTGCAGCAGGTCTCCACGAGAACCCTTGCGACTACGCAGATTTCGTCACCACCACAACACATAAAACCCTCCGCGGCCCTCGCGGCGGCGCGATCCTCTGTAAAGCTGAGTATGCGAAAGCCATCGACAAAGCGATCTTCCCTGGCATCCAGGGCGGTCCGTTGATGCACGTTATCGCTGCGAAGGCTGTCAGCTTCAAGGAAGCCCTCACTGACGAGTTCAAGGATTACCAGAAGAAAATCGTCGAAAACTGCCAAGCCCTTGCTGAAGGTCTGATCGAGCGCGGCTTCAAGCTCGTTTCCGGCGGCACTGACAATCACCTGATGCTTCTCGACCTCAGAAATAAAGGTCTCACAGGCAAAGCCGCTGAGAAGATGCTCGGCGACGTTCACATTACGGTCAATAAAAATACGGTTCCATTTGAGACAGAGAGTCCGTTTGTCACCAGCGGCATCCGCATTGGTACTGCAGCGGTCACTTCCCGCGGCATGGGCGTTGAAGAAATGAAGCAGGTTGCAACACTCATCGCGGATACCCTCGAAGGCAAGCAGTCCAACGAAGCGATTGGCGCAGCCGTCAACGAACTCTGCGAGAAGTTTAGAATTTACACCTAGAAAATTTTAAAAACAATAATAGTCTGCCGATGGTTTTCCTGCCGCCCCTTTGATCTTGGGGTGGTTTGGGAGACCATCGGCAAATGCTGTTTTCAGCTTCAATTTCTTAGAGATTGTACATGAATAAATACTCTGGTCGGGAGGAATACCCTTGGACCAAAAATTGTTAATTTATGCGACGCAAAATATTTTGCAGGAAATTGAAGAGGGCATCCACATCATCAACCGGGAAGGCGTCACTGTCGCTTACAATGAGGCTATGGAAAAAATAGAGGGGCTGTCTGCGGAGACCGTCATTGGGCGGCACCTCCTCGAGGTTTTTCCAAACTGGACTCAGGAAAACAGCACGCTGCTGATGGCCATGACCCACCGAAAGCCGGTGCGGCAGAAGATGCAGAGCTATCTGAACCTGAAGGGAAAGCGGATTACAACGGTGAACACGACGTTTCCAATTTTTGAAGGTGAGGACTTGGTTGGCGCCGTGGAGATTTCTAAAAACTTCACGGATGTGACGCATATGTCCGAGAAGATTCTCGATCTTCAGGCAAAGCTGGTCAACCCTGAAAAATACAAGTTTCAGGTGCGGACTCATTATACTTTTGAGCATTTGATTGGCCGGAGCCCGGCTTTTATGGAGTCGATCCGGATCGCGCGGCGGGCTGCGGAGACGACTTCCAGCGTTCTGATTCACGGGGATACCGGTACCGGCAAGGAGCTCTTTGCCCAGAGTATTCACAGTGCCAGCAGTCGATGGGATAAGCCTTTTATTGCGCAAAACTGCGCGGCAATTCCGGATACTTTGCTCGAGAGTATTCTCTTTGGCTCGGTGAAGGGGAGTTTTACGGGAGCGCTTGACCGGCCTGGGCTGTTTGAGCAGGCCAATGGCGGGACGCTGTTCCTCGATGAGATCAACTCCATGAGTGAAGAGCTGCAGGCGAAACTGCTGCGGGTGCTGCAGGAGAGTTATGTCCGGCGCGTCGGCGGCCAGCAGGATATCAAGATCAACGTCAGGATTATTGCGGCCACGAACGAGGATCCCTTTGAACTCATGCAGTCCGGGGCTTTCAGGAAGGACCTGTTTTATAGGTTGAATGTCATCTATATCAAGATTCCGCTGCTGTGTGAGCGTCAGGATGACATCCCGCTTCTGGTGGACCATTTTGTGCGCCAGTATAATGAGTCCCTTGATAAGGATGTCTGGATGCTTTCGGGCGAGGTCTCCCAGTGGTTCAAGGACTATTACTGGCCGGGCAACGTCCGCGAGCTTCAGAATTTTATCGAGTCCGCCATGAATATGGTGACGGATGAGCATGTGATTGGACGGGAACATCTTCCGTCTCATGTAGCGGAGCTCTTACGGGGTCAGACCTACTCAGCTGGTGCGAAGGAAGAAATGACGCCGAGGGGTTCGCAAACCTTGGCTGCGTTCCTTCGGGGCATAGAGGAAAAGGAAATTGAAAGAGCTATGAAATTGAACGGCGGCAATATTTCCAGGGCTGCTGAGAGTCTGGGTCTGTCGAGGCAGAATTTGCAGTATAAGTTGAAGCAGTTGGGGTCAGACCTGCATGGGTGAACCAGCGGGGTCAGACCTACTTGGGTTGAATGATGGGGTCGGATCCGCAGGGGTGAACAGTTGGGGTCAGACCTATGTGGGGTGTGACCGAGGGGGTCGGACCTGCAAAGATAAACCGACGGGGTCAGACCTGCATGGAAGGAGTCCGCAGGATATTGGGCGGGCGTGCTTCAAAAAGAAAAAAAGCAAAACATTTTGCGGCGGTAGCGCAAAATGTTTTGCTTTTTTACGTTTGTAAATGAGTTTTTACTCCAATCCCCCACCATCATATTGATATTATCAGAAAATTAGAATAATTATGCGTGCCTAGCTCACCTATTTTTGGAATAATAAATTTTAAATTGTCTATAGATTCATTTTGAAATTCAAGGAACTGAAAATTGTAGATTTTGAACCTGTTTTCGAAAGGTTTCCTTCATTAAATAGTGTGCAAATAAATATATTGCAGGAATGGCTGCGGAATGAGGAGGGTTGGGTGTTAATGACGGGCTTGTCTGTCCAGCAATAGACGGTGTTAATTGTCCAGATTCTGCTGACGAGACTGTCCATAATAAAGTATTGAGAAAGGGAGAATTAAGGCAACT
>WXFH01000051.1 GCA_009881125.1 Acidaminobacter sp. | reverse complement strand
CTTCAAGTTACTTCGCTGACTTCCGTTATTTCCATAATCAGAAATCACTTCGCCGGTTCCAAGCAGAACCGACTTTTTATTTCAGAATTTTGGGTTGTACACTGTTTAGTTTTCAAGGATCGAATGGTCTCACTTGAGTGATCAGCCGCTGGTGCTATAAGCCTCAACCGCAGTCACTATGCGAATTTTAAAGGACCGGTTACCCAGTCCTCAGGAGTCGTCTCAAGCGACCTTAGTTATCTTAACACTAATTTTACGTTCACGTCAACCTGAAATCTCATATCTTTTTTGGTTTTTTATTTGAACAATTTCCAACGAAAATGTCTTCTTTATATAGCGTCATGAACAGCCGTCAATTAAGCCTCTACCGGCTCGGAATTCTCTGCAAATGTCTTGCGATATTCTTTCCCGGGATGAATTTCAAAGGTCGAATAGCCTATGCCATAATCATGACGTCTGAGCAAAATTTCCTCTTCATCATTTGAAAAAATATAACCATTTCCAAAAGTATCGACATAATCCCATCCAAGTTCTTTCATACGTTCTTTTATGGCAGTGTCAGCTTCGCTTCTCTTAGTGATAAACATTAAAGCTTTTTTAGAGACTAAAGCTGCCTTTTTTTGATGCCGCTCAACTTCATATATGCCGAGCATTAAATCAAAAAGGCGCAGTTCATAATAAATTTTTAGCAAGGTGACGATAAAGAAAAGAACAGTCAGCCATCTAATAATTTTTTTAAGTTTTTCGCCCATTTTCAAAGCGATCTCCTCCTCTTCCGTCACATTTAGAGCTTTTGCCACTGGTTTTATTATACACCAGAAAAACCGATTTCAAGCATCAGGTTTACTTTTTCAAAAAATTCTAAATAGTATAAAAAAACATCCCTTCCACCCGTTTACAATCGTACCTTTTAATGCTACACTAATTTTGTCACAAAAAAATATTTTTAGGGAGGAAATGTCTCGAATGAATTCTACCAAAAATCGCACTCTAAACGCAGCAAACAAGAACCCCGGTGAATTCGAAATGGCTTGTGAAATTTGTCATAACTCTGCAGACTTGATTCGATTTAAAAACAAATACGTTTGTGTAAACTGCAGGGATCAAATTCGAGAATCTTTCTCCCAATGGATGTAGCAGTTAAGAGAAAATCATGAATAATTTTAACGAGATTGATGGTTAAACAAAAATTTCAAGACAACGACTAATCTGAAACCTTTCTGACGCCTGTGACTCCAGGCGTCTTTTTAATTATAGCAAAAAAGAAGGCCACGGTGACCATCGGCAAATCGCTTTTTAACGATTTCCGCGGCCACAGTGGCCTTTCTTTTGAGTTTACTACGCCTTAGTTTGTTGGACGACAGGTTCAACAGGCATAAATCCAGGCGCACCGGCTCCCTTACCCGTTCGCCAGCACAAACGCGCCCTCTTCCCTGTCGTAAATAAAGACTTCCCCGGTTTCAATAATGTAGTACCATCCGCTTAAATTCAAGGTTCCAGCCAAAACACGCTCACGAATGTACGGATAACTCCACAAATTCTTGAGCTGCTCCATGACATTGTACTGCTCCATCATCCACTCCCTGGCCTCAGGTCCTTCGCTGGTCATGGTTCTGTTGACTTTCTCCCTGGCGGGTCTTGCCAGCTCCAGCCATTTCCTGGTGTGGGGCATGGTCATCAGCGTCTTCGGCAGATTGAGCCCCGCAGCGCAGCCACCGCAGTTGGAATGTCCGCAAACAATTATATTTTCGACGTTGAGCGCCAGGACGGCGTATTCCACCGCTGAAGTGGTCGCCACAAATTCAGCCGTGTATCTGTAAGACGGGATCAGGTTGGCGATATTGCGTATGATAAATAATTCGCCTGGCAGAGTCTTAGTAATGAGGTTCGGGTCTATGCGCGAGTCTGAGCAGCTGATAAACAGCGTGTGGGGCTTTTGCTCCCGCTTCAGGCTGGAGAACAGCTCTTTGTGTGTGTCGAAGTCGTCCTTTCTGAATTTCACAATACCATCGATCAGCTTTTTCATGAATCAGGTCCTTTCCATAAAAACAGCGCCCCGCCGCCGGGTGTGTGACCGGGTGCTTGGGGCGTGGCGGGTGACTTTGGTGACCATCGGCAGAAGCCTTTAAAAGAGTGCTCTGCCGATGGTGATTTAACTTCCTAATAGCGCGCCAGGAGCTCTGAGGCGTTGGCTTTCGCCTCGAGTAAACCGATGGCCGTGACCGCCTCTACGACAGGGACGGCTCGAACGACAATGGTAGGATCGTGGCGGCCGGTGACGCTGAGTTCGGCGTTGATGTGCTCGCGAAGATCGACGGTCTGTTGGGTGAGGGCAATGCTGGAGGCCGGTCTGAACGTGACTTTCAGGCGCATTGGCATGCCGTTGGTGATGCCGCCGTTGATGCCGCCGCTGTGGTTGGTCTCGCTGACGACGCGGTCGCCTTCCATGCGCCACGGATCGTTGGACTCTGAGCCGCGCATGGCGGCAAAGGCAGCGCCAGCGCCAAATTCGACGGCCTTGACTGCGGGAACGGAGAACAAAAGCTGGCCCAGCAGGCTTTCAATGCCTTCGAAAACCGGGTCTCCCCAGCCGACAGGCAGGCCTGTGACGCCCACTTCAATGGCGCCGCCTATGGAGTCGCCTTCCTCGTGGGCTTTTGCGAGCATGACTTTGGCTTGTTCGATGGCGTCATCTGAGAAAAACGGCATTACTTTTTTGCGGAGCGCTTCTTGATTTTCTTCGGTCACCTGGGATGCCATGTCGTCGATGCCTGTGTCGATTATGTCGCCGACCTGTGCGACGTGGCCCAGGATCCGGATGCCGTGCTCCGCCTCAAGAATCTGAGCGGCCAGGGCGCCGGCAAAGACCAGCGGCGCGGTCAGGCGGCCGGAGAAATGGCCGCTGCCCCGAGGGTCGTTGAAGCCGTGGTATTTGGCGTTGGCGGCGAAATCCGCGTGGGATGGACGCGGAAAGCGCTTCAGGGCCTCATAATCGCTGGACCGCGTGTCTTCGTTTCTAAAGAGCGCCGTCAGTGGCGCGCCGGTGAGCACGTCTTGAAAAAAGCCGGAGACAATTTCGAATTCGTCTTTTTCTGAGCGTTTTGTGGCATAGACGCCCGTACCGGGCTTTCTGCGGGCCATGGCCGCCTTTAATTTTTCAAGGTCTGGCTTAAAGCCTGCTGGGAGGTGGTGGATGGTGATGCCAATGGCAGGGCCATGGGATTCTCCAAACAGGGAGTACTGAATCGCTCTGCCCCAGGTGCTTCTCATAGTGGGTGGTCTCCTTTCGGCGCATTTTATTGGGAGTGTGGTCGCAGGGTATGATTTTCTTTTCTATATTAGGTCTGGCGTGTTCACTTTAAAAAAGACGTCCACGTCTTTGGATGCTATGGGATAGACATACCCCTCGCCGGGCTTTCGAATCAGGATGACTTCCAGACCGGATTCAGTCATTTTCTTGTCTCTCAGGACCCAGTCCTTCAGCGCCGGAAAGTCCAGGGGCGGCGCGGTTTCAAAGCCGAGTTGGGCAAGGGCGGACTCCAGGTATGCTGACGTTCCAGGTTCCGAAAGGCCTTTTTCTTCTGAAAGTCGTGTAATCCACTGCATGCCAAGGGCGACCCCTTCTCCGTGGGTCAAAACGCTGTAGCCGCCTCTGCTCTCCGCGGCGTGTCCCAGCGTGTGGCCGAAATTAAGGAGCTTGCGGTCGCCTGTCTCTTTTTCATCTGCTTCGACAACGTTTTTCTTGATGCTTAAGGCGCGCTTCAGAAGGGCGTTGATTTCAGGCAGAGCGGAAATTTGCTGTGTTGGCTGAGACCGGTTATGTTTTGCCGGTGAGTCCTTTGACTGATTTTGAGGCAGATCCCTGAATTGATTCAGGATCATGGGAAGCAGTTCCTCGTCCCGGATCATGGCAGCTTTCACCATTTCCGCGATGCCATCTCTCAGCTGTCTGACCGGTAAGGTGTCCAGAAATTGCGGATGGATCAGCACTGCCTTAGGCTGATGAAAGGCGCCCACAAGGTTTTTACCTTCAGGCAAGTCTATGGCGACTTTGCCGCCAATGCTGCTGTCCACCATAGCCAGAAGACTGGTTGGAATCTGGACAAAAGACACGCCCCTGAGCCATGAGGCTGCAGCGTAACCGGCAAGATCGCCTATGACGCCGCCGCCAAAGGCTATGACGAGGTCGCGGCGTGTTAAGCCAGCCCTGACAAAGTCACTGTAGAGGCGCGTGAGCTGCTCCAGGTTTTTGCTGCCTTCGCCGTTTGGAAGTACTGAAATGGAAAGGAGTTTGTTAAAATTGGTATCAGAGCTCTGGCACAAAATTGAAGTTGGTGACAGGCACTCAGTTGATGTTGGTGTCAGACACTCATTCGATGTTGGGGACAGGCACAACGTTTCATTGTGTACCTGTCCCCAGTTTTCAATTTGTTCATAAGCCTCGGGATGCAGCTGCAGCGCCTGACAAAGGGTTTTGCCATGCAGCGCCCATACCGTATCATCCGAGACTATGGCGCAGCGGCGCCCCTTCAGCAGCGTTTGAAGCTGACCAAGGGCATTGTCGCCGATGTGGATCTCATAATGCTGATCCTGACCTTTGATGCGCATGTCCAGCAACATGGATTGGGCGTTTATTGAAGGGCTGACAGCGGCCTTCGAATCCGTGTTCAAGATGTCGTCAAGCTTCACTTTTTCTCACCCTCGGTGGGTTGAAGGGCTTTCATCAATTCTGTCTGCAGGAGCGTCCTCGCCCGGTCAACCTGCTCGTCAGAAAGACTGAACCAGATCTGTTCCGCCAGAACCGCCTGCTCGATCAGCATGTCAATGCCAAAGACGACTTTATGGCCTGTCGCTTCCGCTTCGCGGATCAAACGTGTTCTTCTTGGCTTGTAGACGATATCGCAAACATAGGCATCCGGTTTTAAGTATTTGACATCTACCGGTGTCGCATCTTCAAACGGATACATGCCTACAGAGGTGGTGTTGATGACGAGGTCATAGTTTTTAAAGTCTTCGCGATCGACAATATATGCTTTGCCGAAAATCTCGAGATCACGGATCAGTGCGTCAGCTTTCGTCCAGGTGCGGTTGCAGATGCCCACTTCCTTGACGCCATTGTACATCAGGGACCCGGCAATACCGCGGGCAGCGCCGCCGGCACCCAGAATCAGGACCTTTTTGTCCTCAATAGGTCCAATCTGACGGCGCAGGACAGAAACCAGGCCCGGTCCATCCGTATTATAGCCAATCAGGCCTTCCGGTGTTACAGCGACCGTATTGACGGCGCCCAGCTTCTCAGCGAAGGGATCAAGACCGTCCAAATGACCTATAACGGTTTGTTTATGGGGAATCGTGATATTGAACCCGCCCATGCCAATCGCTCTGAAGCCCGCGATGGACGCCCCAAGACGCGTCGGCTCCACATGGAAAGCCAGATAGGCCGCTTTGAGCCCCAGCTCATTAAATACGGTGTTGTGGATCCACGGGGAACGGCTTCCCGCGACCGGATCGCCAATCAAGCCATAAAGGCGTACTTCTTCGGTCAGGTTCATAAAAATTCTCCTTCGCTCATGAGGTTGTTCCATTGTGTGAATTTTCACTGATTATACAGACTCCCCCGCAAAAAGTCCAGTAATTAATGTGAGCAGGTCTTATAGAAGTTGCAGAGGTGAGAGAAACTGGGGGTTGATAGGCGCTAGCCGCTGACACCGAGTTTCACTTAGAAACTTGGTGTCAGACACCCAGTTTCTCGCCCGCGCCGCCACAAAAAAAACAAGGGGAAGCTGGCTCTGCGCCTGCTTCCCCAACCTTTCTCTTCAATCACGGCTACATGATTCAACATTTGCTACGCTTACGCTACTCTTCTTCCCTCCGCTGCTCCGCTTAAGACCATCATACGCAGTAACGGGGCAAGAATCAAGAAAAATATTGATCTTTTTACTCTTTTTTCAATTTTTACCTTTTCAAATGTTCTTAAGTGCAATCCACCGCAATCCCATATCATTCATCTATGGAGAAACTGGGTGTCTGCGGCTAGCGCCTATCAACCCCGAGTTTCCAAATGGAGAAACTGGGTGTCTGCGGCTAGCGCCTATCAACCCCAGTTTCCTCCTAAGCCTCTTCCAGAGGGACTTCCAGTTTCTCGCGAATCCCCAGCAGAGTCATTGGATCCAAAACCTTCCCGGATGCCGGTACACTAGAAACCTTATACGCAAGCACCACATCGTTCCCCGGCTCCGTCATCATAGCGTAATCCACATGACTGCCTTTTTTGAGCCGGACGCACTGCACGCCAACCGTATTTTTAGACGCCTTCTGCGCCACAAGCCCCAGATCAAAGGTCAGCGCCGTATAAGCATCTGCCCCTGCACGGCGTACCAGGAAGAGTTCGCCGCCCTCCCGGGCGAAGAAGATGCCGACTGGCCGGGACTCATCGGCGTATGCCTTGATGAGCTTCTTGCGGTAAGTTTTGGTCTCATAGGACTTGAGCGGCACTTTGGCGACTTTGCCGTTTTCAAAGGCAAAGACCATCTCGCCCTCATAATCCGAGGTGTTGACAATGTATAGGACCTTTTCATCCGGCTCAGTTTCAATCAGATTGTAGACATAGTGCCCCAGAGTAGACGCCTTGTGCTCATCCAGCTCATGGGCCTTGAACTTATACACCTGGCACTTGTCCGTGAAGAACAGGATGTCGTCGCCATTCGTTCCATCCAGGGCCTGGACTATGCGGTCCTCATCCTTGAGCTTGTGGCTGCTGGCCATTCTCAAGGAGGCCAGTGAGACCTTCTTCAAATAGCCATGCTCCGTCAGGAAGAGCTTCAGCGGGAAGGCGTCAATCACGGACTTCTCCTCATGAACCCTGACCTCATTCAAATGAACGACTTCCGTCTGACGGTCCTTGCCATACTTTTTAATGATCTGCTGCTGTTCGGAAATGATAATCTTGTCGATCTCTTTCTCATTCTCAAGGGTCTTCTGAAGCTTTTCAATCTGCTCCTCGAGGGTTTTAGTCTCCGTCAAGCGCTCCAGGACGTATTCCCTGTTGAGATGCCGGAGCTTGATATCCGCGACATAATTTGCCTGGAGCTCGTCAATATAAAAAGCGGACATCAGATTTGGCACGACATGGCTGTCCTCATCCGTCTCCCGAATGATCCGGATCGCCCGGTCAATATCCATGACCACGGCCTTCAAGCCATAAAGGAGGTGGAGCTTATCCGTCAGTTTGACGAGATCGTAGTTCAGGCGGCGGCGGATACAGTCCTTTCGAAAGCGCAGCCACGCCCCCAGGATGCCTTTGACGCCGGTGACGGCCGGACGCCCGTCGATCAGCAGGTTGAAGTTGCAGGCAAAGCTGTCCTCGCAAGGGGTATAGCGGTAAAGCTTCGCCATCAGCGCGTCCGGATCGACGCCCCGCTTCAGCTCCAGGGCAATCTTGAGGCCGCTGAGGTCCGTCTCGTCCCGCAGGTCGCTGATCTCCTTGACTCTGCCCAGCTTCACCAGGTCGACGATCTTTTCCAGAATCGCCTCCACCGTGGTAGTATACGGAATTTCATAAATCTCAATCAGATTTTCTGACTTGTCATAGCGATATTTCGCACGCAGCTTGAAGGAGCCCTGGCCGGTCCGGTAGATCTCCGACATCTGGCGCTCATCGTAGAGCAAATAGCCCCCTGTAGGGAAATCAGGACCAGTGAAAATATTGGAAATATCAAAGGCCGGATCCTTCAGGTATTCAATAATCCCCTGGCAGACCTCCCGCAGGTTGAAGGAACAGATATTGCTCGCCATGCCTACTGCAATGCCCCGGTTCGCACTGACCAGCACGTTGGGGAAAACCGTCGGCAGCAGGGTTGGCTCTTTCATGCGGCCATCGTAGTTGTCCACAAAGTCCACGGTGTTTTTGTCAATATCCTTGAAAATCTCATTGCAGATCGCGTCGAGCTTGACCTCCGTATACCTGGACGCCGCGAAGCGCATGTCCCGGGAGGTCACCTTGCCAAAGTTGCCCTTGGAGTCGACATAAGGCTGAAGCAGGGCATCATAGCCCCGGGTCAGCCGCACCATGGTCGCGTAGATGGCCTGGTCCCCGTGAGGGTTGAGCTTCATGGTCTGGCCCACGACGTTGGCGGATTTTGTCCGCGGCCCGTCCAGGAGCTTCATCTTGTACATGGTGTACAGGAGCTTCCGGTGGGAGGGCTTGAAGCCGTCGATCTCCGGGATGGCCCTGGAAAGGATGACGCTCATGGCGTAAGGCATGTAATTGTGCTCCAGAGTCTGGGTGATGGGCTGGGGCACCGGCGGGTTGTAGGTCCCCAGGATGCGGCTTGAGGTGCTGCCGGCCCTGGCTTTTTTCGCCTTGGTGCTGCCCCGTTTTTTCCTGGATTCAGACTTGACGGGCTGCTCGGTGTCAGTCAAGATGTCATCTTCCGCAGCTATGCCCTCATCCTCGTCCTCTTCAAAATCCAGTGCCTCTGCCGATGGTCGTTCCTCGTCAAAGTCGCCTGCGGTACCGTCACCATCGGCAAAATTATCTTCTTCTAAAGCCTCAAGATCAAACGTCTCTTCGAGGTCAATCTGATGTGGCTCATCTTGGTTATGCTTCTTTTTTGGCAACAGTTTCACCTCTTAGCTTAAGTCGAGCTGATCCAGGTACTCGTACCCGTACTGCTCGATGAATTCTTTGCGTCCTTCCAGGTCATCCCCCAGCAGAACCTCGAACATCTTCTCCGTGCGCTCGACGTCCTCGGGCTCAATGCGGATCAGGCGCCGGGTATCCGGGGACATGGTCGTGAGCCACATCATCTCCGGGTCGTTCTCGCCGAGACCCTTGGAGCGCTGGAGGGAGTACTGGCCCTTGAGGCCCTGGAGCATCTCTGTCTTCTCCTTGTCGCTGTAGGCGAACAGGGTCTTTTTGCCGGCGGTGATCTCGTAGAGCGGCGTCTCAGCAATGAAGACCTTGCCCTCGTGGATCAGGGTCGGCATGAGGGCGTAGATCATGGACAGGACCAGGGTGCGGATCTGGAAGCCGTCCACGTCCGCGTCGGTACAGATGATGACCTTGTCCCAGTTGAGGCTGTCCAGGTTGAAGGTGTCGAACTCCTTGGCGTGTTTGGACTTGATTTCGACACCGCAGCCCAGGACCCGGATCAGGTCAATGATGATCTCACTCTTGAAGATCTTGTCATAGTCCGCCTTCAGGCAGTTGAGGATCTTTCCTCTTATAGGCATCAGGGCCTGGAACTCCGAGTCCCGGGCCAGCTTACAGGCACCGAGGGCGGAGTCGCCTTCCACTATGTAGATTTCGCGGCGGTCCAGGTCTTTGGTCCGGCAGTCGACAAACTTTTTAACCCGGCTCATGAGATCCGTCTTGCTGCTCAGGGCCTTTTTCAGGTTGAGCCGCGTGGACTCCGCCTTTTCCCGGCTGCGCTTGTTGATCAGGATCTGGTCAATGATTTTGTCCGCTTCCTCCGCGTTCTCGATGAGGTAGACCTCGAGCTTCTTGCGGATGAATTCCGTCATGAAGTCCTGGATGAACTTGTTGGTGACGGCTTTCTTGGTCTGGTTTTCGTAGCTGGTCATGGTAGAAAAGGAGTTCACCACCAGCACCAGGCTGTCCTGGATATCGATGAAGCTTATCTTCTTTTCGTTTTTCTGATACTTGTTTTGCTTTTTGATGTATTGGTCGATTTCCGCCGTGAAAGCGCTTTTCACTGCCTTGTCCGGGGAACCGCCGTGCTCGAGGAAGCTCGAGTTGTGATAGTACTCAATGACGTTGACTTCATTATTGAAGCAAAAGGCCATTTCCGCTTTGACTTTGTACTCGGGTTTGTCCGGCCGGTCGCGGCCCACGCCCTCGTCCGAGTAGTAGAGGATCTGGGTGAAGCGCTTGTCGTCGCCAATCTCCTCCAGGTAGTCCACGATGCCGTTGTCGTAAATATATTCCCGGGTCGTGTTGGACTCCTCGTCCTGATAGAGGAAGCGCAGCCCTTTATTGACTATGGCCTGGCGCTTAAGCACCTCTTCGAAGTACTCGCTTGGAATGGCTATGTCCGTGAAGACGTCCAGGTCCGGGCGCCACTTGATGGTTGAGCCTGTCTGCTTTTGCTTTGTCAGCTCTTTGTAGAGTCCTCCGACGTTTTCGCCTTTTTCGAATCGCAGGGCGTAGAGATGGCCGTCGCGGATGATCTCCACGTCCATGTACTCCGAGCTGTACTGCGTGGCGCAGAGGCCCAGGCCGTTGAGCCCCAGCGAGTACTCGTAGGTCTCCCCGCTGATGTTGTTGTACTTGCCCCCGGCGTAGAGCTCGCAGAAGATCAGCTCCCAGTTGTAGCGGCCCTCCGGCTTGTTGTACTCCACCGGTATGCCCCTGGCTTTGTCGATGACACTGATCGACCGGTCCGCGTGCCGTATGACCGTAATTTCCTTGCCGTACCCTTCCCTGGCTTCGTCGATGGAGTTGGACAACACCTCAAAAAACGTGTGCTTCGCGCCCTCCAGCCCATCCGACCCAAAAATAACCGATGGACGCTTCCGCACCCGATCGGCACCCTTCAGGGAGGTAATACTCTCATTATCATAAGTTCTCGCTTGTTTCACCACAAAAAACACCTCTCAAAATGGTCACACAGGACTATTATAACAGAACGCGCGTGCGTAAAGGGATGATTTTTTTTGGGGACTGGCACCAAATGTAACTGGGTGTCTGACACTTAGTTTAGTTCGGTGACTGACACTCAGTTTAGTTCGGTGTCTGACACTCAGTTTAGTTCGGTGTCTGACACTCAGTTTAGTTCGGTGTCTGACACCAATATTGACTGAGTGCCAGACACCGAGATAATTCTGACACAATTTAAACCAGTTTCAGGCTGCGCTGCTCTCTGATCCATTGCGGCCTATCACGCATGTTCAACTTGGATTTTAAAACTTACTCAATGCGACCATTGCTGCGCTCGGTCGCTAGTGAAACCAGAGCGCAAGATTCACCCTTCGTCTCCAGACGTGCCCCTCGCTCCGCCCGCCACCTCGCTGCGCTCGGTTCCAGGCTGCGCTTCGGGCGCGGGCTGCGCCCTATACAAACAAATATGCCGCCATGGAAAAGAGAGCGCGCTCTCTTTTCCATGGCGGCATATTCGTTTGTGCACGTCTTTGCTTTTACGTCTCTTCCTCATGCAGCACCATCATGGCTTCCATCATTTTTGGGAAGCCCACCGTAGGCGCGATCAGCAAAATGGCATGCTCGATCTCTTCCATCGTACAGCCCGCCTTCTTCGCCTTTTCCACATGGGTCCTCAGCGCGAACTTATACCCGGACGACGCCGACAGCGCCACCTTGATCAGCCACCGCGTCTTCTCCTCCAGCGGCCCGCCTTCCTCATGCACTGCCTTGCCGTACTGCCTGTACGCCTCATACACTTCAGGGTAATGCTGTATGAACTCATTCAAATTTTCAGTCCGTTTTTTCATGATCATCACCTCCTTTTATTGATACCAGAAACCGCGCCCCCCGAAACACGCGGCCTCAATTTTTGTTTTATCTCTGCTTCCTCAACTTCAAAGAATACTGATTTTGCCGATGGTCGCCCAACCTAATCACAGAAGCAGGATTCGATAGGCTTTAGCGCTAACACCGTCTTCCACCATCGCCGCCCACGGCCACATCGCCCCTTTGTCCGCGCGAGAAAAACCCATGTATTTTTTCGCGAACACTTTCACCTGATAAAACCACATTGACACTTCCGCGTCTTCCAATCCTAGCTTTGAGCCCGTCGAGCAGGGCGCAGCCCGCAGCGCAATCCGCTTACGGGAAGGGCTTCGGGTGTATGGTTCCGCGTAAGGGTGGTTTTTCCATCGATCTCAAGGAGATAGAAATTTCATCCAAAAAAACAACTGAAAACACGGGGTTCAAAGCTTCCTTTTTGCTTGACACTGTCCGTCCCAGCATGTTATAGTATCCCTCAAGCGGACAGTTGTACGAGAAACAGCGAATATGTTTGTTTTAAAATACAATTTCCTATGAATTGAAATACACTTTACAAGACCATCGGCGGACACTAAT
Organism: Acidaminobacter sp.; assembly: GCA_009881125.1. Next base: position 25,345 of record WXFH01000051.1, on the reverse strand, counting down.
TTAAACATCATTTTAATGTCCGCGCACGGCGGTCACCACAAAAACAATAAAACTAACGCACCACCAAACAACACTCTCTAAACATTAATCACCAATCACCAAGCACAAACGTAAACGCAAAGCAAGCAAGAGGAGAAACCGAAGGAGGATCACCTTGGACAAGAGCAAATTCATTATCCTCAGCGTCGAAGCGGTCCCAGAGGTCTACGTCAAAGTCCTCGAGGCCAAAGAGCTGCTCAAGAACGGCACCTTTGAAGGCGTGACAGACGCGGTCAAAGCCGTCGGCATCAGCCGCAGCACCTATTACAAATACTGCGACCATGTCTTCCCTCTCGCCGAGGGCGCCATGGGCAAGCGCATCACCATCTCGCTCCTGCTCTCGCACGAATCCGGCGTCCTCAGCCAGTTCCTGCAGACCATCGCCGAGAAAAACTGCAACGTCATGACCATCAGCCAGGACGCGCCTATCAACGGCATCGCCAACGCCTCGATCACCTTTGACATCAGCGAGATCCAGTGCACCTTTGACGAGCTGATCGAGACCCTGCGCAGCTCAAAGGGCGTCAAGAAAATGAACATCGTCGCAATCGAATAGACTCAATAACATAGGTGGTGAACAATTTGAAACGAGTGGTTATGTTGGGGTTCGGCACGGTGGGCTCAGGCGTCATGGAACTGATCGAGCGCAACCGCGCCTACCTTAAAAGCAAGTATCACAACGAAATGCAGCTGACGGGCATCCTCGTCAGAGACCTCGAGAAGTACAAGGGCAGGGGTGCCGATGGTCTCCTGACCACCTCCTTCGACGAGATCCTGGCGCAGCAGCCGGACATCGTCATCGAGGTCATGGGCGGCATCGAACCTGCGAATACGTACGTCAGAACACTCCTCGAACGCGGCGTCAGCGTCGTGACTGCCAACAAGGATCTGATCGCCGAGTATGGCCTGGAGCTCATGGAAATCGCACGCACAAACAACGCCAGCGTCAGCTTCGAAGCGGCGGTGGGCGGCGGCATCCCGGTCATCAAGCCCTTCCGGGAGTCCCTTAAAGGAAACCGCATCGGCTCTATAGCCGGCATAGTCAACGGTACGACCAACTTCATCCTCACGAAGATGTACGAGGAAAACCTGGAGTACAACGTCACTTTGAAAATGGCCCAGGAAGCCGGCTTTGCAGAAGCTGACCCGACCGCGGACGTCAAAGGCTACGACGCCGCCAGAAAGCTCTGCATCCTCTCCTCCATTGCCTACGACAAAATGATCCGCTGGAAAGAAATCAAAGTCGAAGGCGTGGACGGCGTCACCAAGACGGACATCCAGAACGCCCGGGACATCGACCGCAAGATCAAGCTGCTGGCAGTCAGCACCCGGGACGGCAGCGAGATTCACTGCTCGGTCAGACCGACACTGGTCCATAAGCACAGCGCCCTTGGCCACATCGACAATGAATTCAACGCTATTGAAGTAGAAGGCGACGCAGTGGGCAAAGTCATGTTCACCGGCAGAGGCGCCGGCAAGTTTCCAACTGCCAGCGCGGTCTACGGGGATCTCCTCGACGTTCTGACCGGCAAAACGGACATGGTCCTGCCTCTCAACGACGACACCAACTACAAGCTGTCCAAATACTACTCACGCCGCTCCAAATGGCTGGTTCGCCTGAAGGTCACCAGCATGCCGGAGACCATCGACCTGGTTCTCGGGTCCTTCCCAATCCACGCACTGAAGCTCTACCGCCTCAATGATCTCGACAACGTGTTTTTCGTCGTCGAAACCGAGGACGAGCTTGAGCTCTACGAAAAAATCGTTGAAATGAAGTCACAAAACTTCGTTCAAGACGTCAAATATTTCTTAATGTACGACTAGGGGGCCGACTCATGTATACAGGACTTATAAACCGTTACCGCGAATTTCTACCCGTCAGCGACAAAACCTGCGTCGTCAGCTTGTCTGAAGGCGACACGCCGCTGATCCGGGCCTATAACCTTGAAAAACGTTTTCCGGGCATTGAAATTTACTTAAAATACGACGGGCTCAACCCTACGGGCTCCTTCAAGGACCGCGGTATGACCATGGCCGTCACCAAAGCTCTTGAAGATGGCGCCCGCGCTGTCATCTGCGCTTCCACGGGCAACACGTCAGCTTCTGCGGCAGCTTATGCGGCCCGCGCCAACATGAAAGCTTTCGTCCTGATTCCGGACAATAAGATTGCCCTTGGCAAGCTGGCTCAGGCCGTTGCCTATGGCGCTGAGATTCTTCCTATTAAAGGCAACTTCGACGTTGCCCTGGAGCTGGTCCGCAAAGTGTCTGACAACCATCCGGTGACACTGGTCAACTCCGTCAATCCGTACCGCATTGAAGGCCAGAAGTCTGCGGCTTTTGAAATTGTCGATGCTCTGGGCGACGCGCCGGACTACCTTTTCATTCCGGTCGGCAATGCCGGCAACATCACTGCCTATTGGAAGGGCTTCAAGGAGTTCAAGGCCTTTGGCCGTTCCCAGGGCCTTCCGAGACTCTTCGGATGGCAGGCTGCCGGCTCCGCTCCAATTGTTGACGGCGCTATTGTTAAAAACCCTGAAACCATTGCCACTGCAATCCGCATAGGAAATCCTGCCAGCTGGAAGCAGGCAACTGCTGCTCTCGAGGAGTCAAACGGCTTCATAGGCAAGCGCACAGATGACGAGATCCTGGAAGCTTACCGCATGCTGTCCACGTCAGAAGGCATCTTTGCCGAGCCGGCATCCTGCATCTCCGTCGCCGGACTCAAGGAAGCCTACGAAGCGGGCAAAATCGAAAAAGGCGCCCGCGTGGTCTGCGTTCTCACCGGCAACGGTTTGAAAGATCCTGATACCGCTATTAAATACGCCAATATGTCAGAGGTCATTGATGACGATTATAACGCGATCGAGGCCGCTGTCCTGAAGGGGTTGAAGTAAATGCTGCGAATCAGAGTCCCCGCCACGTCCGCTAACTTTGGTCCGGGCTTCGATGTCCTGGGTGTGGCACTGAGCCTGTTTAACGAACTTGAAGTCGAAAAAGCAACTGGCGTTTTCGACTTTGAGTGGGAGGATGGATCGACCTTCGGAGACGAGGAAAACCTCGTTCTGACGACTATGGCGAACGTCTTCGACTTATTCAACTACAAAGTTCCAGGCTATAAAATCCGTTCCAAAAGCTGCGCCATTCCCGTTTCTCGAGGACTGGGCAGCAGCGCCGCCTCCATAGTGGCTGGCATCTACGCCGCCAATTACCTGATGGGCGGCAAAATGACCAAGGAAGAGATCTCTGCCCTTGCCACGAAATTTGAAGGTCACCCGGACAATGTAGTCAGCTGTATCGAAGGCGGCATGGTGATTTCAGCAGTGGGTGAAAATGGCGAGATCCTGTCCAGTCAGGTAAAAATCGCTCCCGGCCTTAAACTGTTCGTCATGGTGCCGGATTATAAGCTCTCCACCCGCATGGCGCGTTCTGTCCTGCCGGATACCTATTCCAGGGCAGACATGGTCTATAACGTTTCCCACGCTGCCCTTTTGGTCACATCCCTTTGCCGCGGCGAGTTCAGCAAGCTGCGCGTAGCCCTGGGCGACCGGATTCACCAGCCGTACCGGCTGCGCCTGATTCCTGGCGCCGAGGCAGTGTTTGAAATTTGCCGCCGCGCAGGCTCCCTGGGTGAATTCATCAGCGGTGCAGGCCCGACACTGATCGCCTTGGTACCGGAGGAAGACACTAATTTCGCCGAGCGGATCCGACCACTGCTCGACGAGCAAGTCCTGGAATGGAAAACCTATGAACTCGAAATCTGCCACAGCGGCGTAAGTCTTGAGGTGATGTAACTTGGGAACAATTGTACAAAAGTATGGTGGCAGTTCTGTCGCCAATGTCGAACGCATCCAGCACGTCGCCAGACGCGTCGTGGAAAATAAAAGAAATGGCAATGACGTGATCGTCGTGGTTTCCGCTATGGGGGACACTACAGACGAACTCATCGAAAAAGCCGCTCAGATCAATCCTCACCCGTCGTCCCGGGAGATGGACATGCTGCTCTCCACCGGCGAGCAAATCTCTATTTCCCTGCTGGCCATGGCCATTGAGGCGGCCGGCGAGCCTGTCATTTCTCTGACTGGCGGCATGTCCGGCATTTTGACGGACACGGCCCACAAGAAGGCGCGGATCGCCAGTGTTGATCCAACCCGCGTTTTAAAAGAATTAGCCGATGGAAAGATCGTCATAGTCGCCGGCTTCCAAGGGGTGACTAAGGATTGGAACATCACCACTCTAGGCCGCGGAGGTTCTGACACCACCGCAGTCGCTCTGGCGGCGGCAGTCAAAGCGGACCTCTGCGAGATCTACACGGACGTCGAGGGCGTCTTCACTGCAGATCCCCGCAAAGTCCCCCATGCCAACCAGATCCCGGAAATCAGCTATGATGAAATGTTAGAGCTCGCCAAACTGGGCGCCCAGGTCCTGCACCCGCGTTCCGTAGAGCTCGCCAGAAAATATGATGTCCCGCTAGTCGTCCGCTCAACTTTCAGTGATCATCCCGGAACCCGGGTCGTAGAGGTGAATCGTATGGAACAAGTACTCGTGCGTGGCGTCACGCTCGACAATAACATTGCCCGCATTGCCGTCGCCAATGTCCCTGACCAGCCGGGCATTGCCTTCGGACTATTCAAGAAGCTCGCAGACCACCATATCACCATTGATATGATTATCCAGAACTTGAACCACGCTGCCAAGAATGACATTTCCTTTACGGTAGCGCTGGACGACCTCCACGAGGCCGCTCAGGTCAGCCGCGAATACCTGAAGGAAATTGGCGGTCAAGGCGATGTCCTGGAGAAAGAAAATGTCTCTAAAATCTCAATTGTGGGCACCGGCATCACAGGCAACGCCGAGGTCGCTTCCAAGCTCTTCGGCACACTGTATGATCTTGGGATCAACATTGAGATGATCAGCACCTCGGAGATCAAAATCTCCTGCATCATCGACTCAGAGAAGTGCGATGAAGCCCTCCGCCGCCTCCACACCGCCTTTGCGCTGGACAGGCTGGATATCGTTTAATAGAAAAGGAAAGAAACTCGGTGTCTGACACCGAGTTTCTATTTTTTGTGGAAGTGGGTGTCTGACACCCGCTTCCATCTTCCCTTTTTCCTCTTTAAAATTCCATCCGCTTCCCGCTTGCGTGATAAATGGCGGCTTCACAGATATTGGTGGCGTGGTCTGCTGTTCTCTCCAGGAAGCGGCCCACAAACAGCAGGTCGATGACCTGGTTCATGATCTCCTTATTCCCTGCCAGCATACCCAGCAGCTCAATATAAATCTTCTCGTAAATCGCATCCACTTCGTCATCCAGCTGTGCTACTTTGCAGGCTTCATCCATGTCCTCATGCACGAAGCTGGAAAGACTGCCGCGGATCATCTTGTTGACCAGAGACGCCATCTTTGGCAGATCCACCAAGGGTTTGATGTAGGTTTCCTTGCTCAGCCGCTCTACGACATTGGCAATATTCACGCCGTGATCGCCCATACGCTCGAGGTCTGTGGCAATTTTCAGCGCTGAGGTAATCAGCCTCAGGTCTTTCGCTACAGGCTGCTGCAGCGCTACAAGACTGACGCAGGTATCCTCAATCTTATGCTCCAGCGCGTCCGACTGCTCTTCGAGCTCCCTGACCCGTATGAGCAGCTCCGCATTCTGGGTCAGCAGCGCTACCATAGCTAATTCTATTTCGTCTGCCACTATATTGCCCATTTCGAGTACCAGTTCTTTAACTTCCTTTAATTTGGCATCATAACCTTTTCTCATTTTTTGTAAGGTGCCTCCCCAATTATATTTTCAATGCTCATTTTTTGAGTTAAAAGATCTAATTTATGTGATTTTTTAGACTATACACAATTACCTTGAAAACATCAATACAGAATTTCAACGCAAGAAAAACACGCGCCCACCTGGCACGTGCCCTCCTCACTCTCTCAGTGTGGATTTAAATAAATAACCATGTGTGAACCGTAACCATCGGCAAAATTTAGAAGCTCACTCGTTCACCGCTTACGGTGTACACAACGCGCTCGCTGAGATTGGTGATATGATCTCCCATGCGCTCGAGATACCGCCCAACGAACAGGTAGGCGACGATCTGGTCGCGCTGCTCCGGATGGTCTACCAGGATTTCAAGCATGCCCCGGTAAAAGGTTTCATAGATAAGATCCACTTCATCATCGATTCGAGCCGTCAGAACGGCAAGCTCAACACTGGCGCGCACATAGCTGTCTGTCCACTGACGAAGCATCAGCGCCACCAGCTCAAACAACTTCTGAAGCTCAATCAGGGGTTTGATTGTAAGGCGCTCTTTCTGGGCTAAAACAATACGGGCAATATTCACGTTATTATCCCCTAAACGCTCCAGATCCGTGATCATCTTGAGCGTGGACTCGATCCGCCTCAGATCACAGGCCAAGGGCTGCTGAAGGGCAATGGCATCAATACATTCGCGTTCAATCTCCATTTCGAGATCATCTATGCGTTTGTCCATTTTTTTCACCTGATAAGCGAGCTCTTTGTCCTGATTCATCAAGGCGGATTTAGTAATTTCCAGTTGCTCTTGAATTAAGATGATCATGGTCATCAGCATATCATCCATTTTTCTTATATTATTAACAAGCTTTGGTCGATTCAACAAGGTTACCTCCTATTCGCATACCACCCTTGAGCCCATCATACCTGTCCATTATTTTTTCTGCGTTAGGACTGTGTTAAATTCAGGTGAAATCTTCTGCTTTCATTGAACCCGCAAGTGACTCCGGGCGGCAATCCGAGCAAAATGAAAAAAGCCCACCGGCAGCCAACAGCACTAAGTGCTATGGGACCAGTGGGTATAGAAATGGGGCTGCAAATTTAGAAGTAGCATAAATGCAATAAAGCAAACCAATCCGATCCACGGCTGAATACTAAAAACGCATGCGCTTCAGATCCTCGTAAACCAGTTCTGGAAGGTAGTGCTTGAACGCTTCCGGATGCTTTCGTATTTGAGCGCCGGAAACCGGGTGGCTGTCCCTGTTTGGGTCGTAGAGGCAGTGGGGAATGTCCAAGGCCGCAGCCAGAACGTCCCCATAGCTTTCGGAGGAAAAAAGGATATCCGTCTCTGAAAATTCTTCAGCGAAATAACGGGTCCAAGCCGCCTCTGCTTCCGGTGTATGCTCTCCGGTTACCGGCAGATGAACTTCTCTAAGGTCTACGACCCTGACGCTTAATGACGAACCAAACAGCTTTTCAAACCAGCTACACCTGATCTCCGCAGAAATAGGATCAGATGGTTTCGAAATCACCGCCACCGTCAGACGCTCACACCGCTCCATAGCAAACCGGATCAAGGCTGCATGCCCTAAATGCAGCGGCATGAATTTCCCTATAACAAGTCCGCAGCAGGGCTTCTCTGAACTTATATTTATTAAATTCGATTTTTCGGACATTTTGTCCTCCAAAGAGGGAAATTAGATTTGACAGTTAGACTGAAACCGGTGCATCCATAGTATTTAATACCCAATAGAAGTTAATTTCCACAAGCTCTTGCAGAAATTTTGTTTATAGGTCATCTTGGGTTAGTCGTTTATGTTCTTGTAAATATCTACTCTTCCCAGGACAGCAGGCGCCTCTGTCCCTCCATTTTCTGGATGTCCGTGATGTCCTGGCTGACTTCCAGGACGCCGCGGTAGGTTGGGGGACCATCGGCAGAAGCACCAGGGGTTCGCAGGGCAAAATACTGGATCAGGACTTTTCTGCCTCTGAGGTCGATCCAGAAGCTGGCGGTGTCCTGGTGACCTTCTTTGAAGGCCTGGACTATGTCAAGGACTTTGTCGACGCTTTGGGGCGGGTGGCAGTAGCGCACGTCCCTTCCTATAATCGCGTTCGACCTTGGGAAAAAGCGATCCTTTGGTCTGGAGAAATATCTGACTTTATCGTTTTCGTCTACGTAGGTAATATCCACCGGCAGCGCGTTGAGCATCATCACCAGCTGGTCGGCGCTGAGGGTGCCGGTGCCGGTGTTGATTTCAAGACCTTGAAAATTGGGGGTGGGGTGCGGGGCACTGAGACCATCGGCAGAAACAGGCTCTGGAAGGGTCTGGGGATCGAGAAACGGGAAGCCATACTCAAAGCTTTGCTGGGTCATGGCTTTGAAGGTTTCGGGATCAAGGACCTCTGAGGCACAGGGATAGAGGATCAGGGATTCCTTCTGGTCGAGGCCAATCATATTGAAGAAGAGCTGGCCAAGCTCGGCATTAATTTCCTGCTCAGACGCGGTGCCCTCGGTCAGCATCTGAATGACATGTTTGAGGTTGGCACGGGTGTTGTCGTGGAGTGCCCACATAATGCCGACACCCTCGAAGCGCGGCATGCGCTGCTCCATGACTGGAAAGAGGATGTTTTCCTTTTTGAGATAATGGGCCTCAAACTCAAGGAGCGGAGTCAGGGTCTCGAGGAGCTTTTCACGGTTCTCGAGGGTTTTCCCCTGCTTGAGCACAGCCTTGACCTGGTCCATCTTCGCGTTCATGGCTTGATTTTCCCGCAGCATAAGATCAATAAAGGAATTGGGTTCTGGTTTTGGCCAGGTGTAGCTGCTGAGCGCATGATAGAACACGTTGATGATCTTGTCGAGGACGCTCAGAATGTCATCATAGCCTGTGCCGGAGGACCAGACGTGGTTCATAATTTCAAAGACCTCCTGAGGGGTCACAGCTTCCAGATCTGAGCGGAACTCGAGGTACAGCGACTTGCCGTCCTGTTTTTTCAGTACGCCGCGGACATAGTCCACCAGGCGGCTGACTCTGGTTTCGTTTATTTTCAACGGGCTCACTCCTTGGGGTTCATTTTGCAGTCTACGGGAGTGTCTATACCCAGGTTGAGGGGGTCAGTCACAGATTATCAGTGAAATTGAACTGGTAAAATTAAAGAAGCCCCTTTGTAGGACGGGCGTGGCACAGGTGGCCAACGCGTCGCCCATGAAGGGGCTTCAATAATTAGGAGTGAAATTTACATCTCTGGTTTGATGCCCACGCCTTCGATCAGCGCGCCCCCCAGGGAGGTGCTGTGGCGTTCCAGGAGAAAGCCTGCTTCTTTAATGGTCTCAAGGGTCTCCCTGTTCAGGTTGCACCCGCTGGCAATTTTGCTCCAGTGAGGGTTGACGCCATTGACCACTTTCCTGACATGATGATGCTTGTGATCCGGCATGACGTGTTCAATGAAGTAGATCCTGCCGCCGGGCCTCAGGAGGTCGTAGACGCGCTTCAAGCCTTCCAGGGGGTCGGAGACAGAGCAAAAGACCAGCGTGAAGATAATACTGTCAAAGGACTGAGGCGGGACTTTCAGGTCTTCGAGCGGCGCCTCCAGCATGACTACTTTTACGTCTGTTGGAAATTTGAAGTTTTTTGCCCGCTTTGATAGTTTAATGTCACTCAGGGTCAAGGTATCGACCTTCTCGTAGTCCAGGAACGGAAGATTCGCGCCTGTACCGGTGCCAATTTCCAAGACGTTTCCCGCGGCTCCGGGCATTAAGGCTTTTCTGACGGCCTTTAAACGGAGTGTCTCCAGGGGTGCCATAAACCAGTCGTAGATAGTGTTCACAGCGTTCACCTCCCGGTGTGGATTAATTAAGCAGGTGGAAGGCGGTATCTGACACCCTCTTCCACGTTCTCAGGACGGATTATGTGCTTGAAACGCGGTGTTGGAAGTTGGTGTCTGACACCGTCTTCCACTCTTTCAGGATTTACTTGCTCAATGCGGTCTGCGCCAAACCATCGGCAGCCGTACCTAGTACCCTGTAAACACTAAAACTCGACATTCAACAGGTTAAAATTCCGCATTGCTGCGTTGTCGTTATCCGCGATACTGCCTAGTATCGCTACTTCCTCCGCCTTGCACTTCGAAATTTTACCGCAGTTGTATGTTATAGTTTTAGAATTTACAGGGTACTGGTAGTGCATTCCCAAAATAATTGCACAAAGGCAAATGGATTATAAGCTTGAATTTTGCCAGCAGGTTTTACATTCTTTTGCACAGATATTTCAAATTTGATGTACTTGGCTCTGTCTTTGGCGGGTAGAACCGGCTGAACAGTTTGACATACCAGGCGGCTGCCTGGGCCTGAATGACGAAGGCGAGAGAGATGACGAGTACGGCTTCTGCCCCCTGGGCGCCGAACGCCGTCATAGCAATGGCAAGGCTGATGGACAGGTTTCGCATGACAGTGCCATAGATGAGGGCAATGGCGTCTTCGCGTTTGAACATGAAGCGGCCAATCAGCGTGCTGAGGGTGAAGTTGACGAGATAGATCAGCACGAGAGGCACGAGGAGCTGCAGCACCAGTGCCGGGTTGGAGACCAGGATCTTAGCTCTCAGCGCCACCGCGATAAAGACGATCATCAGGACGCCCAGGGTCGAAATCAGCGGGAAGCGGCTCTTATAGACCTTTTGGAACTTCTCGGCGCCGTGGCGGCGGATAAGCTCGCGCTGGGTAAAGTAGCCGGCCAGCATTGGGAGGAAGACCACTATGAGGATCTGGCGGGCTATGTCCGTCATTGGGATGGAGATGGAGGTGCCCAGGAAGAAAACGAGGTAAAATGGTGCCAGGACGGATCCGAGAATGAGACCTATGACAGTCATCTTAACGGCTTCCTGGATGTTGCCTTTGGCCATGCCGGTCCAGCTGATCGTCATGCCGCTGGTCGGCAGAAGGGACGTCAGGAGAATGCCAAGAACCAGGTAAGGCTGATCCTTGAAGAAGGTCGTGGCCATTAAGTAACCCACGGCGGGCATGAGAATGAAGTTGACCAGCTGTGTCGTGACCTGCAGCTTCGTGTTGGTTTTTTTGAGAAGGGACTTCAGGTCCATGGTCACCATCATAGGGTAGACCATGAAGAAGGTCAGCGGCAGAATCAGGCCTTTGAGGGCGCTGACGTTGAAGAAGTTGCCGGCGAGCACGCCCAGGATCATGAAGGCGGGGATGCTGACGGCCAGGTTTTTCTGGAGCTTGCCCAGGAATTTGAAAAATGAAGCTGTTGTCATTGTGTCACCAGTCTTTCGTCTCATATTCCCCGTCCGGGGTGGGCGGGGCTAAAGTTTTTAAAAATCAGGCCAGTCGCAAAATTTCCCAGAGCTTTAGCCGATGGTCACTCTTCCCCACCTTCAGCATCCACCTCAACGACTGACCTTTCTAACTTATGAATGTCGCGTTTCTTACGCCTCCACGAAGCCCAGGAATTTCTGAATTGTATCCAGAAGCTCATCCATAGCCTCGTCCGGGTGATCTCCCGCTGCTATTTCCACCATGCTGCGACGGTAATATTTTTCGAGAATGGCGCTGCCGACCTTATTGGTCGCTGCCCTGACGGCCGATACCTGAGTCAGGACATCCCGACAAGGCTTTTCTTCCTCGACCATTCTCTGAATGCCTTTGATCTGTCCCTCGATCCTTTTCAGGCGGCGCATGATCTCTTCATTGCTTTCGTAATTTTCACTAAATTGTTTTTGTATTTGATCCAGTTTCGTCATGCTTTGACCTCCGGGTTGGCTAGGTTTTGCCGTGGTTTAGACCACAAGGGCCTGTGCCTGATAGTTTAGAGGTGTGCCTCGATCATCTCTTTAATGCCGGCTTTCGTCGCTCTGTCTTTCGTCGCGTCTGCGACCTTCTGACCGTCTTTGTAAAGGATAATGGTAGGAAGCCCTAAAACTTTTTGGGAGATGGCTAAGCGGCGTGCCTGATTCGTGTTGAGTTTGCCAAATTTGACCTTGCCTTCATATTCCGCTGCGAGGGCTTCGACATCCGGCATGAGCGCTAAACATGGCGCACAGCTGTCACCCCAGTAATCCACGAGCACAAAGCCCTCTGCTTGCAATACTTCTTGTTCGAAATTATTCTGGTCTAATACTAACATGTAATTTCCTCCTAATAGGTCGCTCTATGGGCGATTTTGATTGGCTAACAGACGTGCACAAAGAAAGGTGGCGCCGAGCGAAGAGAGCTTGCTCTCTGAAGTATGGCGTTATCTTTCTTTGTATAGGGCGCAGCCCGCGACCGAAGCGCAGCCTTGAGTCACGCAAAGCGTGGCTTAAGGCGAAGCGAGGTTCACGGCTGATGAAATATTACAGTAATACTTCAGTCCGCACAAAGTAAGGTGGCAACATGCGAAGAGAGCTTGCTCTCTGAAGTATGGCGTTATCTTTCTTTGAATAGGGCGCAGCCCGCGACCGAAGCGCAGCCTTGAGTCACGCAAAGCGCGGCTTAAGGCGAAGCGAGGTTCACGGCTGATGAAATATTACAGTAATACTTCAGTCCGCGCCACCGAGTTTTATACCCCCTCAGGGTATCTATGTATTAGTTTTACCATAGGCACACCCCCCCTGTCAAGGGGCATTCGAGCAAAAAAGAGCAGCGATCGCCGATTTTCTGACTCACGCTGCCCTCATGTCTTTTTAAAAACCCATTACCTTTTGATATAAAAACACTCCACTGTTTTTCGAACATCCGCAAAGTTTTCTATCAAACGGTTCTTGATTTGAAGTATGCTCTCGTGCTGAAAGCTCTTTGCCTCTGTCGGACATCTGCGGATACAGCTGCAGCAGCGGATACATTTCTCTGCTTCGATTTTTGAAAAGTCCGTGCTGTCAATGGCAGCCGTCGGGCAAAAGGCTGCGCAAATGCCGCAGCGAATGCAGGCATCCGTCGTGACCGGCGCCATAGGTGGCATAACCCCACGCGGTTTATAAGGCGAATTGCCGCTGACAGTGACATAGTCCGCGTCCTTCCCCGCGGCCACTGCGAGTTCAGCGCTCTTCGCGCCAAATGCCTCTGCCACAGCCAGATCGTTTTCATCCGGCCGGCCGGAAGCGACCCGGGTTGTATAAGAATGCTCGCCTACGAAGGCAGCGCCGGACAACCCGAGAAACCCCCGCGACGTCAATAAATCCCTGAGTTCAATCAGTGCATCTTCATAATCTCGGTTTCCATAGACCACCGCCATAATGACCGGCGTCCCATTGCCCTTGAGACGAACCATCCACTCTGCCATCAGTTCCGGAATACGCCCTGCATAGACAGGCACACCAAACACCACTAGATCCTCAGGCCCAAATTCAAGTGTGAAATCCCTATTTTGAGGAAGCGTCAGATCATAAGCTTTAGAAACCAAGCCTGCGCCAGCGCCTATAGCTTCCACAATTTTTTTCGTATTTTCGGTGGGACTGAAATATATCAGTGTTACATTTTGTGGCTTCATGACGTGTTGTACCTCCAAGTCAAGATGATGTAATTAAAGAGGGAGGAATGTATTAACCTCATCCCTCCCTCTCATTATAAACGCCTTCACGTACTTATTACAACTCATACAACTCTTATATCTTTTCTAGAGCACTCGCTGCCCCGCATCCGTCCTTGGAAGCTTCGCGGTAAATTCACTGCCCTTGCCCGGCTCTGACTTGACGGAGATCACCCCGCCAAAAGACAGGACAATATGCTTCACAATGGCCAGCCCCAGGCCGGTACCCCCTACATCTCTGGAGCGGGCTTTGTCCACCCGGTAGAAACGCTCAAACAGCCGCCCAAGGTGGTCTCGCTCTATCCCAATGCCGTTGTCGCGGACCGAAAGGGTGATGTCCTTAGCGTCAAAAGTCACCTTGACCGTCACATGACCGCCCTCCGGCGTGTACTTGACGGCGTTGTCAATTAAATTGATCACCATCTGCTTAAACCAGTTCGGGTTGCCATGAAGAATTGGCAGCGTCTCCGGCAGCAGCTTCTGAATGGCAATGGACTTTGTCGCCGCGCTGTCTTCGAGCATAAGCACCACATCACAGATGGTCTTCCTTAAATCAATTGGCTCATAGACACCATCCTCGGTCCTGCGCTCAATGTCCGTCAGGATCAGCAGGTCATCGATCAGCTCGCTGAGGCGCGTGGCTTCAGACTCGACAATTTCCAGGAATCTGTCCCGTACCCTGACGTCGTCCACTGCACCGCCCCGCAAGGTTTCCACAAACCCCTTGATGCTGGTCAGCGGCGTCTTCAGCTCGTGTGAGACGTTGGCGACAAACTGCTTGCGCATGGTTTCCAGCTGGCGTATTTCCGTAATATCCTGGAAAATCATGACGACACCAATATTGCGGCCACCCTCCTTGAATTCCCGGATTGGATTCGCGTAGACGTTGTAGACGTCCCGGCCGGCGGCGGTCAGTTCAATCTCCCGGACGGTCGGCTCGTTGGTTTTCATCAAGCCCGTAAGCGTCTCCACCATTTTGGAGTTGCGCACGAAGTCCAGGATGTAGCGGCCTTTAGGCTCGAGACCATCAGCACCAAAAATCTTCTTGGCGGAGCCGTTGATAAACAGAATCCGAAGCTCCCGGTCCACCGCAATAACCGGATTGAGCACGCTGGACAGGATGGCGTTCATTTGGGTATTCTGGGCACCGGTCTCCTCCAGCTTGACCTTCAGCTCATCACTCATGGTGTTGAAACTCCTGGCCAGCTCCCCAAACTCATCCCCTGAGTCGGCATAAACCTTCTCGCCGTAATACCCCGACGCAATGCGCTTGGTGGCGCTGCTCATTTCCTTGATTGGCCGCATCAGGGACACGATCCAGCGGTACCCCAGGGTCAGCGCGGCCACGAGGCCAATCACCGCGACCCCAATGACAATCTGGATCAAATTGCGCGTATACTGATCCACCGAGGTCAGCGGCACCGCCAGTCTAATGACAGCCACCTCGCTGTCCGGCGCCGGATTCGGCACCGCCACATATAAAAGCTCTGTGCCGATGGTCGCTGAAGCCCTGCTGCTCCGCCCCACCTGACCCGCCATGGCAATTACAACCTCAGCGCGGCTCCCATGATTTTCAAGGGTCTCCGCCGGCTGGCTGGAATCGTAGAGGACAACCCCATCCGCCGCAATCAAAGTAATCCGAAAGTCCAGATCCCTGGACAGAGTCTGAAACTCCGGCGTCACATTGCCAAGGTCGTCCCCTTCCATTTCAAGGAGGCGCGAAATGTACCTGGCATCCGAGCTCAGACGCTCTTCAATGCCGTTCATGTAACTTTGGCGGATCAGGCTGTTGGACATCAGTGCCATAAACAGCACCGTGAGAATAATGATAAACGAAAAAATGGCAAACAATCTTCTTTGCATAGACGCTCCTATCCTATGTCATGTTTTCCACAGCGGCCTCTGTCTTACTTAAGTTTGTACCCTACCCCACGCACGGTCTCGATCAAATTGCCGTGCTGCTCATCCTCGATCTTGCTTCGAAGATGGCGGATGTGAACATCCACTGTTCTTGTTTCTCCAAAATAGTCATAGCCCCAGATCTCGTCCAGCAGCAGGTTGCGGGTCAGTACTTTGCCGCGGTTTTCCGCCAGCATTTTAAGCAGGGAAAATTCCTTAAGGGTCAGGACGTACACCTTGGCGCCTCTTCTGACTTCATGCTTGTCCAGATCAATTTCAATGTCTTCGACCCTGATGACACCCGTGCTCGCTGTCTCTTCCGGCTGCGTCTTCGCCCGCCTGAGCACGGTACGGATCCGCGCCTCCAGTTCCCTGACGCTGAAAGGTTTGGTCATGTAGTCATCTGCGCCAATTTCCAGTCCCACTATGCGGTCGGTCTCGCTGCCCCTGGCAGTCACCATGATGACAGCGGTATGGCTCAGCTCCTCGGTGCGGCGGATCCGGTTGCAGATCTCAATGCCGTCCATTTTAGGCAGCATCAGATCCAGGACGACGAGATCAGGACGCTCTTCGCCGACCAGCCTGTAACCGGTCTCCCCGTCAAAAGCCGCAAGGACCGTATAGCCGGTGGCCTCCAGATTGTAGCGGATGAGCTCTGAAATGTTCTGGTCGTCCTCTATTATCAAAATCTTTGTCTTTGGCTGGGCGGTCGCGGCAACCTGCCCCTGGCCTGAAGTACCTGAATTCATGCAATACACCTCCAGCGTTATCTTCTTTAATATACCCGATTAATGTTAAATTCACGTTATAGCCGTAAATTTTTTTGCCTACTTTTAAGGATGACTTATTCTGTCATGGCAACTATGATAATATAAGAATGATCGCAGTCACAACTCAGGAGGTCTCACATGCCTGATCATCCGTCACCGAAGCAAACTGTTCATCAAACCTCTGGAATGTCAGATCCGGTGCCATCGGCAAAAAGCGCACTTGATCCCACCGGGCCAAAGCCCCTGTCCACCCTGGTCGTCAGCCTGGGCCTGCTCATCACGATCTCAGCCCTGGGCGCGTCCATAGCGTTCGGAAAGCCCATCTACTGGGGGCTGGTGACCGGTTACCTGATCTTCCTCGGCCTCGCCCTGCACGCCGGCTATTCCGTCAGGCCGCTGGTTCGAGCGTCGCTCGACAGTATCTACAAAGTCAAAACGGTGCTTATGATGCTGGCCCTGGTGGGCATGATCATTCCCCTGTGGATGCAGACGGGGGTCCTGGCCTCCTTAATGGCCTATTCCATTGACGCGTTTTCCGGCTTTAATCTGGCGGTGGCAGCTTATCTGTCCAGCGTCGCCGTGTCCATGATCCTAGGCTCCGGCATTGGGACCACCTCTACCGTAGGACTGGTCTTCATAGCGATTGCCAGAAGCATTGGGCTGAACGAGGCCATGATCGTGGGCGCCGTGGTTTCAGGGGCCTACACGGGCGACCGAACCTCCCTCATGTCGAGCAATTTCAACCTCGTCTCGGAAATTACCGGTACGGATTTGAAAGGAAATTTCGTTTATATGTTGTCATCCACCCTTCCAGTGTTTATAATGACAACCATATCCTATGGTTTATTCGGACCCTCTGCCAGCGATTCACAGGCCCAGTCCCTTGACGCCCTCAGGCAGCTCTTGGGTCAGAGCTTTGAAATCGCTCCCGCCCAGCTGATTCCACCCGCAGTGATGCTGTTTTTCGTGCTCGTCCTGCGCCAGAACATGGTCGTCAGTCTTGGCGCGGCACTCGTCCTCAGCATTGGGAGCGGCCTCCTTGGGGGCGGCTTCGAGTGGATGCCTCTGCTCACCGGTCTCGAAGGCAGCGGTCCCCTTGGCGCCTTGTTTTCAGGCAGCGGCCTGACCTCTATGATGGGCGCGCTGCTGCTCATAGCCATTGCCTCTGCCCTGAGCGGTCTGTTTCAGTTGATTCGCTGTCTCGAGCCGCTTCTGGACAGAGCCTCAAGACATCTCGGCACCAGAGGCCACCTGATCTTCTCTACGGGCATGATCAGTCTGCTGGTCAGTCTGGTCTCCGGCAATCAAACCATGACCACGCTGATCACCGGCAATTACTTTAAAGAAAAGTACGACGCTTTCAAGATCGACCGCCGTTTGCTGGCCCGGACCATCAGCGATACCGGCGTGGTGTGCGTGCCGCTCATTCCGTGGAATATCAACGGCATCCTGGTGGCCACCGTCACCGGCGTCTCTACCGCGGCCTACCTGCCCTACGCTTTATCCAGCTGGCTTTTGCCCGCCATCACACTCTTTTTCGCAGCCAGAGGCTTACATAAAACAATACGGCTTGGCGCGCCTGAAGCGACTATGATCCAGCGCATCGCTTCCAGTGCTCTGCCGATAGGTGACCATCGGCACAACGAGGGATCCAAATGACCTCTCGACCAATTGAATGGAGGATTTGACCATGACTGAACCCAACCAACCTGCACAACCGGCTCAACCTGCTAAGCCAAAGAAAGTTAAATATCCCGAAATTGAGATTGGCGGCGAGCGCTTCCTGCGCATTCCCATCAAGACCCACGTTGTCATGTTTGGCGATCAACTGAAGGAAATCGTCGACACCTACGCCAGGGAGCACCTGGAAAAGGACGACATCCTGTTTATTACGGAAAAGATCGTCGCGATCACTCAGGGCCGCGCGCACTATATGAAGGATATCAAGCCGCGCAAGCTGGCTAAAGTGCTTTCCAAATATGTCACCAAGACGCCGGCCGGGATTGGCCTAGGCATTCCTGAAACCATGGAAATGGCCCTCAGGGAGTGCGGGGTGCCGCGCATCATGATGGCGGCGGCGGCCAGCGCAGTGACGAAGCCTCTTGGAAAGAAAGGCGTCTTCTACCAGCTCGCGGGCTACAAGGCGTCGTCCATTGACGGCCCAACGCCGAATACCCTGCCGCCGTACAACCAATGTGTCGTCCTGGGGCCGGACAAGCCTGACGAGGTCGCCCGGGAAATCAGCGCCCACCTCAGGGGCATCAAGGTGGCGATTGCGGACATCAATGACATCAGCGGCGTCATTTTGGGCACTTCCCATCCGGGCATGGACAGGCTTAAAATTGCGAAAATCCTGAAGGATAACCCGCTTGGGCAGGACCTGGAGCAGACCCCTATGGGGATTATCAGAAAGATTTCGAGTGAGCTTTAGAAAAGAGGGAGAAACTGGGGGTCGATAGGCCAAAGGCCGCTGACACCCGGTTTCTTTTAAATGAAAGATGGAACTTGGTGTCAGACACCGAGTTTCTCTCAAACGAAAGAGAGAGCCTGGTGAAAGCGTGACGCTTCACTGAGGCTCTCTCTTTTATTGTTGTGAAACCGGGGGTCGATAGGCCAAAAGCCGCTGACACCGAGTTTCTCTTGTTGTGAAACTGGGGGTCGATAGGCCAAAGGCCGCTGACACCGAGTTTCTAATAGACCTTTCTCACCTTGTACCCAATCTTCGCCAGTTCCCGCTGAATTTCATCAATATGGGCATGGCCACTGGTCTCGCAAGTGACTTCCAGCTCGACGTTCATGAAGCGGTCGGTATTCTTGAACTGGTTGTGGTCGAGACCTATAACGTTGGCATTGAGTCTTGCCAAGACTTCGGAGATTCTGACCAGCTCGCCCGGCTTGTCGGGGAGCTCAACGCTGAAGCAGAAGAGCCGCCCACGGGAGACGAGACCCTTGTTGATCAGCGTGGAGATGGTCACCACGTCAATATTGCCGCCGCTGACGACGCTGACGACGTTCTTGTTGAAGACGTGAAGCTTCTTGAGCGCCGCCAGCGCGACTGCCCCGGAGTTCTCCGCGATCAGTTTGTGCTTTTCGAGCAGCATCAGGAAGGACTCCATGATTTCGCGGTCGCTGACGGTGACGATTTCATCCACGTACTCCCGGATGATGTCGAAGGTCAGTTTGCCCGGTTTCTTGACGGCAACGCCGTCCGCTATGGTATCCACGTGGGTCAGGCACACGATCTCGTCCTGCTTGACGGACGCTTTCATAGCCATGGCGCCCTCCGGCTCGACCCCCACAATTTTTACGGATGGCTTCAGCTGCTTCATAGCCAGCGCAATGCCCGCGATCAGTCCGCCGCCGCCAATAGGCACCAGCACCACGTCCACATCCTCCAGGTCTTCAAGGATCTCCACGCCGATGGTCCCCTGACCCTCAATCACATCCAGGTCGTCAAAAGGATGGATGAAGACACTGTTTTGCTCTTTTTGCAGCCGCATAGCTTCATCGTATGCTTCATCATAGCAGTCGCCAGCGAGCACGACAGTCGCACCATAGTTTCTCGTGGCCTCCACCTTGATGATGGGTGTGGTCTTTGGCATCACTATGGTGGACTTGACACCGAGTCGGGTGCTGGCCAATGCGACGCCCTGGGCGTGGTTGCCCGCTGAGGACGCAATGACGCCCCGCGCCTTTTCTTCGTCTGTCAATTTATTGATTTTATTAAAAGCGCCGCGGATCTTGAACGCACCCGTGACCTGCAAGTTTTCCGGCTTTATGTAGACGCGGTTGCCGCATTCTTCGCTGAACGCCTCACTGAAAATAAGCGGCGTTTCACGGATCACAGGTTTGAGTGTTTCCTTTGCCGCTTTGAAGTCCACGAAATCGTGATAAGTCACCTTGTCTTTAACCATGTGTAATGCCATTTGAAAGCCCTCCAATTCTGCCGCTTTTCCTTTTTCTTCCAACAAAAAAACCGCCCTCTCACTATGAAAGGACGGAATATTCCGCGGTACCACCTTATTTGCACGAATGCCACTCACTCGGCTCTATCAAGCCTGGGCCGATAACGGGGCCAGCCGAAAACACTTACATGCCTCAAACAACAAGGTGTTCAGCGTTTCTGCTCAGGGATGATTTGAAAATGCGCGGCACTGCGTCAACTCTCACCAAATGTTGACTCTCTGTGGCAACCGTTTGCGTTTTCCGTTTCCCGTCGTCGCAAATGAATATCGATATATTGTTATGAATAATATCAGAACTTTCGGACGAATTCAAGGGTTTTAGAAAATATTTATTATATTTTTGTAACCGTTGATAGTCAATACTTTCAGGCGCTTTTACCTTATAAACTGATTGTTCTTTCAAAAAGACGCGAAAACAGAACTAAAAATTCAGAATTTCGCCTTGACATCTGCCCGCTTACTTTTTATAATTAGTTCAATTCAATAGCCGCCATCCGTCCGGGATGGCACTTATCCAGAGTGACGGAGGGAACTGGCCCTGCGAAGTCCGGCAACCTGCCCAAAAGGGCGTGGTGCTAAGTCCAGCGGTTTAACCGGGAGATGAGATCACGACATGCGTAGCTCTACTTCGGTAGAGCTTTGTTTTTTGCCTGAAATCTTTAAAATCCTTTGAAACACCCGGCCACTGATCCTAATACAGCAAAGTTATAGCCAACGAAAGGAAGACGCCCCCATGAAAATCAGAGATATGCTCCTTACCACCCGGCCGACTGTTTCCTTTGAAATCTTTCCGCCCAAGGCCAACTACCCTATCGAAACGATCTATGAAACCATCGAGGCCTTGAAAGACCTGCGCCCGGACTTCATCAGCGTCACCTACGGCGCCGGCGGGACGAGCCAGGACAACACCATAGAAATTGCCTCTAAAATCAAGAATACTTATGGCATCGAATCGATTGCCCACCTCACCTGCGTCACCTCCTCCAGGTCCAGCATGATCGAGACCCTGGAAAAGATCCGCGCCAGCGGCGTTGAAAACATTCTAGCCCTGCGCGGCGACATCCCTCAGGCGCTCCTCGACGACAAGTCCTGGACACCGGAATACAGGTACGCTTATGAGCTCATTGAAGACATCCATAAGTTTGACAATTTCTCGATAGGCGGCGCTTGCTATCCGGAGGGCCACATTGAGTCCCGAAACAAAATTGACGACCTAAAAAACCTGAAATTCAAGACCAAAACCGGCCTCGACTTCCTGATCACCCAGCTCTTCTTTGACAACGAGCTCTTCTACCAGTTCAGAGAGAAGATGGAGCTCCTCGGCATCAAAACCCCAGTCCTGGCAGGCATCCTTCCCGTCCTTAACATCAACCAGATCAAAAAGATCCAGGAGCTGTCCGGCTGCAACCTGCCGCCAAAGTTTATGCGCATCCTCGACAAATACGAGCACAACCCGGAGGCTCTTCAGGAAGCCGGCATCGCCTACGCGGTCGACCAGATCATCGATCTCATGTCCAGCGGCAGTGTCGACGGCATCCACCTCTATACCATGAACCGCCCGGAGCCTACCCGCCGCATCATGGAGAGCATCGGCTCCATCCGCAAGGCCCTCAGCACCAGAAAAGAGGGATAGTGTGATCAATCGCGACGAAGTCCTTCGGTACCTGGGCATCCGCGAGCCCGAACAGGCCGACCCCCAGACCCTCGCTGAAGTCGAGGCTCTCTCGTCCGAGCTTGAAGCAAAGCTGGTTGGCCGATGGATTTATAACCCCTTCCCCGTCGAAAAGAAGACAGCCGAGGGGATCTGGCTCCAAGGGCTGTCGGAGCCCCTTCTCGGAAAGGACATCGCGAAGCTGCTGGCACCCTGCGACACCGTTTACCTCATGGCCTGCACGCTGGGCCCCCAGGCGGAACGACTGATTACTTTAAAGAGCCATCTGTCCCCCACCGCCGGCCTGATCGCGGACGCCTGCGCTTCGGCCTTAACGGAGGCCTGGTGCGACAAATGCGAGGCCGAAATCCGCAGCCGTGCCGGTGACCTGACCTTTCGCTACAGTCCCGGTTACGGCGACCTGTCCCTGACCATTCAGAAGGCCATTCTGGAGGCCCTGGTGGCCCACAAGCGCATTGGCGTCTCCCTAAGCGACAGTTACCTCCTGACACCTCGAAAAAGCGTGGTGGCGATTCTGGGGGTGCTGCCCAAGGTACTGGGGGAAGAAACGACACCATCGGCCAAACCTCACCGCTGCGGCCTTGAAAGCTGTGACCTCTGCCCGCTGAAGGAGACGTGTACGCGCCGCCGGTAAGCGGGCGTCTTTTTTGCCAGTGTCAGCTCGAAATGAGGTATAATAAATCAACGACTTAAACAGTGAGATAATACAACGATTAAAATAATCTGAGGATGTGATTTTTTTGAGCGAACTACATAACACTTCATCAGCTGCATTCACGGCGCTTTTTGCCCCTGAGCATTTGATGATTTTCGACGGCGCCATGGGCACTATGCTCCAGCGCTACGGCATGAAACCCGGGACGCTGCCGGAGGCATTAAACCTTGTGGATCCGGCGCTGATCCAAAGAATTCACCGTGAGTATCTGGAGGCCGGATCTGACGTGATCACGACCAATACCTTTGGCGCCAACGCTTACAAACTGTCCACCAGCGGCTATTCGGTGACAGAGGTAGTCACGGCGGCGGTGGAGAACGCCAAGGCTGCCCGCGGTGAGCGGCAAGCCCTGATCGCTCTGGATCTCGGTCCAATTGGGAAAATGATGAAACCTATTGGTGCCCTCGATTTTGATGGTGCCTACGAGTATTTTAAAGAGCAAATCGTCGCCGGCGTGGCAACCGGCGCAGACCTCATCCTGATCGAGACCATGTCAGACCTTGGGGAAACCCGGGCTGCGGTCCTGGCGGCCAAGGAAAATTCAAGCCTGCCGGTCTTCGCGACCATGACTTTTGCGGATGACGGCCGCACCCTCACCGGGACGGACCCCGAAATCATGATCCTTTCCCTGGAAGCCCTCGGCATAGATGCCATAGGCGTCAACTGCTCCTTAGGTCCTGAAGAGCTGGAGCCCATCATTCAGCGGATCCTGGCATTCGCCAAGGTACCGGTGATGGTCCAGGCGAATGCGGGACTGCCGGTATCCGTCAGCGGCCGCACGGAGTTTTCCGTTGACGCGGCGACCTTCGCTGACTTTGGCAAACGCTTTGTCCAGGGCGGCGTCAAAATTATAGGCGGCTGCTGCGGCACGACACCGGAATTTATTCAGGCGCTGAACGGCCTTCGCGGGGATTATCGCCCGGCGCCTGCTGCAGAGCGCGGGGATTATGTTTGCTCTGCTCAGCAAAAGGTGGCTTTGACGGGCAAGTTCACGCTGGTGGGTGAGAAGATCAACCCGTCCGGCAACAAGGGCCTTAAAGCACAGTTTTTGGCTGGAAATTCTTCTGCGGCGATCAAGGAAGCCTTCGACCAGATCAACCATGGGGCTGAAGTACTGGATGTCTGCACCTCCCTGCCCGCTGTGGATGAAATGGCGGTCATGAGCGAGATCATCGAGGCCTTCAACGGGTTGATCGAGGCGCCTCTCCAGTTTGACTCCACCAAGCCGGCTGTGCTGGAGCGTGCCCTCCGGCTCTACAGCGGCGTGGCCATCATCAACTCAGTCAACGGCAAGCCCTCCTCCATGGAAAAGATTTTCCCGATAGCGAAGAAATACGGCGCTTATATAGTCGCCTTGTGTCTGGATGAAAACGGGATCCCTGAAACAGCCGATGGCCGCATGGCCGTCGCCCGCAAGCTGATTGACACGGCTGCCACTTACGGCATTGACGAGAGCCGGCTGATGATCGACTGTCTCGTTCTGACGGCGTCTGCTCAGCAGGCTGCGGTTATGGAGACTTTGAAGGGGATCCGGGCGGTCAAGACGACGACCCGCGCGCTGACGACCCTGGGCCTTTCCAACGTCTCCTATGGCCTGCCTTACCGGGCGCTGATCAACCGCACCTATTTCGCCATGGCGCTGACCAGCGGACTGGATGCGGTGATCATCGATCCAGGTGCGGAGGGCATCATGGATACGCTGATGGCGTTCCGCGTGCTGGCCAATCAAGACCAGGGGGCGGTGGCCTACATTGATTATCAAAACGAAAAAGCGGACCAGGCAAAGCAGGATTCGGACGCAAAGGACGCTGTACTCGCGGCGGCTCACGCTTCTGCGGCCCAGGCGGCGGCGCTGATTGGGCAATTGACGAATGGCAGCGGTGCAGCGGCTGCGGTACCTCCTTCTTCGGTGACGACGGTTGTATCGACTGCGGCTGGGGCATCTCAGGGTGCTGGCGGGCGACCATCGGCAAACGCCCTGCCTGCGGACAGCTTTGAGCGGCTGCTGCTGGAAGGCCAAAAAGACGTGATTCTGGCGCGCACCAAGGTGCTGCTTGAGACCACGCCGCCTCTGGATGTGGTGGACCTTCACCTGATTCCGGCGCTGGACGCGATTGGGCAGCGGTACGAGGCGAAAGTGATCTTCCTGCCGCAGCTGATCCGGGCGGCGGAAACCGTGACGGCTGCTTTTGAGCTGATCCGGGCGAAGCTCTCTGAGTCCTCTGAGGCTATGACCTCCAAGGGGCGGGTTCTCCTGGCCACGGTACAGGGGGATGTGCACGACATTGGCAAAAACCTCGTCAAGGTGCTGCTGGAGAGCTATGGCTATGATGTGCTGGATCTGGGGCGGGACGTGCCGGTAGAGAAAGTCGTCAGTACAGCGGTGGCGGAGAACATTCAATTGGTGGGCCTCAGCGCCCTCATGACCACGACGGTGTCCAGCATGGAGGAGACGATTGTGGCGCTGCGGGCGACCGGGGCACCCATCCGGATCATGGTAGGCGGCGCCGTCCTCACGGAAAGCTACGCCAAGACCATAGGCGCAGATGATTTTTGTCGGGACGCCCGCGCGGGTGTCAGCGTCGCCGCCAAGGTTTTCGCTTAGCCGGAAGGGTCATTTGGAGTCAGGTACGAAGACGCACTGTGTACCTGTCTCCGAATTCATTTTGGTGTCAGATACCGTAATGAAATTTAAATACTATTTTTGTTGAACCTCCCATGACTCAAGTCACGGGATTCCTAAGAACACCGTTCTAACGAACAGTTTTTTATTAGGCTATCCCCGTCGCACCGGCGGTTAGAAGCCTTAGGGCTTCGTTTTTAATATTTATGCTTGCGTTAAGATCTCTGTCATGGATTGCGCCACATTCCGGACAAGTCCAATTCCTAACTGCAAGATTCTTAACGTCTTTATTCTTGTATCCGCAATTTGAGCACAATTGGCTTGAAGGAAAGTTTCTGGCCACAGTAACAACCTGCCTCCCATACCACTTTGCCTTATATTCAAGCAGACTTCTGAATT
>WXFH01000050.1 GCA_009881125.1 Acidaminobacter sp. | reverse complement strand
GACCTTCCTGGCCAGATAGACATTGCCGTAGAGCTGCACCAGAATGGTGGCGAGGGCCACGCCCGCGGTGCCCATGGCCGGAAAACCCAGCCACCCGAACATGAAAATAGGATCCAGGATGATGTTGAGCACGAAGGCCACAAACAGATAGTTCCGGTTGGAACGGGTATCCCCCTGGGAAGCCAGCATGGCATTCAATATGTGATTGGAGATGAAGAAGACCGCGCCCAAAAAGATCACATCGATGTAGCGGACCCCGTAATCCAGCACCTCGCCCCCGGCACCCATGAGCTCAAAAATTGGACGTCCGGCAAGGAGTCCCACTGCCATGAGGCCTAGTCCCAGGATCCAGGCCAGAACCAGGGCGTTGAGTCCCAGCCGGTGGTAGTCCTCCCGGGACTTCCGGCCGAGGGCGTTCGAGATTAGGGCGGTGGACCCGGTGCCCAGCCCCGAGCTGAATGCGATCACCATGAAGAAGATGGGAAAGGACATGGAGAGCCCCGCCAGGGCAGTGGTGCTGATCTTCCCGGCATAGAAGGTGTCCACTACGTTGAACATGGTGTTGAAGAACCACCCAATGCTGGCGGGGATGGTCAGGCGCTTGATGTGGGCTTTGATGTCGCCTGTGGTGAGGTCGGTGTGGGTCATGGCGGGGCCTCCCTTCGTTCGTGTGACGTCTTTTTTGTCCGCTTTTCGTTAATTTCAGTATAGCACGATCCGTTGAGAGTTGAAGAGATTAGAAAAGGATTAAGGCGGTGGCTCAGCCGATTGTAACGGTCGCAAAATGGGTATAAATCCAAAGTAAGTTTGAGTATCGTTGTTGCTTGTTTTTTTTGAATGGTCTCACTGGAGATCAGGAGGTATAGGGCTATGAGAAACCGGTTAGGTGATATCTTTTGGCGTCGTAGATTTGGCCGGACCGCTTCTGAAGGCGGGGGTGTTGATGGAAGGGACCATCGGCAGAAGAAGTTTTTGAGGGCTTTTGGGATCCTGACGGTGACCGCGCTGGCTATTGGCCTCGGCGGGTGTGGGGTCCAGGCACCTTCACAGGCGCCGGCTGGTGGGGCTGAGCCACTGCCGACGGCAATGCCCGCGCTGGATCTGGAGGCGCTGGAGGCTTATGAGTCGGCGGTGTTCGCGGGTGGCTGCTTCTGGTGTACGGAGTCTGATTTTCAGAAGCTGCGCGGGGTCGTGGAGGTCGTGTCGGGCTACTCGGGGGGTGCTGAGGGCGATGCGACTTATGAGGCGGTGTCCAGCAAGGAGACGGCCCATTACGAGGCGGTCAAGGTGTTTTATGACGCTGAAAGGGTGGATTACGAGCAGCTGGTGCGGTATTTTCTGACGCACATCGACCCAACGGACGATGGTGGCCAGTTCTACGACCGGGGGCCGCAGTACCGGACGGCAATCTTCGTGGCTGATGAGGCGGAGCGGGCGGTGGCGGAGGATCTGGTCGCACGGCTGAACGCGACGGGTGTGTTTGATGCGCCCGTGGTGACGGAGGTGCGGGATTTGACGGGTTTCTATCTGGCGGAGGACTACCATCAGGATTTTTGCGACTTGAATTCGTCGAACTATGAGGCCTACCGGACGGCCAGCGGGCGGGATGAATGGCTGGCTGAGGTTTGGGGGGACCGGGTTGTGGACGGCTTCTACCATTTGGAGACGCGGGTGGCATCGCTGGATGATTTGGCGATTGAGGTGACACAGGCGGATGGGACGGAGCGGGCCTTTGACAATCCGTATCATGACCTGAAGGATGCCGGGATCTATGTGGACGCGGTGTCCGGGGAGCCTCTGTTTAGCTCGCTGGACAAATTTGATTCCGGGACAGGCTGGCCGAGCTTTACGCAGCCTATTGAGTCTGGGACGGTGCGGGAGTTTGCGGATTTGACCCTGGGCATGGCCCGGGTGGAGGTGCGCAGCCGTCTGGGGGATTCCCATCTCGGGCATGTTTTCGAGGATGGACCTGACCCGACGGGGCTGCGATATTGTATCAATTCGGCTTCCTTGAGGTTTGTGCCGGTTGAGGATCTTGAGGAAGAGGGCTACGGCGACTACCTGACGCTTTTCGAATAGCGCGGAACGTGCTAGTATGAGGGTGAGGCGGTTTGCTGGAAGTTTTATTGATTTGGTTAGTGGTGGGCAGCCCGGTGGGCTGCCTTGTTTTTTGTTTGGATCAGGAAGAGTTGTTGTGATTTGATACTTGCTGATGGAGGGGGTGGACGCGTGGAGAAAATGAACAGGATAGAGCGTGGGCGTGAGGGTGAGATTGAGGGTGTGCCGATGGTTCAGTCGCGCAACTCTCGGCCGCAACGGCTGCTGGAATGGTATTTTTTGAATGCCCGGGATTTGCCGTGGCGGGAAAGTCATGACCCCTACAGGATCTGGCTGTCTGAGGTCATGCTGCAGCAGACCCAGGTGGTGACGGTGATTGGGTATTTTTTGCGGTTTGTTGAGCGATTTCCTACGGTTCAGTCGCTGGCTTCGGCTGAGGAAGATGAGGTTTTCAAACTTTGGGAGGGCCTAGGCTACTATTCCAGGGCCCGTCGGTTGATTCCGTGTGCCCGGGCGGTGGTAGCGCAGCATGGCGGGGTTTTTCCGGGGTCTTTGGAGGAGATGCTGAAGCTTCCGGGCGTGGGACCTTACACAGCGGGGGCGGTGCTGAGCATTGCCTATAACCAGCGGGTACCGGCTGTGGATGGCAACGTCCTGAGGGTGGCTTCGCGGTGGTATGCCTATGATACGGATATTCGTTTGCCGGCTGCCCATAAGGCCATTGAGTCGCGGCTGATGGCGGAAATGCCTGAAGATGCCCGGCACTTTAATCAGGCGCTCATGGAGCTTGGGGCCTGCGTTTGCACGCCTAAGAATCCGGCGTGTGACCGTTGTCCGGTGGCTGAGTCGTGCGAGGCGCTGTCACGAGGATTGGTTGAGGTGCTGCCTTTTAAATCAAAGGCGAAGGCAAAAGTTGAGTCTGAGAAAGTGGTGGCTTATGTCACCTGTGGGGAACTCATCCTGATTGAAAAGCGGGCGCCGGACGTTCTTTTGGGGAGTCTTTGGGGATTTCCAGTGGTGGATTTGCCTGAGGGTGTGGGCGCTAAGACTGAGACGGCGTATAGGGCTGTCGAAGCGCTGCTCCGTGAGGACTACGGGGTTGAGCTTGTGGCTCGAGAGGATGTTGAAGCTGGCGGCAAAGTGTTGGGCGCCGCGACCCATGTGTTCACGCACCGTGTGTGGAAGATGCATTTGATGGGCTTTGAAGCTGCAGCAACCGTGGAAACGGATCTGCCAGAGACGCGGTGGGTGCGACCATCGGCAATCAAGCACTTTGCACTGCCAACGGCGTTCAAAAAGCTGCTTCGCGCGGCGAAAATGGACTAAAATGAAGGTTGGTGACGCGGACGGTTTTCAATTTGGTGACGCGGACAGTTTTGAAAACGGGGACAGAGCTAAGTGTAATTTTACACTTTTTGGAGGGCGATGAACTCGGGACCAGATACGGAGACGAACTCGGAACCTGGTGTGGCATGAAACTATCGGGAGGGCGACAATCATGGAGAAACGGAACAGTCGGGGTCAGACCCAGGCGGAATTTCTGGCGGACTACCACGCCAAGCCCCACGCGTATCCCAAGCCATCGTTGACGGCGGACCTGGCCGTTTTCAGGCGCGCTGGTGAGGCTGCTGTACAAACTCCAAAGTGGCAAATCCTGGCCGTGAAGCGGGGAAATCACCCGTGCATCGATCAGTGGGCGCTGCCCGGCGGCTTTTTCGACGTCAAAACGGACGTGACGCTGGAGGCCTGCGCCGTTCGCGAGCTCTGGGAGGAGACGGGCCTGGTGGCCGGGACGGTGTTCCCCCTTGGCGTCTACAGTCAGATGGGCCGCGACCCGCGGGACCGGATTGTGTCGCAGCTGTTTGCCTCGGTGATGCCCGAAGACTTCAAAGAAATGCTTTTAGCCGATGATGACGCCGCCGACGCCCAGTGGATGGACCTGGAGGTGTTGTGGTTTGAGACACCGGGGAAGGCGATGGTCGCCGAAATCGAGACAGCGCTGGAGGCTGACACAAAGCGCTACTGCAAGATTGTGCTTCGGCACGGGGAGGAAGTGGCAGAACAGTCGCTGGAGGTCACCGAGCGCTGGGTGGATTTGGGTGTTAGGAAGGGCCGGAAGGTGGGGGTTGTGACCATCGGTAAAGGAACTCTTGCTTTTGATCACGCCGAGATGATCCTGGAGGCTTACAGGTGGCTGACGGGGGAATAGCGGCAACTCAGGTGGTCGACATTGACTAAAAAGGAAAATAAAAAAGTCGACTTTGGAGGTTACAAACTCTGAAAGTCGGCTTTTTTGGTTTTTGTTGCTTATAAGCAACAAAATATAATATTAAACAAATTAATAGGATATAAACAACGAAAATAAATTATGTTTGTTTTTATTGTTTATATCCTATAAAATATACTTGGAAGGGGTGGGTAACATGATTCTCCGTCAAGATTATCTGAAGAAATTAATCGATTTCAAGGATAAAAATCTTATCAAAGTGATTACCGGCATCAGAAGGTGTGGGAAATCTGTTTTGATGGGCCAGTTTAAAGCTCATCTTATAGAGATTGGCATTGATGAAGGCCAGATCATCCATCTCAATTTTGAGTCGTTGAAATATGAACATCTTAAGAACTATGCTTCGCTCTATGCCTATATAATGGAGCAGGCGGGTGATCGAGGAAGGGTTTATATTCTTTTGGATGAAATCCAGGAGGTCGATGGCTGGGAGAAGACACTGTCCAGTTTGCAGGTGGATTTGGATTGTGACCTCTACATCACAGGTTCAAATGCTAAACTGTTGTCTTCTGAACTGGCAACTTACATTTCAGGCCGTTATGTGGAAATTCACATGCTGCCCCTTTCGTTTAAGGAAGTGGCTGCAAATCATGCAGATGAGCCTATGCAGCAGAGTTTTAACAGATTCACAAGATATGGCGGATTTCCGGGGCTTACTGAAATGGGAGATAACGAAGCGTTAGCGCGGGATTACCTGATAGGTATTTATAATACCATAATTGTAAAGGACGTCATTTCAAGAAACAATTTTAGAGACGTGGATCTCATCAACTTAATCGTAAAATTCGTGACTGATAATATTGGTAATTTAATGTCTGCCACAAAAATTGCGGATTATCTGACAAGCAGCGGCAGAAAGACCCATGCTTCGACGGTCAATGATTATTTGCAGGCCCTTGAAAATGCTTTTGCAATCTACAAAGTGGACCGGTATAGCATTAAAGGCAAGCAATTGCTCAAAGCGCCTTACAAATACTATGTCGCAGATTTGGGATTAAGAGGGACTGCTTTAGGGTTTAGAGAAATGGACCTTGGGCGGGTTATTGAGAATGTGGTGTTCTTGGAGCTGGTTCGTCGGGGATATCACGTTTTTGTGGGTGCGGATCAAAGTTTTGAAGTGGATTTCATTGCTGAAAAGGGTCAGGAGAGAATCTATTATCAGGTCTCGCTTTCTATTGTGGATGACAATGTGAAAAGGAGGGAAGTTGGGGGACTGCTCAAAATTCCTGACAATTTTCCGAAAGTGCTTATAACCATGGATTATCATGCCGGAGAGACTGAAAGCGGAATCGAGTTGGTGAACCTTCTGGATTTCTTGCTTGGAAATTAATCAGACAAACACAGGCGAAATTACCTGCAACAGAACTGTATAATGCCGAAAATGAAAAAGCCGACTTTGGAGGTTATAACCTCGAAAAGTCGGCTTTTTTGGTTTTTGTTGTTTATAAGCTTGACGGAACCGGGAGCTGTGAAACTGGGTGTCAGACACCGAGTTTCAGAATTGAGAGCCGTGAAACTGGGTGTCAGCGGCTAGCGCCTATCAACCCTCAGTTTCATGCTACAGCGCGCCCAGCTTCTGCCCCAGCTCGAAGCAGGACTTGATGGCATCTTCGTCCGGGTTCCAGAGGACTTTCAGGCCGTCGTCCACGAGCTCGAAGCCGGCTTTCTTAAGCTCCTCGTTGAGGATCCCCACGCTCTCGCCGCTCCAGCCGTAGCTGCCAAAGGCGGCCGCTTTCTTGTTCTTGAAGCCGAGGCCCTTGATAATGTCGAGGATGCCGGCCATATTTGAGAGGATGCTCTTATTGATCGTGGAGGAGCCGGCTAGGACCATACGGGATTTGAAGACTTCCGCGACGACGTCATTCTTGTCCGAACGGCCGACGTTGAAGAGCTTGATGGTGACGTCGGGGTTGACGGACTTGATACCATCGGCTATAGCCTCTGCCATGCGCTTGGTGGCATCCCACATGGTGTCATACATGAGGGTGATCTGGTTCTCCTGGTAATTATCCGCCCACTTCATGTACTGCTCGACGATCTGGACCGGGTTGTCGCGCCAGATGATGCCGTGGGAGGTACAGATCATATTGACCGGGAGGTTGAAGCTGAGGACCTGCTCGATTTTCTTGGTGACAAGGGTGCTGAACGGGGTCAGGATGTTGGCGTAGTATTTGAGGGCTTCCTGGTAGAGCTCGGCCTGGTCGACCTTGTCGTTGAACATGAGCTCGGAGGCGTAGTGCTGGCCAAAGGCGTCGTTGCTGAAGAGGATGCTGTCCGCGGTGTAATACGTGAACATGCTGTCCGGCCAATGGAGCATAGGTGCCTCGACGAAGATGAGCTTGCCTTTGCCTATGTCCAGGGTGTCGCCGGTTTTGACTTCGACGAAGTTCCAGTCCTGGTGGTAGTGGCCCTTAAGGGACTTGACGCCGTTTTTGGTGCAGTAGATTGGGGTGTTCGGGATTTTTTTCATCAGTTCCGGCAGGGCGCCGCTGTGGTCGACCTCCGCGTGGTTGGCGATGATGTAATCGATGGAATTCAGATCAATTTCATTTTCCAGTTTGGCGACGTATTCCTTCGAGAATGGCATCCAGACGGTGTCAATCAGGACGGTTTTTTCGTCGCGGATCAGATAGGAGTTGTAGGACGAACCGCGGTGGGTTGAATATTCCTCACCGTGGAATTTCCGAAGTTCCCAGTCGATTTTTCCTACCCAGGTGACGAGATCTGTGACTTTGAATGACATAAAGACGCTCCTTTCGAAATGTGGTTTTTTGAGGTTGGAAGACTAAAGATTAAAGACTAAAGATTAAAGACTAAAGATTAAAGAGTTAAGATTAAAGAGAGGCTGCCGATGGTCGCATTCCTCAAATTGTGTCCAAATTGTGTGAAGCTCTGGCACCAAATTCAGGTTGGTGACAGGCACTCAGTTCAAGTTGGTGACAGGCACTCAATCAGAAACTGACCGCGTCACCAACTTGCGAGAATTGTCAATTACTGGCGGGCGTGTTTAAAAAGAATGTTATTCTCCAGATGAACGTGGTGGAAGGTGTCGATTTCGAGCTCCGCGAGTTTCTTATAAGTGACTGCATAGGTGGTGCAGCCGTCCGCAGGAACCGTGTAGTGGTCGGTGATTTCCCGGAGGGCTTTGAGGAGGTCGCCGGCGCCTTCGTGCTCAGCCTCGAGCTCGGTGATCAGGGCCTTATACTTTTCCTGGCCAAGGGCTTCGTAGCTTTCCGCACTCTTGATGGCAGGGAAGAGGATCTCTTCTTCTTTGACCAGGTGACCTTCAAGCTCCATTCTCAGGAGGCTGAACTTTCTGTGAACCTCGAAGAGCTCCGGATGGTGCACGCCGTGGACTCTCAGAATCTTGAACATGAGCTCGGAGATCATCGGGAGAGTCTCCTTGAGGAAGCGGTGGTGAGTAAGGACAATGTGATTCACCAGCTTGACCGGGGATTCTTTGACCCAGTCCGTCCAAGCGGCGTCGCGCTCCTGACTTTCCTTATAGGAAGCTTCCAGCGCGGCCAGAATAGTCTGCGGATCCGCGCCAGCCTCCAGGATCCCGGCCTCCAGCGACCGTTCGCCGCCGCAGCAGAAATCGATCTGATTCGTGATAAAGGTATCCGCAGCAAGCGGGAAACGCGCGACAACATCGCCAAGGCTATCTGTTAATTTAAATTGTGTATTCATGGGTAAATCCTCCTGTCATAATAGTTGATGGTTTTTTGGATGGCCGATGGTCACCCATCCCACATCCATTTAGCCCGCTTACCGCCACAATCGGCAGCAAGTGTTTTTGTTTTCTGTGACTCCATCATACGACAGGATGAGAAATAAGAATGTGATTTGGATCAAATTTTGGTAGAATGAAAAAAGAAAAACAAAAAAGGTGAAACTGGATGTCTGCGGTGAAACTGGGTGTCAGACACCGAGTTTCTTCCCGATTTCCTTCAACCACGAGGTGACCCCATGGACCCCAAATTCATCATCAGCCAAAATCAATGCCTGACCTGCGGCCACAAGCACTGCGCCAAGAAGGTCTCCCTATTCGCCAACCTCAGCGAGGAGGACCTGGACCAAGTCGTGAGCCTGGTCTCCAGACGCCGTGTGGCAAAGGGCGAAACCGTCTTCTCCATTGGTGACCCTTCTGAAAGCCTCTACATTGTCAACAACGGCAGTCTGAAGGTCTATGTCCTGAGCCGGGAAGGCCGGGAGCAGATTCTCTACTTCTTAAAAGAAGGTGAATTTCTGGGGGACGTCCACCTCCTGAAAACCGGCACCTTCGACTATGAAGCCATGGCCCTGGAGGATACCCATCTCTGCATCATTCACAAAAAAGACTTCGACCGTCTGATTCTGGAACGGCCGGAGATCGCCATCAAGCTCCTGGCCTATGCTCACGACCGGATCGTAGACCTGGAAGAGCTGATCCAAACCCTGACCACCAACGACGCGGAGGCCCGCCTGGCAGCGCTGCTGATTTCCCTGGCTGAAGCCTCAGGCAAGGAAACGGAGGAGGGCGTCGAGGTCACCTTAACCATCAGTCGCGAAGACATGGCGAGACACATTGGTCTCACGCGGGAGACCATCAGCCGCAAGCTGGGGCAGTTCGCCAGCGCCGGCATCCTCTATTTCAAGGACAATAAGCACCTGGTTATCAGAGATATGGAGCGGCTGTCGGATTATGATGCCATCGGGCGGAACTGACGGGCAGCAAGCCCATGCTTTCAATAGTTAAAAACGCTAAAATATTCAGACAATACCACAAAAAAGAACTAAGTATTAAGAAAAAATGACATAAATTCGCATTTTGACGCCCAAGCACCCGGCGCTCAAGGTGCGTTTTTTTACGGAACCGTAACAGATGTTGACATAATATTCTGGCAACCACCACTCAAGCCCATTTTATAAAAATGAACAAAAGCACTCACATTCTAAGTTATAACCAATTTTCAACGAAATAAACAAGCACTCAAATCGAACTGGAAATCCATAGGGATTGTGAACAAGCCGTAACAACTCCAAACCCTTGCAAACACACAATTCTTAAGAATTCGACCAATTCTCTGAGTGCCGTTGACGGCTCCCTAAGTGCTGGGTAAGATGAGAGTGTCTTTCATTTACCTCATTAAAATTATAGGAGGCAATCATGAGCGCAGAACTTAGTATGAAACAAAAAGCGAAAGCAAACGACAATAACAAAAAGGGACTTTTCATGAAGTTCCTCGATGTCGTCGAAGTCGTCGGCAACAAACTTCCACACCCAGTCACCATTTTTCTGATTTTTAGCGCATTAGTCGTCGTGGCATCTTCACTGGCAGCGAACGCGGGCGTCTCGGTCGAATTCATGAAAATCGACAACAAGACCTTTGAAT
The DNA here is from genome assembly GCA_009881125.1 of Acidaminobacter sp. The sequence goes on along the minus strand of WXFH01000050.1, from coordinate 13,670 downwards.
CCGCCCTGACTACCGTCACCGCAGTCAGCCTGCTCAGCCCGGACGGCATCCGGTTCATGTTCGAGAGCGCAGTGAGAAACTTCACGGGCTTCGCGCCACTGGGCACAGTGCTCGTCGCCATGCTGGGCGTCGGCGTTGCAGAGGGCACCGGCCTGATCCAGGCACTCCTCCGCAAGCTCGTCATCAGCACCCCTAAGCGTCTGATCACTCTGGTCGTCGTCTTTGCAGGCGTCATGTCCAACGTTGCTTCCGACGCAGGTTATGTTGTCCTCGTTCCACTCGGCGCTATTGTGTTCCTCAGCTTTGGCCGTCATCCGCTGGCAGGTCTCGCGGCGGCGTTCGCCGGCGTTTCCGGCGGTTTCAGCGCCAATCTTCTCATCGGCACCATTGACCCGCTCCTCGGCGGCATCAGCACCGAAGCGGCGAAGCTCCTCGATCCTACTTACACGGTTTCAGCCACTGCAAACTGGTACTTCATGATCGTCTCCACCTTCGTTATCATGCTCGTAGGCTCTTGGGTCACTGAGCGCATTGTCGAGCCGCGCCTCGGCGAATACAAAGGCAGCGAAAAAGCAGACCTCCACGACATCAACGATGACGAAAAACGCGGCCTCCGCTTCGCCGGTATCGCGATGGTCCTGTTCATCGCCGGCATGGCAGCCATGATCGCACCAGCAACAGGCATCCTCCGCGACCAGACGACAGGCGAAATCCTCGGACACTCGCCGTTCATGAACAGCATCGTTCTCGTTATCGCGCTCTTCTTCTTCCTGCCAGGCCTTGCTTACGGCCTCGGCTCCAAGTCCATTAAAAACGACAAAGACGTCGCCCACGCCATGGGCAAAGCGATGAGCACCATGGGCGGCTACCTGGTCCTGGCTTTCGTCGCGGCGCAGTTCGTGGCTTACTTCAGCTACACCAACCTCGGCACCATCCTCGCCGTCAAAGGCGCGGCGTTCCTCGAGTCCACCGGTATGGTCGGCCTCCCGCTGATCCTCGGTTTCATCCTGGTGTCCGCGTTCATCAACCTGTTCATTGGCTCCGCGTCAGCGAAGTGGGCCATCATGGCGCCGGTCTTCGTCCCAATGTTCATGGCCCTCGGCTTCTCGCCGGAGTTCACCCAAGTCGCGTACCGAATTGGCGACTCTTCCACCAACATCATCTCGCCTTTGATGTCCTATTTCGCCGTCATCGTCGCCTTTGCGGAGAAGTATGACAAGAAAATGGGCATTGGCACCATCATCTCCACCATGCTCCCGTATTCCTTGGCGTTCCTGCTCTTCTGGACGGTCCTCATGATCGTCTGGTACGTCGCAGGCTGGCCAATTGGTCCGGACGCGTTTATCTTCATGAAGTAGAATTATAAGTTGGGATGAATGACCATCGGCAGAAGTTTTGAAAGCTTTTAAAGGCTTTTAAAGATATTTCCGCCGATGGTCACCCCACCCAAACCTCGCCAATGGAAAACATTGGTGAGTTTTTGTATAATGGAAAAAGAGTAAGGACAAGGAAGGAAAATGGGCTTCGCGCCATTTTCCATTTAAAGCGTGCAGAAGGAGGCATTCCAGTGGGGATCAATCAGGATCGTATCGTCAATGCGTTTTTGGACTATGTTAAAATTGACAGCCCGACCAAGAGTGAGGGGCGGTTCGCGGCATTTATCGCGGAGGAGCTCAGGGGCCTGGGCTTCGAGGTCTGTGTGGATGATGCCGGCGAAAAGGCCGGGTCGGATACGGGCAATGTCATTGGTGTTTTAAAGGGCGTTAAGCCGGTGCAGCCAGTGCTGTTCAGCTGCCACATGGATACGGTGTCACCTGGGGTGGGCATCAAGCCGGTGATCCGGGACGGCGTCATTTACAGCGATGGCACGACCATTCTCGGCGGCGACAACAAAGCCGGAATCGCTGCGGTCATTGAGGCGGTGCGCGTTCTTAAGGAGGAGGGCGTGGCCCACGGCGACATTGAGGTGTCTTTCAGCATTTATGAGGAAGGCGGCCTCTTTGGGGCGAAGTATCTGGATTATTCGAAACTCAATTCCAAGATTGGCTTTGTTCTCGACAGCGGCGGGGATCCGGGACAGATCATCATCCAGGGACCTGCTCAGGACAAGATCACGGCGAAGATCATAGGCAAGCCGGCTCATGCAGGCGTCAGCCCGGAAGAGGGCATCAGCGCCATTCAGGTGGCGGCTGCGGCTATCAATGAGATGAAACTCCTTCGCATTGATGAGGAGACTACGGCCAATATTGGCAACATTGAAGGCGGCGTGGCCACGAATATTGTCTGTCCGGAGGTTCTGATCAAGGCGGAGGCCCGAAGCCTCAGCAAGGAAAAGCTGGCGGCTCAGTCTCAGCATATGGTGGATTGCTTTAAGCGTGCGGCGGAGAAATTTGGGGCTGTCGCCGAGGTCGAGGTAGAGCGGATGTATGATCCGTTCGTGATTTCTGAAAACGATGAGGTCGTTGAAATTGTCCGGGAAGCTTGCGGCATGATTGGTCTGAAGGCATTCACGGGCTCCACCGGCGGCGGCAGCGACACCAATGTGTTCAACGCTAACGGCATCAAGGCGGTCAACCTGGGCATTGGAGAGCGTAAGCCTCACACACTGGAAGAGCATCTGCGTATTGAAGATTTAGTTAATACGGCGAGACTGGTTTTGGGGATAGTACAGTATATCGCGTAAGCTAAAAGACGTGCATAAACTGAAGTGGTCTCACTCTGAAGAGAGCTTGCTCTCGGCAGAGTGAGACCACTTTAATTTATATAGGGCGCAGCCCGTGACCGAAGCGCAGCTCTAAATCACGCGAAGCGTGGTTTGGGGCGAAGCGAGGTGCACGTCTGGAGGCGTGAGGTTGACTAGGTCAAGTGGAATTGTAGTGAATTGTTTGAAGCTCTGGCACTGAGTTGGACTTAGTGACAGGCACCGAAATGAACTTGGTGACAGGCACCGAAATGAACTTAGTGACAGGCACTCAGTCAAACTCGGTGTCAGACACTGACTTAAATATGGGGACAGGTACAATAAGAAACTTTGTACCTGTCCCCATTCTCATTTTGTTTTTGTTCGTGTCACCTACTAATATGTTATTTTCTCAATTCAAAACGAAGTGACAATTTTCAACTTGAAGTCTACTCAATATCCGTCTATAATAAAATATGAATATGGAATAGACGACTATTGACAATTTGTCTTCATATTAATTGGAAGAGGTGAAACGATGTATATTAAACGTGTTATTGAAGAAACTGTTAAAAATATTTCAGCTACCTTTCCGATATTATTAATTACTGGCCCGCGCCAAGTTGGAAAGTCCACATTACTTCAGCACCTCGCAGAATCTGATCGAACAGTTGTGACCCTGGACGATCCTGATGTGAGATATCTGGCTAAAACAGATCCTGCGCTTTTCATGCAAAGGTATACACCACCTGTCTTGATAGATGAAATTCAATATGCCACAGAGTTGTTACCCTATATCAAAATGGCAGTAGACAAATCCAAAAGTAATGGCGAGTTCTGGCTTACAGGTTCACTATCCTTTGTTATGATGAAAGATGTCAGTGAGACCCTTGCTGGACGGGTGGGTATTATAAGCCTTCTTGGCCTGTCTACAAGTGAATTAAACAATATACCGTCAAGGCAATTCAGTACAGATCCTGAAAAGTTAATGTCGCGTCTTAAAGAAGTCAAACAACTTGGTTTAAACGAACTCTATACCCGAATCCATAAAGGCTCTATGCCGCGGCTATACACTGACGAGACTATTGATCTTCAGGCTTATTATCGCTCCTATGTAGAGACATATCTTAAACGTGACATAAAGGATTTAACTCAAGTTGCAGATGAAATGGCGTTTTTTAACTTCATGACCATCGTCGCGGCTCGTACTGCGAAGCCTGTTATCTATGAAGAGCTTGCCAAAGAGTGTGGGATAACTGCGCCTACGGCAAAGAAATGGTTGTCCATATTAATTTCATCTCAGATAATAGCTTTGATTCAGCCTTTTCACAGAAATGTTTTAAAGCGAGTCACTAAGATGCCGGTACTACATTTTCTAGATACTGGTTTGTGTGCTTATTTGCTGAAGTGGAGTGATCCTGAGACTCTCGAGACTGGTGCCATGTCAGGGGCTTTCTTTGAAAGCTATGTCTTTTCCGAAATCTACAAGAGTTTTTTAAACGTTGGTAAAGAGCCACCGGTTTTCTACTTTAGAGATAAGGATCAGAAGGAGATTGATCTTTTGATTTACGAAAATGGCACACTATACCCTGTTGAAATAAAGAAAGCCGCATCGCCAGGAAAAGATGCCATCAAGCATTTTAAAGTACTCCAGCCGCTCACAGACCCAGAACTATATGGAGAGCACGCGCAAAGTAAAACACTGATTGGCAATGGCGCTGTAATCTGTATGGCTAATGATTTGTTGCCAATTGACTCGAAAAACTGGTTCGTTCCAGCGTGGTTAATTTAACGCATTTGCTCAGAAGAGACAGGTTTACAAGACCTGTCTTTTTCTATTATTAGGATACATATGCAAATATTGAGATAAATTGGGGGAAGGGTACAACAAGTTAATTTGTATCTGTCCCCCTTCTCACTATCCCATTCTCGTTCCCGTCCCCCTTCGCATTTTAACTCGCAATTATTTATTCAATTTTGAGCCGTTCACACCACCTGTCCGGGTAATTGGAACGTGGGATTGGGTATATATTAAAGACAAAAAAGCGACAGTTTTAGATTCTCGTGACGGGTGGTGCTGGTATGAGTCCTGGATTGAAGGGTGGATCAAAGATTGTAATTGCAGCGGTCTTGTCGGCTGTGATTGTTTCTGCCTGTGCCTCAGAAGTACCGGAGACCAATGCGCCTGCGCCCCAGCCGGCAAGTGAAACCGCTGCGTTTTTTTCTTCCATGTCAGAGAATGTTGAAAAATACAGGGTGTTGATTGGCCTGAAGCAATCGAGAATCGAGGCTATGTTTGATGAGACCTCAGAAGGCATAAATGACTCAGGCATAGAGTTTAAGCACTCAGGCATAAGAATCTGGTTTGATGAGGCTCATGGCCGTGCGGTACACGTCATGATTCTGTCTAAAGACGTCGACTTCAATGGCGCCAGGATTGGCGACAGCGAGCAAGCCTTCGAGGACGCTTTTGAAAAGGTCATTGACAATCACCCGGGTTCAGGGTATAAGGATTATGGATACGAGGACCTCGTTCTCAGGCTGTATTATGACGCCGCCAGCGGCAAAACAGAAGCGGTCAGCCTGATGTTGGAGCCACCTGAAGGAGGCGGAGAACAGTGACGTTCAAAAAACCAATGAAGAGAAAATATATGCAGGGGACAACCCCAATTGAGGCATTGAAAAGGACTTCAGAAATCCTGGGAGGACCAGCGCTCTACATAAAAAGAGATGACCTCTCCCTTCTGGCCGGAGGCGGCAATAAATCCCGAAAACTGGAATACCTCGTCGCGGATGCCCTGCGAAAAGGGGCAAAGACGCTCGTTACCTGTGGCGCTTACCAGTCCAATCATGCCAGGCTGACCTTGGCTGCGGCAAAGAGAGAAGGACTGAAATGCCATTTGGTGCTCTCGGATCCTACCGGCCACGGCCGCGCAGATGAAAAAGCCAGCGGCAACCTGTTTCTCGACCGGCTGATGGGGGCAGACAAAATAATCCTGAAGCCTAAAGACACAGACCTTTTTCACGCTTTGGATGAAGAGGTCGCTGACTGCGCAGCGGAGGGGCTTGAGCCTTACGCCATCACCCTTGGGGGCTCCAGCATCCTGGGCTGTCTGGGCTATGTGGACTGTGCCCTGGAGATCGCCGCTCATGAAATTTCAAGCAAAGAAGAATTCGACTATATTGTTGTGCCGGTTGGCAGCGGCGGTACCATCGCCGGCTTGATCGCCGGGCTGCGAGAGTCTGGAAGCAGAGCAAAAGTACTGGGCATGAATGTCCTCATGAAGAAAGTAACTCAAGAACCGCGGATCTGGAAGCTGGTTCAAGAGATTGCAGATGTTTATCAGGTTGGCCGCGGCGCCACTCAGGAAGACGTCCAGTGCTTTGACGATGGTCTCGGTCCCGGCTACGCCCTCCCCACAGACGAAATGGTTGAAGCCGTCAGGCTCCTCGCAGAAAAGGAAGGCATCCTTCTGGATCCCACCTACACAGGTAAGGCTTTCGCAGGACTCATCTCACTGATACGAAGCGGCTTTTTCAAACCGGAAGACAAGGTATTGTTCATCCATACCGGTGGATCCCCGGCCTTATTCGAGCACCAGGAATGGTTTGTGGGAGACAAAAAATAACCAAAATACTGAAAGCGAGGCAAGTGACTAATGACCTACGTTGACGCCGTCCGGCACTTCAGAGATAAATCCAACTATGACTACAGCTGCTCGGAGACCATGGTGGCCGCAGCCAATAAAGCTTACGATCTCAATCTGCCGCCACAGGTACTCCGGACCATGGCCCCCTTCAGCGGCGGCCTGCTGACCGAAGACGTCTGCGGCATCATGACCGGCGGCCTGGCTGTGATTGGACTGCTTTACACCAATCACGTCGCCCACGACAGCGATCAGATGGTGGAGGTTTCAAAGGCCTTCATCAGTCAATTCAAAGAGACCTTTGCCACCGCTCAATGCGTCGATTTGAAAGCCGTTTACCGAGATGAGCAGACCGGCTGCACGGATTTGATTATTCAAGGCGCAGCGGTGCTCGAAGCCATCATTGAAGCGAATCCGAGGGTGTAAGTAGAGCGAGAACCGGAAGGGGGGGCGGCGGAGTCCCACCTTCCGGTTTTTTAAGTAGGAGGGAAGCCAGCAAAGAAATGAGAGGAATTTTAGCCGATGGTCACCCAACCCACCCTCCACAGCAGGGCAGGCACCGATGCGCTGGCTTCGCTTCCTTAATTATAAATTTGCCACTCAACCCCATTGACAATTGTACTAATTAGTAATAAAATGAAGCCATGGACAATCAAAAAAAGCAATCCAAAACCTACAGCTCGCAGGAAACTTTGAGTCTCAGGGCGCTCGTAGCGCTATCCAGGGGATCGACCTCCATGCACAGGCGAGAATACCGGACCATCAAGGAGGGTGGCCTGACGGTATCACAGTTCGCCGTTTTGGAGATCCTCTATCACAAAGGCCCGCTGAACATTCGCGCCATCATTGAAAAGACTCTTTCCAGCGGCGGGAATATGACCGTCGTTATTGACAACCTCGTGCGGGAGGGCTTGGCTCAGCGCCAACCTGATCCGGAGGATGCCCGTTCCTCCATCATTTCACTGACGGAAAAAGGGCAGGAAAAAATGGAAGCACTATTTCCGCTTCATCTGGAAAATATCGTCGAGATCTTCAGCGCCCTCAGCGACGAAGAAAAGCTGACGCTGATCGCTTTGATGAAAAAACTCAGCAGACTCGGAGAATAATGCAAATAGGATCTGAACCTTAATCCCCCAAAATTTAATGGGATCATCACACACAAAAGGAGAATAAACCATGACATTAGATCAAGTCTATGACAGCCGCAGGGCAGTAAATTTTTTTGATAAGGAGAAGCCGCTCGCTGAGGCGACGCTGAAAAATATTGTGAATATGGCGGTACTGGCACCATCGGCATTCAATCTGCAGCCTTGGGAGATCATTGCGGTGAAATCGGATGAAGCGAAGGCAAAGCTCCACGCCGCCGCCAACAAGCAGCCCAAGATCCTGGACGCGCCCGTGACGCTGATCATTGTGGGCAATCGCAAGGGCTTCGAGGCCTCAAACCCGGTCTGGCAGGACAAAATCGACGCGGCCGGCGGCGACCCCTCCAAGGTCAAAGGCGCCATGGAAGCGGCGGCCAGACTTTACGGCTCCACGGAAGAGCGCAGCATCAAGTTCGCGGAAAGCAATTCAGGCTTGATCGCCATGTCCATCCTCTACGCCGCGAAATTCTATGGTGTGGACTCCCACCCAATGAGCGGCATGGACTTCGCCGCCGTCAAAGAAGCCTTCGAATTAGGCGATGGCAAAGAGCCCGTCATCCTCATCTCCCTGGGCTACCGGGACGAGACCAAGACCCTCCACGGCCGCGCCAAGCGCCGCGGGTATGACGAGGTTGTTACGGTTCTATAAGGATTTGGAGGAAGCCGGGGTCGATAGGCTTCAGGCCACTGATGTGGAAACTGGTGTCAGACACCAATTTCCGCTTTCAAAAAACGACAAAGACACGTTCTCTGTTCATGTTAGTGAACAGAGGCCGTGTCTTTACTCTTTCAGGAAAATATCAAACACCAACTTGAAAGCGCCTATTTTCATTACTGATGTGCCGATGGTCACAACACCCCATACCCCGCCCATTCCAACGCCTGTCACTACTCATGAGGATGTTCGTTTGGACTACCATCGGCAGACTTTCTTTCAGAATCAGTCAAAATCCTGTCCAGCATCTCCTCCAGCGCGGTTTCGAAGACGGTGTCCGGCGCCTTCTTCGCCTTGTGGCCTTTGGGATAAATACCGTGCTTGCGCCGGAGGAGCTGGCCGGTGAAGCGGCGGTCCATGAGGAGATCAATGTTGTCCTCGGTAAACTCCCGGCCCATGGGGTGAATGGCGTAGGCCTTCCTGGCCATGACCAGCGCCGCGAGACCCGTGTCCTGGGTGATCACCACGTCTCCGGGCTTCAGCTGGTTAATGATATGAAAGTCCACGCTGTCCGGGCCCCCTGAAACCGTTTGGATCTCCAGGTCAGTTCGGTCGTAGTGATGATGGATGTTTTTCACAAGAATGATTGGCAGCTGCCTGGCTTTACCGACGCGCACAATTGCGTCGACGACGGGGCAGGCGTCACCATCGATCCAAAGCTTCATGAGCTCACCTCGATTTTGGATTTGTTCAGCATGGAGTGCAGGAAAACGGGGTAATATTTAAGTCGTAAGATTAAGGTTAGGAGGCGTTGAAATGTCAGATCACAAAAAGCAGAGAAAAATTTTATTGGACCTCGCGGTGACCTTAGACGGATTTATTGAAGGCAAGCATGGAGAAATTGACTGGTGCATTATGGAGCCGGACATGAAATTTACGGATTTCCTAAACCGAATAGACACGATTCTGTATGGCAGAAAAAGCTATGACTTGTGGGGCCAATATATCCCAGATACCTATGCTTCTGCCGATGATAAAGAAATCTGGGACTTAATCCTCGGTATGGAGAAAATCGTTTTTTCCAAAACGCAGACGGGGACAAATCAGGAAGTTAAATTCATAAGCGAAAATATTTTAGAAGAGATCGACGCGTTGAAGCGCAAACCAGGCAAAGACATCTGGCTTTACGGCGGGGCGAGCCTGATCACAACGCTGTTGAATTTGGGCGTCGTTGACGAATTTAGACTTTCCGTTCACCCGGTTATCTTAGGCGAAGGGAAACCTTTATTTGCGGAAATCAAACAGAGGGTGAATTTAAAATTAATCGAATCCAAGGCTTATGCTTCCGGCGTGGTTCAACTCATCTATGGTCTTGAGGAATAGGGATCCACTTTGGAGGGTTGAACTTTCAATGAACCAATGAATTTACTTTCTTAGGTTAAGTGTCTCTTAATATCAGGCAATATTCAACTTCAATTTTGAAATCAAGCAAAAAAAATGCAGCGCTCACAGGCGCTGCGAAAATATAAAAAGGAAACATCCAGATTGCCACGTGGGGTACTTGCGTAGTACGTGTCTCGTGTCGCGCTTCGACAGGAAGGCGCAAGTTGCTGGGACTGACAACTGCATTTGCAGCAGCGGGAGTTGTGGAAGCTCTGCAGCGTCAGTCCCTCTTTATAAAACTCGCCTCTCTTCAACCCGTTGAAAAGATTAATAGCTCTTCAGTGTTGTAAAGTCAGCCGCGTTCTTGATCATGCTGACGGATTTGCCTGCTTTGAGGTAAGCGCTGTCAAAAGTGGTGTCCAGCGTGATCCACTTGTCAGCAGCCTTTATGTAGACTTCGTTCCAAGCGTGATATTCCGCGATGTGCTTGCTGTAGCCCATATTGACCTTGGCAGGGACGCCAACGCTTCTCAGCATGGCGGCCATTACAGCGGAGTAATCGTAGCAAATGCCGGCATTCGCTGCGAGGACAGCGTCCACATCAGGCACGTAGCCGCTTTGGACTGTTTTCGCACGGTTGTAATCGTATTTGAAGTTCTTTGCGACGTAATTATAAATCGCTTTGACTTTCTCTTCGTCTGTTTTAGAGGTGAGGGTCAGTTTCTTTGCCAGGGCGACGACGTTGTCATCCGCAGCAAAGTCAACAATTGGGTTAGCGGTCATATACGGCTCGAAGCTTTGGATTCCTTTGGCTTCGACCGTTTTTGCGTCCAGGCGTGTGTAGCTGGTGCCTGAAACGTTTTTCAACAATGCGATAGTGTAGGTGCCGTCACCCATCTGAAGCGGGATGGATTCATCCGCGAGGGACTGCACGTCATAGTAGTACTTGGTGTCGCCCTTTTGAACGAGGACTTTCAATTTAGCAGTCGTGTTGACGTTGATTTTAAGTTCAACGACGCCGTCTGTGGCTTTAGCGCTATTCACAGTCCAGTCGGATGGAGCGGCAAAGGAAGCTGCCGGTGCAGCCAGGACAGCCGCTGCCACGATCATAGACAAAAGTTTTTTGAACACAAAAAACTCTCCTTTCGGTAGCTGGCTGCCATTTTACAGGCCCTTTAGCTTTGCGTCCCAGCCTTTCGACTGGTTTGCCTTTATCGGTGGAAAGTAATCTAACCCACCTATTAATTTGTGAGTTCAGTCTAGCATAATTATCTGATAATTTCAAGTGGTTATGTCGCAATTAATCAAATGTCATGGTGTTGTAACAAAGGGTGAAGAAACTGGGTGTCAGACACCCAGTTTCAATCTTTCAACAGTCAACCGAAGGAAGCGAAACCAGGTGTCAGACACCGAGTTTCATTTCAAGAGGTTTGCCGATGGTCGACCATCGGCAAAAATTCCTCAAATTTCTTACTGGACTAACTCGCCCTTGATAATGAGGCGCTGGGTCGCGGTCCGGATTGGGGTACAGGTCACCAGGGTGATCTCGTTCTTGCTTCTGTCGCTCTTCAGCACCCAGGTGTCCTCTGGATTGACGACGAAGGATTCGGTCACCCGGTAGGTGAAGGTCTCCTGCTTCACGGTGATCTCGATCAGGTGTCCCGGCGCCAGTTCGTTAAGGCGATTGAACATGCGGCCATAGGTATAGCTGCGGTGGCCGGCGAGAGAATAGTTGCCCGCGCCGCCGGGGACGACGCCATTGTCAAAGGTGGCGGCGGCGTAGCGGAGATTTTCGTCCGTCATGCCCTTCAGAACCGGCATCAGCACATCAATGGCCGGAATCTTGATAAAGGTATCCGTCTTAGGTTTTTTGACGGCGGGCTTTGGTGCCGGTTGGGCTGCTGCTGGCTGAGATGGGGCTTGGGCGGGTTCGACGGTGGAAGGGGTGTCGGACGGTGTGTCAGTTTGACCCTCAGTAGGATCCGAAGACTCTGAACCGCCATTTGTGGCGAGAGCTCGCTGTTCCTCCAACATGGCCTCGTAATCATCCGCATAGTCGAGATCTACGACCTGCGTGTCATCAATCTCCTCCAGCGCCGCGATATCCTCCTCAAAGGATGACAACAGCTTATTCATTTGATAGTCATCATAAGCGCGGACTGCGGAAGGATAGAGAATAATCAGCAGTCCGGCGATGATGAGAAGCGTCGATAGTTTTTTCATGGGGGAGTCACCTCTTTATTGGCGATGGGGGGTGGCGGTGGGTGGTGGGGTTTGTGGAGGTGCGGACAATTTCTTTTTTCCGTACCTGACACCGAAAATGAAGTTGATGAAGATGTTTTTGCAGAAAACAAGTAATTTCAATCTTTTCAAGTTTATTTAACGTCGTTGTTCCGAAAAACGTGCCAGGTACGGGCCCGCGAAATTGTTTGTCAATTTACTTAACTATAACGTATTAGACGTAGAAATTATAGATTTGATACCCCCGTTTTAAAAAAAATATCCGGGCCACCACTTGGATGACCCGGACGGGAGGTTGAGAAAGGTTGCTCAGTCTATGGTCTTAAGGCTTTTAGACGGTTTGTCAGGTTACCTTTGGGACGCTTTATAGGGTATAACATGTTGTTAAAGTTAGAATTTGCGTTTCATGAACAATCCTGCAAGAACCAAAAGTGATCCAAAACCATAAGCGAAGTATGGAGGGAGCTCGCCGGTTTTAGGGAGAGGAGGACCTTGTGGGACTTTGTCTTCGATAACTTCTTCGATGACTGGTGGTGGGCCGAGAGGTGGATTTTGTGGAGGAATGACTTCGCGGTAGTTGCCGATGGAGACTTCTGTGGTCTCATCTTCCACGACTTCTACTTCGATCATGCCGTCTGCGTTAAGTGTTGGAGTTGTGATGGTGTAATCGCCGCGGACTTCTTTGATGAAGTAGGTGCCTTCATCGAGATTCGTGAAGACTGCGTTGCCTTGGCTGTTGGTGGTGGCGGTTCCGACCAGATCATCATCTTCATTAAAGAGTTGGAAGAGGATGTTGGAGAATGGAAGGTCGCCATCATTATATGATTCTGAATTGTCGACATCGAGGAATTTGAAGATTTCGATGCGACCTGGGTCTGGATCTGGGTCTGGAGATCTATCTCTATCAGGTCTTGGATAATTAAATGTGACAGTTTCAATATCAAATGCAGAGGCAGTTATTTTATTGTCATCAATGGCATCAACATCTACACGATTAGTGTGGGATGTCAGCGTGTCAGATGACAAATTGACAGAATGTGTGAACTCAAAATAGCTGTCAACAGGATCAGTTGAAGGGATAACAATAGGATTGTCGCCGTTTTTGGTTTCAGCGATAGTTAAAAGATCGCCAAGTTTATCGTCAAGAATCTTAGTTACGGTAACATCTTCCGGGCCGGTATTGGTAATACGGAAGGTATACGTCACCAGTTGGCCTGTGTTAGGGATAGAATTGTCATCTGCGGATTTGAGAACTGAAATTGTTGGAACAGGATTTGGATATTCAAATGTCACTGTCTCGGTATCAAAAGCAGAAGCAGTGGTCTGATCGTCATCAATGGCATCAACATCAACACGGTTAGTATGGGATGTTAGGGTATCAGATGACAAATTGACAGAATGTGTGAACTCAAAATAGCTGTCAACAGGGTCAGTTGAAAGGATAACAATAGGATTGTTGCCATTTTGTGTTTCGGCAACAGGTAAGAGATTGCCAAGCTTATCGTCAAGAATCTTAGTTACGGTAACATCTTCTGGGCCAGTGTTGGTAATACGGAAGGTATACGTTACCTGTTGGCCTGTGTTTGGAATAGAATTGTCATCTGCAGTCTTGAGAACTGAAATAGTAGGAACAGGATTTGGATATTCAAACGTCACTGTCTCAGTATCAAATGCAGAGGCGGTTGTTTGATCGTCATCAATGGCATCGACGTCAACACGGTTAGTATGGGATGTTAGGGTATCAGATGACAAATTGACAGAATGTGTGAACTCAAAATAGCTGTCAACAGGATCAGTTGAAAGGATAACAATAGGATTGTTGCCATTTTGTGTTTCGGCAACAGGTAAGAGATTGCCAAGCTTATCGTCAAGAATCTTAGTTACGGTAACATCTTCTGGGCCAGTGTTGGTAATACGGA
>WXFH01000049.1 GCA_009881125.1 Acidaminobacter sp. | reverse complement strand
TAGGACGTGCCATCTTAACAAACCTCCAAAGTGTTGATATTCAAATTATAACACTTTGAAGATATTTGCACAATTATTTCAAATACGTTGTACTAGTCTCATCAACTCCTTAGCCCGGTATGCCAGTAGCTTATCCCCACATTCCATGATACTTTTCCACTCGGTCTCGAAATTTGCTTTATTTTCCACCATATAATTCCAGGTGGTAATGAATGCTGTTTCTGGGCTATCGACATCAATCTGAATATCTGTACAGTACATCTGTCGTGGCAATGGATTTTTTCTTCTATTAATGTTATAAGTCTTCAGAGATTTTCGGTGCAGCGGCTTAGGTGTGAACATTCGCCCTTCAACTTCAGTCCACTTCCTCTCGTTGAAACTCTTAAACCTCAGATATGGTCTATTATCTTCACCTACCCTATTAGACATATACCGACCATACGATGAACCGCAAGTCCCGCAGAAAACCACATTTGAAAGGGAGGGTGCATTTTATCAATTGTTGTGGGTGTTTCCAGAACCCTTCAAATCAGAGATCAAAATCAAATCTGCATAGTCTCGAATCCAACCCCACGTCCCCAGACAGAGATGACCGGCATTGCAGTGACAAAAGCATCCCTGTCAACGCTGGAAATCTGCTTCGCTATCAACATAGATTCCCTTTGTGAGCAAATGGAGACAAGCTTAATGCGCTGCTCGTTGGAGTATCCGCCTATGATGTTGTACTTAGTTATGCCTCTGCCCAGCGTATTGAGGATGTAATTCTCAATCTCCGGACTTCGGTCGCTGATGATTTCCATTTTAACCATTTTATTAGTAAAGCCATAAAGCACCAGCTCCGTCGCCCACATCTGAACGATTTGCATCAGAACAGCATAAAGGGCTGTTTGAATGTCAAAGACCAGCGCAGAGAGTAAGATGACAGCCATATCAATGATGGCGATCAGCTGACTGATACTGACAAATGGAAAAAACCTCTTATGAAGAATTTTGCCGATGGAATCCGTTCCGCCTGAGGAGTAGCCTCTTAACAGGATCAACCCCGCTCCAATGCCGGCTATGACACCAAAATACACAGAAGAGAGAAACAAATCATCACCAGTCAAATTAAACTGAGCATCTGTAAAAAGCCATTGATCAAATAGCGTTAGAGTGACTGGAAATAAAACTGACAAGAGGAGGATTTTCTTGCTTTCCTGTTTTCCGAGCAAGAAATGCGTCGCTGTCAAAACGAGTGCAGACAAGCCATAGTAATAAAGTGTAAACGGAATTCCGGTTACTTTCCCCGCAAGGATGGAAAGCCCTGTGATCCCTCCGGTAATCAGACTGTTGGGTTTGAGGATCACCGTAACTGCGAATGAAAAAAGCGCAGTCCCCAACAGCAGCAGGATCAAGTCAGTAATTTTTTTCCGAACGACAACATTTTTTATGGATGACATTAAATTGAATTCTCCTTTTCACTTCGATTGCGTTCCATTAATTTCGGTCCGCCATAATTTCCAGAGTTTGAACTAACCATGATTTCAGTCCTGGGTGAATCAAGATAGACTAACCGTAGGCAAACTGTCATCTTTTCTTAGGATAACTGTCAGATGTATAAGTCGTGCGTACTTTACATGAAATATAGGTTAAATATATTTCTATGTGGCGGTCCTGATCATGCCTAATTATAAAAAAATACCATCGACAAGGTACTTTAAGCCCCCAAAAGCTTCAAGTGCCCCTGCCGATGGTTATTTTCATTATTATGTCACTCCATCTCACAAAAATGGTAATATTAACACAATGGAGTGTGTCATTACCAAAGCAGCACGTCCACAACCCATTCTTTACGTCACTCAAATCCCATCACAATCCTTTGAAGAAAGGGGCATCACAATGCGCAAAACCACTCACAAATCTATCCTGGCCACCATGATCCTTCTCCTATCCATCACACTCCTGACCCCGGCGAACACCTTCGCCGCAGCGCCATCCACCTGGGCCGCGCCCTATGTCTCAGCAGTGACCTCAGAGCCTGAACTTGAAGTCAGCAGGTTGATGACCAACTATCAAAACCGGATCACCCGAGGTGAATTTGCCTATCTGGCAGTCGCGTTATACGACTACTACACCGGAACCACACCGGAAGCCGGTCAGGCGCGCTTCACCGACACCTTTGACCCTTACGTGCTGGCGGCGAAAAATGCCGGCATAGTCAGCGGCTACGAGGACGGAAGCTACCGACCAAGCAGCGAAATCCGCAGGGACGAGCTGGCCACCCTGTTCGTGAACCTGTTTAAAGCGACAAATATTAAATACCAGCCCGCAGACGCCAGCCGCTTTGCGGATGATGCCATTATCCAGTCCTGGGCCAAGTCTTCCGTTTACATAGCCAAAACAAATGGCGTGGTCAGCGGCGTTGGATCAGGAAACTTTAATCCGGCAGGCACTGCCACCTGGGAAGAAGCCCTGATCATGCTCTACAAAGCCACACGGCTCAGAGGCGACAACCCAATCCTTGAAGTCCACTTCATTGATGTAGGCCAGGGGGATGCTGCGCTGATCAAAAAAGGCGATCACGCCATGCTGATTGACGGCGGTGACTACCTGAGTGACACACTCCTTGTCAATTACCTGAAAGCCAAAGGCATCACAAAGCTCGATTACTTAATCGCCACCCATCCGCATATGGATCATATTGGGGGACTGGACAGCGTCGTCAAAACCTTTGAGGTCGACAAAGTTATCATGCCGGCCGCGACCCAGGAGACGCCAACCTATATGAGTTTTGCAAGTGCCCTCGCCCTGAGAGAGCTTGTGCAGGAGAAACCATCGGCAGGGGAAAGCTTTGGACTTGGGAATTCGACCTTCACCCTCCTCGCGCCAAACAGCAGCAGCTATGACGACCTAAATGACCATTCCATAGTCCTGAAGCTGACAGACGGCGTCAACGACTTCCTGTTCGCCGGCGACGCCACGGCGCTTTCCGAAAGTGAGATGCTCCTGAGATTCAGAGGCCAGCTGGGCGCGGAGGTCCTCAAAATCTCCCATCATGGCAGCGATGACGCCTCCAGCCAAAACTTCCTCAATGCCGTGTCGCCAAAGTACGCCGTCATCAGCGTGGGCGCGGGCAATGATTATGGCCTTCCGTCCCAAATCGTCCTGAACCGCCTGGCCTCCATGAACGTGAAGCTCTACAGGACAGACCTGCTCGACACCATAGTTGCGAAAAGCGATGGCATCAGCATCACCTTTGACAAAGTCCCGACTGCAGCGGCCTGGCTCCCAGGCACCGTTGGATCCTCCATGCCAACACCATTGCCAGTACCAGCACCTGCGCCAACACCGGCCCCAGCCCCAGTTCCTATTGTAAGCCCTGCGCCAGTCGCACCGGGTACTGTGGTCCCTAACGGCATCATCATCAGTCTGCTGGATAAAAAAGCCGAGCTGGTCACCATCCAAAACACAACGAAGTCAGACGTCAATCTGCAAGGCTACAAGCTGGTCTCGGAGAAAGGCAATCAGATCTACGTTTTCCCGAGCTATCTCCTAAAAGCCGGCGCCTCGGTTAAAGTTGCCAGCGGAGACGCCACCGGCGACCTCTTATGGAAAACCCAAAATATGTGGAACAACTCTGAGACGGATCCGGCGGCGCTTTATGACAGTAAAGGCGTGCTGGTATCAAGGGTAGTGAAATAAGGCCGGCTAGCCGCAGGAAAATTGGCTGCCCCAGCCGAAAACAAAATAAGCTTAATGAGGTTTCAATATGAGGATCAGAGACTACAATCCGAGTGACTGTGCAGCATTATCACAGCTTTTTTACGACACGGTTCATGCAGTAAATGCAAAAGACTACACACAAGCGCAGCTTGAGGTTTGGGCGACGGGAACTGTTGACTTGGCAGCGTGGAACCAGTCCTTCCTCGAACACCTCACTTTGGTAGCTGAGCTGGACGACATCATTGTTGGTTTCGCGGATATGGACCATCAGGGCCATCTCGACAGGCTGTATGTGCACAAAGACTATCAGGGAAAAGGCATCGCAACCGCACTTGTTAAAGCACTGGAGCAAAGGACAGCAAATGATAACATTGAATTCTTTGAAACCTATGCCTCTATAACGGCAAGACCTTTTTTTGAAAAACTCGGATACACACTGCAATCTAAAAATACAGTGGTCAGAGGCAGTGTATCCCTGACAAATTTCAAAATGACGAAGAAGCCTACAACCAAACATGGGTAAAAAATAGCGTTTTTTACGCATATCACATCAATATAGGTAATTGAATCCATCCGACTACTTATAAGAAAACAACCAACAAAGGCAGGTGGTGCATATGCCGATGGTCACAACTCAAGCCCAAGGCATCCTGAGTTTCATCCAACAAGCCGAATCCCTCAAAAAACATCTGCGTACCGCCTGGTCCAGCGATGGCCGTCACGAAAGCATAGCGGAGCACACCTGGCGTATGAGCCTGTTGGCCATGTGCCTACTTCCCTATGAGCAGGAACTGAATCCAGCCAAGGTGCTTAAAATCTGCCTGATCCACGATCTCGGTGAAGCCTGCGAGGGCGACGTCTCCGCAATCCTCAGCGAAGACAAAGACAATAAAGCGATTCGTGAGAAAGTGTGCCTGGACCAACTGCTCCAAAGCCTGGAACCTCAGCTGCGCGGCGAGTTTCTGTCTCTCTGGCAGGAATACAACGAGGGCCACTCGGCCGAAGCTAAATTTGTTCGTGGCGTGGATAAGCTTGAAACCCTCATCCAGCACAACCAGGGGCTCAATCCTGTCAACTTGGATTTCGCCTTCAATCTTGAGTATGGCAGCGAATGGACGTCCAGGAGCGAAACCTTGTCGGTTCTCAGAACTCTGATTGACAATGAGACGAGCGAGAACGCAAAAAAGGACAAACTTAAGGCTGATGCCGATGGTCACACCACACCCAACCACGCCCAAAACACACCTTAAGGAGCCCACACCCATGAAGCACCTGACCGTCACCGCCGCCATCCTCATTCACAATGGCGAAATCCTCTGCATGCAGCGTAAAGAGAGTGAGCGCGAGTACATCTCACTAAAATACGAATTCCCCGGCGGCAAGGCAGAAGCGGGGGAGACCATGGAAGACGCTTTGTCCCGGGAACTGAAAGAAGAGCTGAATCTGGATCTCAGAGTCAAGTCAAACAATTATTACATGACGGTGGATCACATCTATCCGGATTTTTCAATCACCATGCATTGTTATAAATGCGAAATCTCAAATAGAACCATTGAGTGCATCGACCATCACCATTATGTCTGGCTGCCCTCAAATCAGCTCGATACCTTGGACTGGGCGCCGGCGGATTGGCCGGTGGTGAAGCGGTTGATGGGGAAAGAGTAAAGAGTTGTCGTGCCATCTGTAACATCTCACGATGAAACAGGTCGCACGACGCTTTCAGACTTTAGTCTTTATTTTGGATTAAGGAATTTGTTCAACATTTATTTAAACGAAATACGGCTATAATAAAATATAGCCTTATTTCGTTTAAATAAATGTTGTTCTTTTTAACTCACAACTATATAATTCAGATATGGAGGTGCATAGCAATGAGACTGAAAAAGCAGCTTCCGTTAGATAAGAAAATACTCAGCACAGTTGAACTCAGAAAAATGGGATTCACTTATTTTATAATTAATCAATTAGTCGAAGAAGGCAGACTAAGAAAGTTGAACAAAAGTAACTTTGAAAATTGTGACTTTTCTGGTGAAGATTCCGATTTTTATTATGTTCAGGCGTACACACCATCCGGTGTAATTTGCCTGTTAAGTGCAGCAG
This sequence comes from Acidaminobacter sp., assembly GCA_009881125.1. The sequence goes on along the minus strand of WXFH01000049.1, from coordinate 9,130 downwards.
TGTATTATAGGTTGTCTAATTACAGACCGGATGCTATAGATATTGCAGTACCTAAGAACAAAAGAATAACGACATTGCCTGATTGGCCGTATTTCAAATTGTATTATTTTGATGAATTGCGATATGAAACCGGAATGATAAAAGTTGGGGATCTAAATAATTGGTTCAAAATATATGATGTTGAAAAAACCGTCGTAGATGTAATTTATTATCGCAACAAGGTGGGGATCGAAGAAACAAAAGAAATTTTGATAAATTACTTGAACAGGGAGGACAGAGACCTTAATAAGCTAATACGGTACGGTGAATTACTCAAATGCAGTGATATCCTAAAAACTTATCTGGAGGTTCTCGTTTGACTAATGCGGACTCTATAAAAGCTAAACTGAAAAATCAGGCCGCTCTTAATGGAAATTTATTTAATGATATGTTGATTGCATATTGTATTGAAAGGACAATCTACAGAATTGCAATTTCTGAGCATTGTGAAAATTTTACCTTGAAAGGTGGAATTTTCTTATATGCAATTTTCAAAGGTGATTTTACAAGAGTTACCACTGATATTGATTTGTTAGCCACTTCAATTACAAATGAGTTAACAAAATTTGAAAGTATTTTTAAGGAAATTTTTTCGATCAAATACGGTGATGCAATCACCTATGATCTGAATTCACTTAAGGTTCGGTCTATTACTGAATTTAAAAAGTATCATGGTATTAACCTATCAGTTTTCGCATACTTAGATAGAACTAAAATCCCAATAACCATAGACATTGGATTTGGTGATGTGATTCATCCCAATCGCGTTTTGATGAATTTTCCAGTTATACTTGACATGGATACGCCACAAATTTACGCCTACTCATTGGCATCTGTCATCTCGGAAAAATTTGAGGCTATTGTAAATCTTGGTTATGCAAATAGCCGATTGAAGGACTTTTATGATATATATGTGCTTCTTAGTACCTATGATTTTGTTGGACATGAACTTGCAGAAGCGCTGAAGGAAACTTTTGCACATAGAGGTACAAATTTTAATGATATAGTAGCTTTTGAAGAGGGATTTGCCAATGATACAGTGCGCATTTCAAGATGGAATGCATTTGTAAAAAAGAAAAAAGCAATGGTCAAAATCGATTTTGAAGAAGTGATTGAAAGTATTAAGGTGTTTTTAATCCCGGTAATTGATTGTATACAAAACAAACAACGACTTGAGAAAAAATGGGTCGCAAAAGATCAAACTTGGAAGTTTTAGATTATTATTGATGTTCAAGACTGCTTATTTTCAATTGGAGTGATTCGCAATGTCGTCCATCGTTTTAATAGCCCCCAATCTCGCGGTCGCCTCAACGGCTGAAAAAGCAAAGAAGAAATATAATTTGGATCTGGACATTCATGTAGGACTCATGGATGAAGGCGTTGAAATTGCGGAAAAGCTTATTAAGCAAGGCACAAAAGTCATCATCTCCCGCGGCGGCACCGCTATCCTCTTAAGAAAAAAATGGGATCTCCAGGTGGTCGAAATCAAAATGGTCCTGGATGACGCAGTTTCAGCAATCAAGGAAGCCAGCAAATTCGGAAAGAAGATTCAATTTGTTGGTTTTTCCAATCATCTAAAAGGATTTGACTCCTTAGGACCCCTCCTTGGACTAGAGATTCAACAGTCCGTTCTGGAGGATTGGAAGGATGCCAAACCTCAAATCATGGAAGCCCAGCAAAAGGGCGTCAATGTTATTGTTGGCGGCGCCTTTCAAAACAAAATCGCTGCAGAACTAGGCATGCCCTCAATTTTTCTGAGTTCCAGCGAGTCTGCAATCTACCTGGCCTATTCCGAAGCTATGGCCCTGCTTAACGTGATTTTGTCCAAAGAGCGTTCCGAACGCGAATTTCAAGAGATTCTCGACTATTCAGGGGACGGCTTTGTAGCCATTGACAACTTCGGTCAGATCACACTGGTCAATAATTTTATCAAGAGAGTCTTTCAAACGGGTTCAGAGGAGTTGACTGGAAAGAACATCAAAGAGAGCCTGCCGTTGATCGGTAACCTCGTCGACTTTTTGAATCCGGATGTCCAGGCCAGCAGCGACGTGATTAATACCGGCGACTATACCCTGCTTTATAATAGAATCAGATTGGTCAATGACGACGTTATCGTAGGCGCCATGGCGACACTGAAGGACATTCGGCAAGTGCAGGCAGAGGATCAACGCATCAGGCTAAAACAGTATGCCGATGGTCTCTATGCCAAATACAACTTCTCAGATCTCATAGGATCCAATATTGACTTCGTGAATTCAAAAAAAATGGCAGAAAGCTTTGCGAAAACCGACTCAACGATTCTAATTACGAGCGAATCAGGAACGGGCAAGGAACTCTTCGCTCAGGCGATCCACAACGCAAGTCCAAGAGCAAAAGGGCCTTTTGTTGCGATCAACTGCGCCTCATTAGCTGAAAGCATCCTCGAAAGCGAATTATTCGGCTATGTCGAAGGCGCATTCACCGGAACCAGAAAAAGCGGGAAACCCGGGGTTTTTGAAATGGCAAAAGGCGGGACCATATTTCTTGATGAAATTGGCGAGCTTCCAGTCAATCTGCAAAGCAAGCTTCTTAGAGTCCTTCAGGAAAGGTCTGTCATGCGCTTGGGTGATGACAAGATCATTCCGGTGGATGTGAGAGTTATAGCCGCCACAAATCGGAACTTAGTTGAGAATGTGAAGGGTGGAACCTTTAGAAAGGATCTGTTTTTTAGACTGAACGTCCTCCGGCTGACCCTGCCTCCGCTGAATAAGCGCGGTGATGATCTGCTGCAGCTTGCGAGCTTCTTTCTTAAAAAGCATGGTGTTGAGAAGGAAGCGCCTTTAAGTGAAGATGTGACGTACCTACTTCAGAATTATTCCTGGCCCGGCAACATCAGAGAGCTTGAGAATCTGATGGAACGCGTCGCTGTTCTGGGACAGAGCAATGATCTGTTTGATATTATTTGTGAGCACATCCGTGAATTTGACTCATTGGATGATTCACACAAAGAGAACTTAACCGTAGATTCAGTGGTGAAGGCCTTAACTGCCACTAAAGGTAGTAAAACAAAAGCTGCTAAATTACTGGGTGTCCACAGAAGCACTCTATGGCGTTTTCTGGATGACCACCCGGATGTGAAGGTCGATAAGTTATAACAAAACGTTGCGCGCGACATAAAAAATGTTGCATGCAACGTTTTTTATTTGTGCTATTTTTTTAGGAATCTCTGCAGCCCTTCAAAATACACGATCATCAAAATCTAAAATATTTGGCATGATTATTGCTCTTATTGTTGGCACATACACATGGAGGTGGTCCTTTGAAACGGGTAATGCACACAAGCGAAGTTATTCCGGTAATTTCGCAACTTGTCATGAAAGCATGTTATGAGCTTAATGACAACGTCATGGACGCATTTAGAGAGGCTTACAAAAAAGAAAAATCCATTTACAGCAAGGAGACCCTGGACTTGCTCATCAAAAACGCGGAGTACGCGAAAAAAGAGCAAATTGCGTGTTGTCATGACACGGGGACATGTGTCGTCATCATGGAAATTGGTCAGGAGGTATCCTGGGAAGGGCCTTCACTTATCGATCAGATCAATGAAGGCGTCAGAAAAGGTTATAAAGAAGGCTACTTAAGAAATTCAATTGTCAGAGATCCGCTGGATCGCGTCAACACAAATGATAATACGCCCGCAGTCATCCATACTGAGATTGTGGAAGGCGACCAAGTCTCTATCACGGTCATGCCAAAAGGCGGCGGCAGCGAAAATATGGGCAGCTTTACAACCCTGGTGCCAAGTGAAGGCATTGAAGGCGTCAAGAAGTTTGTGCTCGAGACTATTATGCAGGCGGGTGGAAAAACTTGTCCCCCAATCATTGTTGGTGTAGGCGTTGGCGGTACTATGGACAAAGCAGCCTGGATCGCAAAAAAAGCGTTGCTCAGACCTATTGGTGAGCGAAATTCAAAACCCCTTTACGCCACCCTTGAAGAAGAGCTTCTGGAAGCTATCAACGATACCGGCATAGGAACCTTAGGCATGGGCGGCACTGTTACTGCGCTTGATGTCCATATTGATTACTATCCATGCCACATCACCGCGCTGCCGGTGGCGGTTAATCTGCAGTGTCATGCGAGTCGGCATGCATCTGCGGTCATTTAGTTTACGAGGAGGCTTTAGAGTGAAAGAGTATTATATGAATCTCCCTTTGACAAAGGACAAACTCAAGGATCTGGAGATTGGAGATATTGTCTATCTGACAGGTTATCTATATACTGCAAGAGATGCAGCACATAAGAGAATAGAAAATTTCTTGCTGGAAGGCAAACAGCCACCGGTGGATTTTCAGGACATTTCGATTTTCTATGCAGGACCTTGCCCGACGAAGCCGGGCAGAACAATGGGATCAATAGCACCTACGACAAGCATGAGAATGGACAATTTCGTTGAGATGACCTTTGAACTTGGCATGTCAGCAATGATTGGAAAAGGTGACAGATCAGAGTATGTTGCAGAACTCTGCAAGAAATATTCAGGTGTTTATTTGCTGAGCATCGGCGGGGCCTCTGCTTTGATCTCTGAGCAGGTGAAAACTTGCGACGTCGTGGCATTTGAGGATTTAGGGACCGAGTCCATCAAAAAATTATATGTTGAAAACCTGCGCGTCATTGTAGGCATTGATACAAAGGGTCAGGTTTTTCAAGATCAGGAAATTGCCAAGTATCGTAAATCAGCAGTCTAATACATAGTGGAGGTTAGCCGAATGTTCAAAAAGTGGAAAGCGCTGAACTTATTTACTAAAATCATGATTTTCTTTGGCCTCGGGATCTTAGTGGGTTTGGTTATGGGTCCGGAAGCGAAAATGTTCAATTTCCTTGGAACTATTTTGATCAAACTTCTAAGCATGGTCGTTGCGCCCCTGGTATTGAGTTTGTTGATCTGTGCTGCGGCTGATGTCGGTGAATATAAAACGCTTGGCAAAATTGGATTAAAGACTTTCGTCATCTTCATGTTTACGACTGCATTTGCTGCAGCCATTGGACTCTTATTGGCCAATTTATTTGCAGTTGGAAAAGGCGTTACTTTAAATCTGGAGGTCGCAGCCGCTGAAGTTAAGGAAGCACCTGCTTTTATCGATACAGTGATCGGTATGCTCCCATCCAATATTTTCACATCGTTAAGCGAAGGCAATCTTCTTCAAATCATTGTATTTGCACTTCTGTTCGGTTACGCTCTTACAAAAATTGGGGAACGGGGAGATGCGGTACTCTCATTCTTTAGGGGCGCATCCGATGTCATGAAAGAAATTGTAAATATTGTCCTTGAGTTCACCCCATATGGTGTGTTTGGCTTAATGGCAAATGTAGTCGGCAATAATGGTCTGTCAATTCTTTTACCCTATGGAAAAATTATCTTGGCGATGTACATAGGCGCAATCTTACATCTAGTAATTATTCAGGCAATTCTAATGGTAGGCGTTGGCGCTAAGAGAAGTCCGATCGAGTTTCTCAACACAATGAAAGAAGCGCTATTATTTGTCTTTGCGACATGCTCAAGCGTCGCGACTATTCCAATAACACTCAAGTGCGTCAAAAACTTCGGGGTTTCTGATAAAGTCGCGAACTTTGTAGTACCATTTGGCGCCGTCGTCAACATGGATGGAACGGCAATTTTTCAAGCCATTGCGGCTATTTTCGCAGCTCAGATTTATGGTATAGATTTGACGCTGTCCCAACAAGTCGTCATTGTGCTGACGGCAGTCTTGGCTTCAGTTGGTACTGCAGGCGTCCCGGGCTCAGGACTCATCATGCTGACCATCGTTTTGACGAGCGTAGGATTGCCACTTGAAGCGGTTGGTCTGTTAGCAGGGATCGACAGAATCTTGAATATGGCAAGGGTACTTCCAAACATTGCCGGAGATGCAGCTACCTCTATTTTAGTAGCGAAAACTGAAGGTGAATTGGGTAAGTCCTTAGCGAACGCAGCGTAAGTTCTAGTTTTCTTAAAATAAGGAAGGCGGTGTCAGACACCTGCTTCCTCCCACAGGGGAGAAGCGGGTGTCTGACACCGCCTTCCTTCCATTTTTTCCATTCGACATTATTAGACACTAAATTTTCCAATTTTCTTGCAGGATTCCTGGAAATAATCTCGAATGAAGTAAAGTGCAGTTAATCGGAGGTGTCCTAAGCCCATGGTGCCAGTATCAGGTCTATATGAAGAAGTGATTTCTGAAGCGCTGAAGGCCAAGCTCGAAGCGCTCCAGGAATATCAAAAGGAAACCAAAAAAATAGACCCGGAAGAGGCTTATCTCATCCTGTCCAAGTACACCGGACAGGTGATTCGCCGCGCCCTTCGACTAGTGCGTGAAACTAAGAACAATAATGAAAGCGACAACGAAGACAGTGAAGTCCTGGCACACCAAGTATCACTTTGCAATCAGGTTATTGATCTGCTCTCACAAGTGACAAAGCAGGATGACCTCCTAAACTACAAAATCAGTGAACAGCATGAAATGCTGCTTTCACTTTACTTAAAAATCAACACCATGCGGGCACTCAAAAAAGAAAAATCCGTCATTAGGCCAGTGACGCCAATATCCGAAAGCTCACTTTTTACCGGTGCCACCATCGAGCCAAACATGGTAAGCGAACTAAAAAAAGAGATCCTGACCTCGGACAGGATCGACATTTTGATGTCCTTCATCAAGCTGAGCGGCCTGCTTCTGATCATTGAAGAGCTCAAGGAATTCATTTCACAAGACCAAGACCGCAAAGTCCGCTTCATCACGACTTCCTACATGGGGGCGACCGATTACAAAGCCCTCAAGCTCCTGAGCGACATCCCCCGGATCGAAGTCAAAATGTCCTTCAACAGCGACCAGTCCAGACTTCATGCCAAAGCTTATCTTTTCGAGCGTCAAACAGGTTTCTCAACCGCTTACATAGGCTCCTCAAACCTTTCTAAGGCCGCCATAACCAACGGCTTGGAGTGGAACGTTAAGTTGTCAGAAAGAGACTCCTTCGAGATCATCCGAAAATTCCAGGCTACTTTCGAAAGTTACTGGAATGACCCGGAGTTTGAAACCATCAACCTGGAAGACCCACTCATATCCACACGCATAAAAACAGCGCTGCAGCAATACCAGCAAACCCCTCAGCATAAAGAGCTCTTATTTGACATAACCCCTCACCCCTTCCAAAAAGAAATGCTGGATCATCTCCTAGCAGAGCGCGAGGTCCACGGCCGTTACAAAAACCTTTTGATCGCCGCCACCGGCACTGGAAAAACAGTAGTATCAGCTTTCGATTACGCGCGCTTCGCAAGAAGCATAGAAAACACCCCACACAATTCCGCCAAGCGCCCGCGCCTCCTGTTCATTGCCCACCGAAAGGAAATTCTGGATCAGAGCTTGAGGACCTTCCGAGTCATCCTCAAAGACCAGAATTTCGGCGAAACCTTTTATGGCGGCAGCGAACCGACTCAGCTGGACCATCTGTTCATGTCCATCCAAACCTTCAACGCTAAGGACTTTCACAGTCATACGACTCCGGACTTCTACGACTTCATCATCGTCGACGAGTTTCACCACGCCGCGGCGAATTCCTACCAGAAGCTCCTCGCCCATTATAATCCTAAAATTCTACTGGGCCTCACCGCGACACCGGAGCGAATGGACGGCAAGAACGTCTTCCAATATTTTGACCACTATGTCGCCTCCGAGCTGCGCCTGCCCGAGGCTATTGACCGCCAGCTCCTGGCGCCTTTTCTCTATTTCGGCGTCGCCGACAATGTCGACTACTCCCAGATGCAGTGGAACGGCCGCTACGACGAGCACGAGCTCACCAAGGTCTACACCGCCAACGACCATCGCGCCAGCCTCGTCTACCAGAAGGCCGAGCAGTATCTGAACGACCTGAGCGAGGTCAAGGCTATAGGCTTCTGCGCTTCTCAGGCTCACGCCCGCCATATGAATGCCTACTTCCAGAAGCGGGGCCAAAAGTCGGAGGTCGTCCTTGCAGATACCGACACGTCTTCCCGTGACAGTGCCCAAAAGCGTTTATCCCGTGGCAATCTCAACTTCCTATTCACCGTAGATCTTTACAACGAGGGCGTCGATATCCCAGACCTCAACACCGTTCTCTTCCTGCGCCCAACCGAAAGCCTGACCGTCTTCCTTCAGCAGCTCGGCCGCGGCCTGCGCCTCAGTCCTGGAAAAGAGCACCTCACCGTCCTCGACTTCATAGGCCAAGCCCATAAGAACTACCAATCCCGCTTCGAGGAAAAATACCGGGCTGTCTTCGAAAAGAGCCGTCATTCCCTGGTCCATCAGATCGAACAGAATGTCTTCAAGCTGCCCCGAGGCTGCTACCTTCAGTTTGAGAAAATGGCCAAGGACTATGTCCTTCGCGGTCTCAAGCAGGTTACCTTCAACGCGCGCTTCTTGAGCGAGAAAGTCCGGACCTTTGAGGCCGACACCGGTCAGCCATTAACGTTAGCCGCTTTTCTTGAGCATCATAAGCTCTCCCTCTACGACTTCTACGGCACTGGCAGCACCCCACGCAGTCTCTATACTCTCCTGAGTCCTGAAGGCTTTGAGGCGACCGCCGACTACCTCAGTGTCGTCAAGCGTTTTAGGAGTCTGTTTCACCTGAATTCCAGGCGCTTTCTCCGGTTCATCTTGCAGTATCTTGAGGAGAAGGGGTGGGAAAGGGAACCATCGGCCAACTTACTTGAGATTAGGCTGGAGGGCATGCTGTACTACACTTTCTTCCAGAAGAACCCGGGCCAAAACGGGCATGGGGGCTATAAGGACGCCTTAAAAACCATTTTCGCTGCCGATGGTCACCTCATCCAAGAAATCGCCCAAATTTGCGACCACCTGCTCGATAAAATTGACTTCGTCGATGAGTCCGTGGACCTGGGCTTCGAGTGTCCACTGGACCTGCACTGCGCCTACACGCGGGACCAGCTGATGGCGGGACTCGGGGCCTTTGACGAACGGTCGAGCCAGGAATTCAGGGAGGGCGTCAAATACCTGAAGGATCAGAAACTGGACCTGTTCCTGATCAACCTGAACAAGTCGGAGAAGGACTTTTCGCCGTCGACCAT
>WXFH01000048.1 GCA_009881125.1 Acidaminobacter sp. | reverse complement strand
CCATACGATATTAAAGTCGATCTTAGTCAATGCAAAGCCAATGACAAAGAGTGGAATCGAAATCAACAGACGGTTCTTGATTGGACCTTGCTTGTATTTGAGCATATCAGCAATGGTAAGTCTCGCGCTTCTGAAGGCAGTGTCGCCCGAAGTTACCGGACAAGCGACTACGCCGAGAATTGCAAGGACACCGCCGACTTTGCCAAGTAGTGTATTTGAAATCGTGTTGACGACCCAAGCCTGGCCGCCGTTTGCGCTCATTTGAGCACCGAGCTCGCCAGTGCTGCCAAAGAAGGCCATAGCTGCAGCAGCCCAGATCAAAGCGACGATGCCTTCTGCGATCATGGCGCCGTAAAAGACTTTTCGTCCCTGTCGTTCATTGGTGATGCATCTTGCCATCATAGGTGACTGAGTGGAGTGGAAGCCGCTGATTGCGCCGCAGGCAATTGTGATGAACATGAGCGGCCAGATTGGGAGATTTTTTGGATGTAAGTTTGCCAGCTGGATTTCTGGAATTTGGTAACCACCGAACAAAATTCCGCCAGTGACGCCAACCGCCATGATCAACAACGTCGCGCCAAAGAGAGGATAAATTTTACCGATCAATTGATCGATAGGCAGCATGGTCGCGATGACATAATAGGCGAAAATGGCGTAAATCCAGAAGACCTTATCGAAGGTCGGCGGGGTGATGCCGGAAAGCAAGGCAGCAGGGCCGGTAATGAAGACGACACCTACCAGAATAAGTACAATGATTGAGAAGCCGCGCATGAAATTCTTAAGGCCAGGGCCAAGATAATGGCCGACAACTTCTGGAATACTCGCCCCGTTGTGTCGGACAGAAAGCATTCCGGAGAAATAGTCATGGACGCCGCCTGCGAAGATTGAGCCAAGCACGATCCAGAGGAAGGCGACAGGACCCCACAAGGCACCTGCTATGGCACCGAAGATCGGGCCAAGACCAGCGATGTTCAAGAATTGAATCATGAAAATTTTCCAACCTGGAAGTGGAACATAATCAACGCCGTCGTTCATGACAATGGCTGGCGTAGTCAGTGATTCATCTGCGCCGAACTTCGACTCGACGATCTTGCCGTAAATGAAGTAGCCTGCGACCAGAGCGACAATAGACAGAAGAAATGAAATCATTTGAGTCCTCCTTTTACTATGTATGAGTTCGCGTTTGCTTGCAGGTTCAGTCTACAATAAAAAAAACGCCTGAGGCGTTTTTAGGTATGAAATGACGTGAATTCTGCATGAAGCGTCAAAATGATCCCATAATCTGTTTGAATTCCGACAGGTAATGCCGGCTGACCGGAATTGGACTTTCGATATCTTTCAGTTTCAATTGATAGGTGTGGTTGAACCAGGGGATAATTTCCTCAATCTTGTCGAGGTTAACGACGAAGGATCTGTGACATCTGAAAAATTTTTTTGGATCCAGCTTCTTTTGAAAACTGCTGATACTGGAGACGACTACAAAGGCATCTTCCTTGGTAAAAATATGAACTTCCCGCTCACGAACCTCTATATAGCACAACTCGGTGACCGGTACCACTCTCATTTTTTCTGACTTCCAAAGGGTCAGCTTCTCGGGGTATGAAATCTCAACGGGATCAAGGGCGCTCAATTTATTGAGAAGCAGTTCCAGCCTGTCTTCAGAAAAAGGTTTCAGCAGATAGTCAAACGCTTCGAGTTCAAAGGCTTCCACGGCGTACTCCCTGTGAGCCGTCACAAAAATGACGCGTGAGTCCACCCCCCATTGCCTGAGCTGCCTGGCGAAGCTCATGCCATCCAGCTGCGGCATGCTGATATCCAGAAAGACGAGGTCGGGCTTTGCCTGACGAACGTATTCCAAAGCCTCAGGCGCGTCGTCAAAATCCTTGAGTATTGTAATGTCGCTGTTTTGTTCTATCAGGTAAGAAAGTTCCTTGCGGGCTGGCATTTCGTCATCTACAATAATGCAATTCAAGCGACCACACCTTTCGTCCGGCTTGGTATTTCAAAGGATATGCGAGTGCCTTGATCCAGGTGTTCAATGACTAATTCGCTCCCGTAAATCAGACGAAGTCGATTTTGCACATTGGAAAGTCCAATGTGATGACTTGGCAGTGTTCCTTGTTCAATTTGCGAAATTAGGTCGGGATCTATCCCTTTTCCATCATCTTCCACCGTGATTTTTGCCATACCTTCTCCTGTTTTTTGAATTCGGAGTTGGATTGTGCCTCGGCCAATGCCTTCCATGATCCCGTGTTTGACAGCGTTTTCAACGAGTGGCTGGATGATGAGGGAGGGGATGGAGAGTTCGAGATCAGCATCTATGATGTATTCAACTTTAAGCTTGTCTCCAAAACGGGCACGCTCAATATCCACATAGGCTTTTACTTGTTCGATCTCACGGTTGATGCTCACCAATCGATCCGCAGATTCTAAGTTGTACCTTAAATAGGTAGAAAGATCGACGATCAGCTGTCGCGCCTTTTCAGGCTCATCTCGTGTGAAGGCGGTGATGGTGTTGAGCGCGTTGAAGAGAAAATGCGGATTAATCTGAGACTGAAGGGCCCGAATTTCAGATTGCGTCGCCAGTTCTTCTAATTTGTGGATTTTGCTGATTTCCAGCTGTGTCGATATGATCTGAGACAAACCAATGGCGAGCTGCGCTGTACTTTCCGAGATCATACCCTCTTTGCCGTAATAAATTTTGAGTGTCCCCATGACCTGTTCGCCTTCGAAGATAGGGACAATAACTGCGGACTTCAGCGGACAGTTCTCGAAATCACATTGAATATCTGTTTTCTTGTTCAAAAACAAAATATCGCCGGAATCAATAACCTTGCGTGTCGCCTCCGTTCCAATGGGGCTGCCGCTTTCGTGATGATCCGCGCCGAGGCCTACGTGGGAAAGTATTGTATTTCGATCTGTAATTGAAACCGCATCTGCCTGTATGGAAGCCTGGATGATCTGACAGATTTTCTCAATAGATTCAGGCGTGATATCCCTGAAATACGGCAGTGTCTGATTAGCCACATCCATGGCCGTTTTAGCCTGACGCGCGGCAATATTCTCTTTCTCATCAAAGAGGTTCTGAATAATCAAGATCAGGATGCTGATCCCAATCCCGTTGGTCATACTCATGGGCAGATAAATGCTCTTAACCACGGCTAGGGCTGCCGGAAAAGGCTTTGACATCAGAAGAATCAGCAGCATTTCGAAGGTTTCCATGACAAAGCCGCCCGCGAGTCCCAGAATCCATTTGTTTTTGCGTGTGGATTTGTGATAGATGAAGGATGCAGCAATGCCTGCGGCGATGGTCGCGATCGCACACGGCACAGCTGTCAGGGTCCCCACCGGCATAGTCAATCTGTGGATCCCTGCGATGATACCGGCAGTGATTCCAACAAAAGGACCCGCCAAAATACCGCCGACCATAACGCCAATAAGCCGTGTATTTGCTATGGCACCTTGAATTTCCGTACCAATATAAGTGCCTAAAATCCCGAAAGCGCCAAAAATCAATGCCAGGATCACTTTTTCCTTAGAGGAAAACTTTTCTTTGAGCATAATTTTCTTAAAGAGTGATAATCTTGAAAGCCAAAAGGCGAGAAGGACGACATAGCCCAGGTTGTTGGTCAAATTTCGCAGAAGAATCATGCGTCAACCTCCACTTGATCAAAATTGAGATGATCTATTATACCATGTTATTTGTCCTTTTTCCTTCTTCTGAACAGTGAGAAGCTCCCAAAACCACCTATAATGGCAATATAAAAAGCGAAATCATATGCAAGCCCGGTGTTGTTGACCTCGTAAATTCTGTAGCCGCCGCGGATGAGCCCGAGGAGCATGGACAGCGGGGCGAGCCAGCCATGCCAGATCCCTGACAGGAATCCGGCCGGATTCTCCGAGGAATAGCTGCCGTCCCCTGGCAGGCAGGCGGTCAGAGTCAGCATGATCGCCAGAATCAAAAGGGTCAGTGTGATTTTTTTCATGATAAAACCTCCAATTGGGTGATCTTAAATGAAAGATTTCGGGTGAAATTAAAGCCTGTTACTATGTTTGTCTTCTTACTCATTACAGAGTGGCTTCAAACACAGAATTCTAGTTGTTTTAGAATTACAGATATTGTATGATTCTAGTGCTGTGTAAATTCTAATACTAGAACAGCAAACAATAGACAACAATGAAAGCAGGTTGGAGAATTTGAACGTTTTATCACTCGTCAAAACACCCAGAGCTAAAGCCATTTTATACCTGGTGATCGCTTCTGTGCTATGGAGCACAGGCGGTATGCTGATCAAGCTGGTCGACTGGAATCCGGTCGCAATAGCAGGTACCAGGAGCGGTATTGCGGCGCTGGTAATGCTCGCATTCGTCAGAAAACCTAAATTTTCCAAGTCCAAAACTCAAATTGCAGGCGCGGCCTTCTATATGTCAACGGTTATACTTTTCGTCACAGCCAATAAATTGACCACTGCCGCGAACGCGATCCTGCTGCAGTATACCGCCCCAATCTGGGTGGCTGTACTCGGCACTTGGGTTCTGAAAGAAAAGACACTGCGTGTCGACTGGCTCGCGATCTTCGCGGTCATGGCCGGCATGGTGCTGTTTTTTATTGGGGATCTGGGAGGCGGTGCCCTTGCAGGAAATCTGCTCTCCGTACTGTCGGGGTTGTTTCTGGCGCTGACCGTTATTTTTCTGAGGCTTCAGAAAGACGGCTCACAAATAGAAATGACGCTGTTGGGGAATATAATGACCTTTCTAGTCAGCATTCCGTTTATTTTGCAGTCTGTTCCGGATTTTAAAAGTATGGTGGGTATTCTGATTCTGGGCGTTTTTCAGTTGGGCATTTCGTATACGCTGTTTTCCCTGGCAGTACGTCATGTGACCGCGCTGGAGGCAATTTTGATCCCGGTCATAGAACCTATCCTAAATCCCATCTGGGTTTTCCTCGCGACAGGGGAGAAGCCTGGCGCGCTGGCGCTGCTGGGCGGCTTGATTGTCGTCCTGGCTGTCACGCTGCGCAGCTTCTATATCAGCAGGCTGGGGAAAGTTAAAGAGATCCTGTGACCCGGTTGTATAATGGGAAATTTAAAGAGAAGGACATTGACGCTTATGTACGGCCGGCTTTTGCCGGCGACTGCTGCGCCAATCTCCTTCTGTTTTTTTGTCTGTCTCTAATTATTTTATTGCTTACACAGCAAAAGTTTATTCGTCAATAAATATCGCGTCGATTTTCCATACCCCATCTTGCTTCAAATAGAGCACGTTTAAGGTGTTGAGGCGCTCGTTCGGCTGCGCATAGCCGGCATCAAAGATCTCATAGATCGCGTTATAAGAGGCGCCATCCTGCCAGAAGGCGCGCTGCCTTAAATTCATGGGGCGCTCGGGAATGGCAAACTCGACAGTCCCTTTGCCGTAGAGGCTGACCACATTGCCTTCTTTTACTTCAACGGTGGAGGTAAAGGATTCCAGGGCTGCGGCGTGTTCACCGCGAATCAAGGCGTTCAGCGTGCCGTAAAGATTGCTGTCCAGGGTATTGCGCAGCTCAAGCAGGCTTTCTGTGTCCGATCCCTGAAGGGAGGTCAAAGCAGCCTTTAATGTTTCGTTTTCCTCTGACAACTCAATGACTTGGGCTTTCAATGTATCGATTTCGCCCTGCAAATCAGCGGGCGCCTCTGTTTTATTACACCCGGCGGCGACGAGGATGGCTGCAATCATAACAAAGATGAGCAGACTTTTTTTCAACATTTGGCAAACCTCCTGTCTAAACTTATGTGTTCTATGTTACTATTATCTCAAATGTTTCTTATCGAAAAGTTAAGGAAGTGTGAAATTTTGAGTGTCCTTTGAGAGGTGATCTGAGGATGTTTCTCGCATGCGCAGTAGTTAAAATGGTGATTGCGGAGTCCTATAGTCTGAAGGATCGAAGACGGGTGATGCAAGGCCTGACCGCGACCATCGGCAAAGCTAATCACTTGGCAGCGGCGGATCTCAGTCCGGATGGGACTTTGAATCTCGGTATTCTGGGGTTGACTGCGGTGTCGAATACGCTCCATCACGCGACTGAGTTAAGGGAGACAGCGCTGAGAGGACTGGACAGGGATGGCCGGTTTGAAGTGATCAGCATTGTCACAGAGGAAATTAAAGTGGAATCCGGTGAACCGGGGGTGTAGACTTCTGGCGGGCATCGTATCAAGTTAGGGAGGAATGCTGCATGTTTAAGGTGGATATTATTGGGCTGGGTGCAATTGGCGCAGCTTACGGCGCGGTGGCGTCAAAGCTCGGGAATACTGAGATTCGCGTGCTGGTGGACGATTCGAGGTATGCTGTTTATAAAGATAAAATCATTGAAGTGAATGGCGAGCCCTTTCATTTCAAGGCGGCGTCGCCCTCCAACAGGGAAGGGGCCTTTGAGGGGCCGGCGGATCTGATGATCATTGCCTGCAAATATCCGGCACTTGAAGACGCACTTGAGGTCGCGCGACAGTTCGCAGGGGAAGAGACTTTGGTCATGACTGTATTAAACGGCCTTTTGAGCGAAATCTCAGCCATTGAGAAACTGGGTGAATCGCGGGTGCTTCATTCCTTCTGCATGGGGATCGACACGGTCAAGCACGGTGACAGGGTCGACTACAGAAATATTGGCAGAATTGTGTTTGGGGCTGTGCCTCAGGGACCGGAAGACCCTCGGGTGCTCAAGGCTCAAGAGATTCTTGAGGAAGCGGGCATCCCTTACGAAGTCCCGCAAGACGTCCTCGCCATGATGTGGAAGAAATTCATGATCAACGTTTCCGGGAATCAGCTTTCGGCGGTTCTGGAACTCAATTACGGTTATTTTCAGGAGGATGAGGATCTGAAGGCGCTGCTTCGTGCGGTCATGGAAGAGGTCGTCGGCCTGGCGAGGCTCAAGGGGATCAATCTGTCTGAAAGTGCCATTGAGGAATACCTGAGCAGCGTCAAAAAACATGATCCAAAAGGCAAGACCTCCATGCATCAGGATATCGAGGCCGGCCGCCCGACTGAGGTTGAGCTGTTTGCCGGACACATGCTGAAAATGGGGGAAGAGCTGGGTATTGACCTGCCCTATAACCGCATGCTCTACCATTTGATTCGCATCAAGGAGCGCCAGGCAGGCGCAAGGCAGTAAATAAATCAGAAAATAAAAGAGGATATTGGGGTCATTCGCAAGCCGGGAAACCGACTTTTGAATCCCTGGTATTCTCTTTTTTTTCGCACGTAACGTGGGTTACTGATTTAAGTACTTTAGTGTGTTAGGATGTTCTTAGCAAATACGAGTAAAACAGTAGGATATAAATTGGAGGATGACTTAAATGAGTTTATTTTTAGGAAAAGTTCACTTTTGGCTCTACAATAAAATTCTTTGGTTCGAACATCTTGAGGACGCCATTGCTGCTTATGCCGATGGTCGCGGGCTTCCAGCCCAGGACTGGAAGCGGGAATTCGAAGCCCGGTACGGCGCGTCAACCGGCGGCCGACCTCTGGAAGAGATCATTGATCAAAGCAATATCCACGGATGGCTTCAGGAGCGGATTACCCGTGCGGAATCAAGGCAGGCAGCCTTTCTGACTCGCCTGACTGCAGAGTCGCCTGAAGTGACGGAGGATCTTAAAGCGCTGTTCCATGAGCACGGTTTGACAGCGGGACGCAGCTATGAAGGCAATACGTCCAGTCCTGAAAGCCTGTTCAACGGTCTTAACGATTATATTCTCGACGGTATGCCGTGCGACCGCGTGAATCAGATCGTTTCCAGCGAGCCGGACAAGTTTGTCTGGAAAATGATGCAATGCGTTCACAAACCGGTTTGGGATGCTGTTGGCGGCGATGTAGAGCTTTTTTATACGCTCCGTCACGCGTGGATCAAGGGCTTTGTCTCCGGTGCCTCGGATCAATATGAATTTGGTGCAAGTGCAGATCAATTGAGATGGATTGAAAGGAAGAGTGCCTAATATGATGCCTTCTGTACTGCTGATGAATGAAGAACACCGCTATATTAAAAGAATGCTGGGCGTCATGCGGGGTTACTGTCAGAAAGTTCTCCGAGGCGAAGAGGTGGCGCTTGAAGATTTTCACAGCATGATTGACTTCGTTCGCAATTACGCAGACAAGCACCACCATGGCAAAGAAGAGGACATCTTCTTTGGCTATATGATGGGTGAGCTTGGCCTGCTTGCTGAGAAACTTGTCAAGATGGGCATGCTGGTTGAGCATGACCTCGGGAGACTTCTGCTTGCGGACATGGAGGCGGCGCTGAAAAAAGTGGAGGCCGGGGACGAGGATGCCAAGCTGGATCTGATTTCCAACGCTATGGGCTACACTTACTTGCTGCATCGCCACATCGACAAAGAAGATGGCGTGGTGTTCACCTTTGCTGACCGCGAGCTGTCTTCTGAAGCGAAAGAAGCTATTGAGGCGCGGTATAACGCCTTTGAAGCGACTGAAGAGGCGGCTGCATCACGTGAAAAATACGTGCTGCTTCTGGAAACGTTGGAAGCAAAGCTCTAAGAAGTGTACTGCACAATTCTGATTTATAAAAAGCCTGCTCTCCCTTCTGAATGTTTCAGAAGGGGGAACAGGCTTTTTGAGTTCCGGCAGCGGTGACGCGAACCACGGATTAAGGCTTTAAAAGGGTGATGCTCGACCGGTCGTAGTCGATCAGGCCGTCGCTTTTCATTTGTCTCAGAGCTCTGGAGAGTGAGGTTCTGGATATATCCAAATATTCAGCAAGGGCCTTCTTGGAGAGCGCCGGTTGAAGGCGTATCTGACCGTGCTGAAGGTTCTGTCTGAGATAGATTAACACCTTGTCTTCGATGCTTCTGCCGGTTAAATAGTCTATGCCTTGCGATAGTGCGAAAGATTTGATGGAGATAGCCATCAGGAGTGACAGCAATACTTCGCGGTTTGCCATAGCTAACCGGATCAGGGCTTCAGGGTCTATGCGAAGCAGCTTTGAAGGTTTTAGCGCAGACACGCCAAAGGGGAAAACTTTCAAGCCTGAAAAAATCAGATTTGCACCAAAAACATCACCCGCTCCAAATTGACTGATTCTAGTCAAACGGCCTTCTTCGTCCATCTTTTCAACCGCAATCTGACCCTCTGCAACCACGTCGACAGCAGTGCAGGGATCGCCTGCGAGATAAATCAGCGCGCTTTCATCAAATTTTACATAACGGGCAGTGCCGGTGTTGATCCACTCGGATAAAACTGCTTCCGGCAGGACTTGGAGTAAGGTTGGTGGCGTATTTGGCATGGCGGATTTTGTCTTTGGCATAGGATAGGCACCTCGCAGAAATAAATAGTTCACACTGCTATTGTATTAATAAATTATATCACAATTAGAGATGAGTCACTTGTTTATCCCCTGCCCCTCCCGGGGGAATTATTTTCTTGTTTTCCTAAAATGATCTGTTCTTTTAAGACGAAATAGGGCATAATTAAATGAGAATACATCTCAAAAGAAATCGCTGAAATAGATCTGCTATCAGGAGGAACTGCTATGGGAAGGTTATTCAAACCCTTTGAACTTAAATCCTTACAGTTGAAAAACAGAATCGTCATGCCGCCTATGTGCATGTACAGTGCGCAAAATGGCATTGCAAACGCATTTCATGAAACACATTACACCACCAGAGCTATGGGCGGTGCAGGTTTGATTATTGTCGAGGCTACCGGTGTCCTTCCTCAAGGAAGAATATCGGATCACTGCCTGGGACTGTGGCATGATGAACAAGGCGATGCGCTGGCAAGAGTGGTGGAACGCGTTCATGCTGCCGGTGCAAAAATTGGTGTTCAGTTGATTCACGCCGGACGCAAGTCGACTGTGACAGGCGGCCCGCTTCACGCGCCGTCACCGGTGCGTTTCAGTGAGGAATTTCCTGTGCCGGAGGCCATGACTCAGGGAGAGATCGACGAGGTCGTCGAAGCTTACAGGCAGGCCGCTTTGCGTGCTCTTAAGGCAGGTTTTGACCTTGTTGAGATCCATGGGGCTCATGGTTACTTGATCAATCAATTCCTCTCGCCGCTGACAAACTTCAGGTTGGATCACTATGGTGGAAGCGAAGAGAATCGGTTCAGACTTTTGACTGAAGTGGTCAGGTCGGTGCGAAGTGTTTGGCCGGAGGCGCTGCCTTTAAGTGTCCGGATCTCCGCTGAAGAATATTCAGAGGGCGGTTTACACGCGGAGGATCTTGCTCGGGGGATCCTGGGTGCCAATCTAAAAGGTTTGGGCGTGGATCTGCTGCATGTCAGTTCCGGTGGTGTCGTCTCCGCAACCGTACGGGATTTTCCGGGTTACCAGCTTGAATTTGCCCGGATTATTGGTACCGTGACGGGACTTCCTGTCATCACTGGCGGACGCATGACGGAACCGATCCATGCGGAGGATGTCCTGGCTTTGCCGGGCATCGAGCTTGTCTTTTTGGGCAGAGAGCTGCTGAGGAACCCATATTGGCCGTTGGCGGCTGCTCGAAGTCTTAGCGAAGAGGTCGTCTGGCCAAAGCAGTATGAACGCGCGAAATATCGATAGGAGGTGCGGGCGTGATTAATCTGGCTCAGGATGTGTCCTATGGTGTGGCGTTTATAGCGGGTCTTCTTTCCTTCTTTTCACCGTGTATCATTCCAATGATTCCGGCTTATCTGATGTATATAACCGGCAGCCAGCTCGACGGCGGAAATCAGGTGACACGCCGTCACGCTTTTCTAAAAACACTGGTTTTCGTGGCGGGATTTACAGTGATTTTTTTGATCATGGGTACCGGTGCCAGCTTTCTGGGAACCTTTTTTGCCAGAAACCGCGTGTGGATTCAGAGAATCAGCGGTATGATCATTATACTTTTTGGACTGAATCTCGTTGGAATCCTAAAATTCTCCGGACTGGCCAAAGTCAGCAGGTTCAGGACGCGTGCAAAGGAGAATTCCTACTCGGGGGCATTCGTTCTTGGGTTGGCCTTTGCAGCCGGTTGGACGCCCTGCTTTGGGCCTGTCCTGGCTTCAATATTACTGTACGCCGGCGCAAGCGGTACGGTTGCGAAGGGATTTATGCTTCTCCTGGTTTATTCCCTTGGCATGGCGATTCCGTTTCTGGTTTCTGCCATATTTCTTACTGAAATCAGTGCATGGATATCGAAGTTTGAAAGAGGTGCTGAAAGAATTACGAAGATCGCGGGCTTCATATTAATACTCTTTGGAATTTTGGTCGCGACGGGCTACGTTGTCAAAATTGGCGGCCTGTTGGTTTAGTCAAATAGAATTAAACGGCATGTAAACGAGGAGGAAGTATTGTGACTATTAAATTGAAAAATTTGAGGCGGCCGGGCTTACTAGTGGTTCTGAGCATGATATTAGTTCTGGTTCTCGCATCTGCCGGCTGTGCACCTCAGGAAGCACCGGCAGAGACTCCGGAGTCACTTCAAGGTGATGGTCAGGCAGGGCCGGCTGAACCTTCAGAATCGGCTGAAGTTCCGTATAATAAAGTGATCCCGTTCGAGCTTCCCGATTTGGATGGGAACATGGTGTCTATAGCCGACTTTGAAGGAAAATTTATTTTGATAAATTTCTGGGCGACCTGGTGTACTTATTGCGATCAGGAGATGCCTGACCTTCAGGCACTGCAGGACAAGTATGGTGACGATCTCGTTGTCTTGCTTGTAAATGTGCAGGAGAATGAAAAAGAAATAAAAGCATATCTGGACAAGAAGAATCTTTCTATGCTGACGGTACTGGACAAAAAAGGTGAAGTAGCAGGAATGTACAATGTGACGGGCATGCCGTCCTCTTACTTTGTGACGCCTGACCAGAGGGTTATTGGCTATGTAGCCGGCATGATGACCTATGACACCATGGAGCAATCCCTTAATTATGTCAAAGAGCAATATGAGGCTATAAAATAGGGTGTAAATCAAAAACGAAAGTGCAAGGTCGCATAAAAATGCAACTTTGCACTTTTTGTTTTTCATTTTGAGTGTCTAAAAAAAGCAAAAATGCAAGATGTTATTCACTTTGGTTCAAACGCTATAAGTTACAAAATGATTTCGAGTATTGTTAAAACTTATGGTGTGTCCAATAATCACTTAAGGAAAATTTAATATTTGGCCAAAATAAAGGTGTTTAAGACTCGTTTCAATGTGGGTATAAGAAATTCAAATGCAGTAGCCTTGGGGAATGCAGCGGTTTTTAGGAGTAAATAGAAACAAAGAAATTACAAACATGAATCAAAAAATGCGAATGACTGAATATTGACAACAGAAATGAATCCGTGATAAGATCCAGTTAACCTAACTCCGGCCCTAATGCGGCTCTCGCTAACTCTCGCTGACGACGCATCCTATGGCTGTTTTTTTCATCTTAGGGGTAATTAACACTAAAACTTAAATTTGATTTTCAAACCAATAAAGGATGGTGACAATCGTGAAGTTGATCGATTTCGGAAAGCTCGTTTCAAGAGCAGAGGGACAGAAAAAGGAAAAGGAATATCAAATACTGATGCTGGATGACTCGAAACTGGACGACGTCATGAAGCTTCAGGATCTAATCTACTCGAATCTTCGTGATAAGGACATTTTCGCTACAGATACCAAAGAAGACTACCTCAAGGATATGAAGCAAGGCGGATTCGTTCTCGGTGTCTACGTCGACAATGAATTGATCTCCTATCGGTATGTCAGCTTCCCGGGATTAACTGAGAAGAATCTTGGGCTTGATCTCGGGATGCCGCCTGAAGTGTTGCTGCATTCTGCCAATTTGGAAACCACTGTCGTTCATCCGGACTTCAGAGGTAATAAGCTTCAAAAAATGACACTTGATTTTGCGGTTGATCTCATAAAAGAAAAGGGCTACTATCACGTGTTTTCAACGGTTTCTCCAAAAAATGTTTTCAGCCTTGCCAACGTTATGTCGGCAGAGCTGAAAGTCAAAGGTTTAAAGAAGAAGTACGGCCAAATGCCTGATAACAGTGATGGCAAATGGAGATTCATACTTCACAGGGACCTGCAGGAAGAAGTATGTGCTGAATACAGCAAGCTTATCACCTTAAGTCTGACGGATTTCCATTCACAGGTAAAAGCTCTTAATGGCGGTTATATTGGTCATGAGGTGGATAAAACAGATCAAAAAATTGTCTATGCGGAAAACAACAGCTGCAGTTTAATTCTGCCTAACGAAGGCTTTTCATTAACTTAGTGACTGTCTTTGCTGAATTTGAATAGGAAGCTGGCGCGCCGGAAGTCGGATTCAGACTTGCCGGGTGCCGGCTTTCTTTTTTCTAAACTGCGTCTCAAGGCCCGGATCATAGGATTGATCAGCGCTCCGATACCGGCTGTTAAAGTATAAAGAAATCCGGTTAGTTCTTCCTTTCTGAGAAGTGGTCGGAAGGATGGGTCAAAACCGCTTGGGAGCGTGGATTGAATGTATTTTTTTTATGATTTTTTTGTGAAATCCATTGGAAATTTCTTGCCCTGCAGAAGGCTTAAAAAGTCATTCGTCGCATCAAACGCTGTAATTGGTGTAAAAAAATGGGTATTTCATTTCTAAAAAGCCGTTGACATACGGTGCACGTTGTGTATATTTAGTATTAGTAAACTATAAGGTTAATAGTTCTAATCAAAACGAATTGACCTAGTAAACGTTGCTTTGAAGTTTACTCATACTAAACAAATCGATAAGAACTTCGCGTTCTAAAGGGCTTGGCAATTTTGAGGAAATCTCAAAATGCTTGAAAAAGCTCATTTTTTATGCCGTTATTTCTAGAAATATTTTTAAAAACACTCTTTTTTCAATAAATCACCTCCGTCGGCCGACAGTCCTTTTAAAACGTCAGGCTGTGGGTAATTACTTATAGAAGAAAAAATCAGGCAACATTCAACCAAATGGCATCCCACAAGGAGGTTCTCCATGGAACTTTGGTTTACTGAGGAACATACGCCTAACGTCAGGTTCAGCCTTAAAGTCCAGGCACATTTATTTTCAGGAGAGAGTGAACATCAGAAAGTGGATGTCATCGACACTGTCGAATTTGGAAAGACGCTGCTGCTGGACGGTTTGATCATGTGCAGCGAAAAAGAGGAGCATACTTACCATGAAATGATGGTTCATGTGCCTATGACTGTATTTCCGGACGCAAAACGGGTTTTGGTCATAGGCGGCGGTGACGGCGGTACCGTACGGGAGCTTACCCGCTATAAAACTATCGAAAAAATAGATATGGTTGAAATTGACCAGCTTGTCGTTGAGGTTTCAAGAAAGTATTTGCCGACCATGTCCTGCGCGCTGGACGACCCTCGCGTCACTTTATACTTTAGAGATGGCATTGAATTCGTGAAGGAAAAGGAAGCGGCCTATGACCTTATATTGGTCGACTCCACAGATCCCATTGGTCCGGGAGAGGGTCTTTTTACAAAGGCTTTTTATGCCGATTGTTATAAAGCGCTCACAGAGCACGGCATCCTGATCAATCAAAACGAAAGTCCTTTTTATGAAATCTACCGGCAAAACATGATGAAAGCTGCAGAAAAGACCCGGGAAATTTTTGAACTTTCCAGAGTCTATACGTTTTACATCGGCATCTATCCTTCGTCGCTCTGGTCTTTCGGATTTTCTTCAAAAGGTCTGGATCCGGTGCTGGATATGAAGCCGGACAGATTTGAAGCGCTAAATCTGGACATGCATTACTACAATACAGAACTGCATGCAGGCGCGTTTATGCTGCCGACTTACGTTAAAAAACTTTTAGAGGAGTAAGAGATGGATAAGTTTATTGCATTCGAATCAGCTTTTGAAGAAGCCGAGTTGGTATTGTTCGGAATACCCTATGACGGCACGACCTCTTTTCGTCCCGGAACGCGGTTTGGTCCGCCGGCGGTTCGTCAGGATTCCTTTGGCATAGAAACCTACAGTCCTTATTTTGATCAGGATCTTGAAGATTACAAGCTGTGCGATCTGGGTGATATTGAGCTGCCCTTCGGCAACGCCGCCCGTGTGATGGAGACCATTGAAAGTTTTGTGCGGCCAATCGCGCAGGAAGGGAAAAAGATCTTTTCCATCGGCGGAGAGCACTTGGTCACTTATCCTGTTTTTAAAGCCGTTTATGAGAAATATCCCGACCTGGCGATCATCCATTTGGATGCCCATACGGATTTAAGGGAAGACTACATGGGCGAGAAGCTGTCTCACGCTTCGGTTATCAAGCGAATCTGGGATCACGTAGGGGATGCTTCGATCTATCAGTTCGGCATTCGTTCGGGATTGAAAGCGGAATTTGAATGGGCGAAATCCCATACTTATCTTGAAAAATTTACAGCGGACACACTTCCGGAGATGGTGAAGCGCATTGGCCGGCGTCCGGTTTATTTAACCATTGATTTAGACGTTTTGGATCCTTCGATATTTTCCGGTACAGGCACACCTGAGCCGGGCGGCCTGTCGTTCAACGCGCTGATCGAGGCGCTGAAGGCCATGAAGGGATTGAATATTGTCGCGGCTGACGCGGTTGAGCTGGCGCCTCACTATGATCACAGTGGTGTATCCACAGCTGTGGCGTGCAAGCTGGTCCGCGAAATGGCGCTATTAATGTTGTAAAGGAGTGGAGCAGATGAACCATCATGCAGTGCCGCTGTTTGAGGCTCTGAAAGATTATCATGAAAGGCAGGTCATTCCGTTTGACGTGCCGGGACACAAACACGGTCGCGGGCTCCAGGCGTTTGGTGAGTATTTTGGGGAAAAAGTCCTTCAGCTCGACGTCAATTCCATGAAGTGCCTCGACAACCTATCCCATCCTTCCGGGGTGATCCGGGATGCTGAAGAGCTTCTCGCGGACGCCTACGGCGTCGACTATGGTTTTTTTATGGTAAATGGCACCAGTTCCGCGGTTCAGGCTATGGTCATGAGCATGTGCAAGCCCGGGGAGAAGTTCCTGCTTCCGCGAAACGCGCATAAGTCTGCGATCAATGCGATCATACTGACTGGGGCTGTCCCAGCCTTCATACAGCCGGAGATCAACGTCGAGCTGGGGATTGCCATGGGTGTTACCCTGAAAGCGGTTCAGGAGGGCTTTGAACGCCATCCTGATGCCAAAGGCGTCTTCGTCATCAATCCCACTTACTTTGGAGCTGCCTCTGAGCTGAAAGCCATCATTGAATATGCCCACGGACTTGGCAAAATGGTAGTGGTGGACGAAGCCCACGGTGCGCACTTTCACTTCCATCAGGACTTGCCGGCGTCTGCGGCGAGTTTGGGCGCGGACCTTGCGGCTATCAGCGTTCACAAAACGGGCGGGTCATTGACTCAGAGCTCTGCGCTGCTGATTAACGAAGGCCGGATCGATCGCCAAACGGTCCGCACCATGATCAACCTGACACAGACCACCAGCGCGTCCTATCTGCTGATGACAAGCCTGGACATGGCCCGCCGCAACCTGGTGCTGAATGGTCCGACTATTCTTGGCAGCGTGCTCGACATGGCGAGGGATGCCAAGCGCCGCATCAATGAGATCAATGGCTGCTATGCTTTTGGTTCAGAGTTGATTGGAACGCCGGGCGTGTTTAATTTTGACGATACAAAGCTCACGGTCAAGGTGACCGGGCTCGGCCTGACAGGCTTCGAAGTCTATGATCTCTTGAGAGATGAGTACAATATTCAAATGGAGCTCGGAGATGCCAATAATATTCTAGGCATTATGAGCCTTGGCGACACCCAGGACCATGTCGATGCTGTCGTGGATGCCCTCAGGGATCTGAGCAGCCGTTTCTACACCGGCAATCCCCTCAGCTTTGTCAACATCCCCATGACGGTGCCTCAGACAGTCCTGACGCCTCGCGACGCTTTCTACAGCCAGAAAGTTTCTGTCAAACTGCGCGACGCGGTTGGCAAAATCAGCGGGGAGTCTCTGATGGCTTACCCTCCGGGTATACCTATTGTGACGCCGGGAGAGCTGATCACCTCGGAAATGATCGATTACATTGAATTTTTAAAAGGTCAGAACACGTTGCTGACCGACCTTGCGGACGATACGATTGAACATATCCGCGTGATTTTGTAGCAAAACAGGAGACTAGGGGAAGACGCGCGGAACGGGAGCGAGGTATTGATGCCCGAACGGCACCGTCTTCCTCTTTTTTCTTTAATGAAAATTTAAGGATTTTTAAACAAAACCTTAACAGTGAATGGGTATCATGGAAGTGTCAAATGAATCCCCCTTTACTTGACAATCTTCACTCCCAACCCTTTTGGCCCGCAGCGAATTTTTTTGCGGGCCGTATGTTTTTTTTGACAGCGATTAAGCTGAGGTTTTGGTATATGAACCTTCGGGTGTTCAAGCTGCTTTACGAGAAATTTCGGCCAAATTGAATGACTGCTTTATTCGGTTGACGCAGGGGACAACCGGGTATTAGAATGACAGAGAATGGGGGGATGTCCGGTGAATAGAGATGAACAACAGTCGCGGGAGGATGATCCCAAGCGGATAGAAAATGAAGGTCAGGCTTTGAAAGGCGCAGAAGCAGGTTCAGACTCAGCTGCAGGCTCAGCTGCAGAAGTTGGTCTCAGCGCCCTGGAAAACGGGGAATGTGGGGAAGAGCTGGCAGGGTTGGATGACGCCCAGGACCTGGAAGAAATTAAAATTAGGCGGGCCAAGCGTTTGAAACGCGTCGCCTGGATCCTGGTCCTCGCTGTGACGGCGGGGGCTTTGTTCGGTATTTTGTCCGGTGGTGCTTTTAGCCGATGGTTTCATGCCAAAACCCAGCCCGGCGCGGCATTTGTCGCGGAAGACACTGAGCCCGCATGGGACTTATCCCCCGTTTACAGCGGACTGGAAGAGGCTGAAGAGGTGCTGGCATCACTTCAAGGCGAGGTCAGCCTGATCCTAAGCAGAGAAACTGCCGCGGATGAGGCGTCTCTGGACCGGATCATGAGGACGGCTGAGCGTCTTCAAGTTTACGCCACCCTGATGCGCGACGCGGATATGGGCAATGCGGAAGCAAAGGCGTTTCAAACTTCGGTGGACACTCTGGTCAATAAAGTGACGCGGCTCAGTCAAGGTGCGTCGGTCAGCGAGAGCGGACCGTCCATTTATGAACTTTCCGGTGCTTACGAACGCATTTATCAGAGCTTTAGCCATAGTTACGGCGTTGAATTTGGTGAAGATCCTGACTTGTTCAGCGACAATGCGGACCGCCGCTACAAGGCGTTTCGGAGGTGGGTGGCGCTGCAGGAACCATCGGCAGAAGTCTTTGCAGATATTTATGAGGGCAAGGTCGGGTTTAATAACTATTTGGCGCTCACTTACGGGGAAACCCAGGCTTCGGAGGCGTATCTGGCCATGGATGAGTTTACGCCTGAAGCTTTTGAGCAGCTTATGTCCATAACGGAGCAGCATCTGGCATTGAATCACCGCTGGATCGCCCTCAGGGCGGCGTTGTCAGGGCTTAACGGGCCTATGCGTTTTTCGGATTTGTTTATGGACTTGCCCCAGGGGGCGGATGAGGCCGAGGCCGAGATCGGCGTCGATCAGGCAAGCCGGTACATGCAGCAAGTTTTATCTGCGCTGCCGGACGCCGGGCAAACCATCGTAAAACGGGCATTTGATGAGGCGTGGATCGATTTTTATCCCAGGGCGGATAAATACGAGGGGGCTTATACCTATGGGGCTTACGAGTCTCATCCTTACCTGCTCCTGAATTTTACAGGGAACTCGGACAGTCTGGAAGAATTGGCCCACGAACTTGGTCATGCGGTGCACATGACCCTCAGCGCCCAGAGCCAGCCTTTTGACACTTATTATGCGGATGTTGCCGCCTCTGAATGGGCAGCCTCAGTGACGGAAATACTCTATCATGAGGACCGAGTTAATCGCGCTGAGACAAGGGAAGATAAAATTGCGGCACTGGCGAATTACTTGGACTTCCTGTCGTCGACCTATTTTGATCAGATGCTTGCGACGGAATTCGAAATTGAGTCGCACCGGATGGCGCAGGACGGCGAGGATTTAAGCGGTGAATCCCTCAAGGACCTGTGGCGAAGCCTGACGGCGAAGTATATGGGGCCGGCTTATGAAATCACTGAGCTTGACGGCTATGACTGGGTGTCCTATCCCCATCTTTACTGGGACTTCTATATGTACAAGTATGCAACGGGAATCGTAGCGGGGGCGCCTTTGGCCCGCGGCCTCTTAAGCGGTCAGCCTGGAGCCGCTGACAGCTGGATGCGTCTGATGACGGCCGGCGGCTCTGAAAGCGGAGCGGCGCTTATGGCAGAAGCCGGCTTTGACTTCGAATCAGAAGAGATCTACAAAAGTTTTTTCTTTCACTGGTCTGAACTGATGGACGAATTGGAGTTATTAATGAATGCATCTTGAAGTGGAATGTGCTAAACTGTGAAAAACACTTAGGAGGCGGCTTATGATTCTTTACTCTGCGTATTTTAAAACGGTGAATAAAGCACTGGATGAAGAAATTCGCCAGGCACATCTCGACTACATTTACAAATTGATGGATGATGGCGTCATTGTCGCGAAAGGACCATTCACGGATCACAGCGGTGGCTTGATTATTTACAAAGCCTCTGATTTCGAGGAGGCTTCGGGCTATGTTATGCAGGATCCGGTCTGCCTTCACGGATCAAGAACGGTTGAAATCAAGGAATGGAAGTCGTCGCTGGAAGTTTAAACGCGAGATAGTGTATTTTGTGTATTTGCAGCCGAAAAAGAGGTGTGAAAATGGGGCTGACCCACTTTCACACCTCTTTTTGGCTCATATGCAGAAGACGGCGTCAGACACCTCTTTCCGTGGAAATTGGCATCTGACACCGTCTTTGATTTTTCAGCTATGATTACAAATCAAAAGCCGACGCGATCATCTGAACGGCTTTATCGCGGTCATAGGCGTTTAAGGTATAGGAAATGCTGATTTCTGAAGTCGTAACCTGATAGAAGTCAATGTCGTTCTCTGCAAATAGGCTGAAGAGTGCGGAGGCGACACCGGCCTGGCTGACCATGCCTATGCCGACGACTGAGAGTTTGATCACGGAATCGTCAATGACATAGTCAATCGTTGGGAATTCGAGTTTCAGTTTTTCCAAAATCCCTTTAATTTGGAACCGCTCTTGAATCTTCGATGTAAAAGTCAAATTGACAAAGCTGTTGTAAGGTGCAGTCTGGCTGATCATGTCGACCATAATGTTCTCACCGGAGATTGCGGCAAAGATTTTGGCGATATTTTTAGACTCGAAAGGGACTGTATTGACAGTGACCATGAGGCAGTCCTCATCCACTGAGATTCCCGTTACCACGCGTTTTTCCATGGATTCATCCAACTCCTTTATCAGTGTGCCGGGATAGTCGCCGGTGCTTAGGCCGACAATGACAGGCACTTTGTATTTGTGGGCGAATTCAACAGCGCGGGTTTCTATGACTTTCGCGCCGCGGCTGGCCATTTCCAGCATTTCCTCATAAGAAATGCTTTGAAGTTTTCTGGCTGCCGGCAAAATTCGCGGGTCAACGGTATAAATGCCGTCGACGTCAGTAAAGAGCTCACAAGTACAGCCCAGGGCCGCAGCAAGTGACACCGCGCTTGTATCCGAGCCTCCGCGTCCAAGGGTAGTGATGTCGCCATTCTCGCTCACACCCTGGAAGCCGGCAACGACGACGATCTCGCCTGATTCAAGGTGCTGGCGGATCCGGTCGGTTTCTATGCGGGAAATGCGGGCTTTGGTATGGACGTCATCTGTGAAAATACCTGCCTGACGGCCGGTGAGGCCAACAGAGCTGACACCCAGCGATTTAAGGGCAATACTGAGGAGGGCGACCGAAACCTGTTCGCCGGTGGCGAGGAGCAGATCTACTTCTCTCTTGTCAGGAGTTTCGCTGATGGATGAAGCCATTTCCAAGAGCTGATCTGTGGTTTGTCCCATGGCCGACAAGACGACAACGAGATCCTGTCCCATTTTTTTTCTTTCAGCAAGACGCTTGGCGACTGCCTTGATCTGGTCGATTGTTTCGACGGAGGTACCGCCATATTTCAAAACATAAGGATTCATTTGGTCGACGCTCCTTATCATAGGTCATTTCTTAGGATGTCCTCGTAGGTTTCGCGCTTGACGACAACCTTGGACTTTCCATTTTCGACGAAGACGACTGCCGGCTTTCTGATCCGGTTATAATTGCTGGCCATGCTGTAATTATAGGCGCCTGTTGAGGCAACCGCAAGGATGTCGTTCTGTTTAGGATAAGGCAGCTGGATGGATTTGATCAAAATGTCGCCGGATTCGCAGCATTTGCCTCCAATCGTAAAGGTCGTGTCCGGCTCGTCTTTCATACGGTTGGCCAGGGCTGCCTCATAGATCGCGTCGTACAGAGCGGTTCGTGGGTTGTCGGTCATGCCGCCGTCGACAAAGACAAATTTTCTGCCGCCATAGGTTTCCTTGGTAGCGGTGACTTTATAAAGCGTTGTTCCGGCGTTCGCGACAATGCTGCGACCGGGCTCGATCAGCAGTTTAGGAATAGGGAAGCGCCTTGATTTACACTCGGTCTCAACAGCTTCAACCATGGAGGTCAGTGTTTGCTGAAGATCAAGATCGTTATCGTGCTCTGAGTAGTAGACGCCAAAGCCGCCGCCCATATTGAGCTCTTTGGTTTCGTAGCCGCTGTCTGTGCGGACCTTGTCGATAAATCCGACCATGGACTCAATAGCTTTTACAAAACTTGTATGATCCAGGATTTGTGAGCCAATATGGTAGTGGAAGCCGCGAAGATCGAGATAGTAGCTTTCGTGGATGGCTCGGATGAGGTCATAGATGTTATCGGAAAATATGGAAATGCCAAATTTGGAGTCGTTATTAGCCGTTTGGATATAGGCATGAGTATGTGCCTCAATCCCGGGATTGACTCTGAGGAGGACCTTGACGCGCTTGTCCAGCTCTGCGCAGAGGTACTGAAGCATTTCAATCTCAAATTCATTGTCGACGACGATGGTTCCCACGTTGTATTGAAGTGCTGTAATCAATTCTTCGACAGTTTTGCCATTGCCGTGAAAGTAGAGTCTTTCCGGCGGGAATTCAGCTTTCATGGCAGTGAAGAGCTCGCCGCCTGACACGACATCCAGGGACAGACCCGCTTCCTTGATCAGACGACACATGGCCAGCGTCAGAAATGCCTTGGAGGCGTAAATAACCTCAGTTTCGGTCTTTGTGGATTTAAAAGTTTTCAGATAGGTTTCGCAGTTATTGCGAATCAATGCGGTATCAAACACGTAGAGTGGCGTACCGTACTTCTTGGCTAGAATGACGGCATCACAGCCGCCAATTTCCAAATTGTCCATGTCGTTGACGCGCATGGTCCCCAGTAGTCTCATGATGGTCCTCCTCATATAGGGTTCAGGGTACAAAAAAACAGCCAGAGTAAAAGACTCGGCTGCGGATTATGCGCATGACGATACTTTTACCCCGCGCGTGTCAGCTCGCCTGTCGGAAGCCGGGTTGCTTCCGACAGACAGTGCCATGCTTGTTCAGCATGACCCCAGCAAGGACGCTTCGGCAGTGTTCCCTTTCCGGAGCCGCTTTTAATGACGTCTTCCGTACTCTTGTTCACCGCGGCCTCTGGCACGCACTATCTGTTTAATCGATTCAAATTTTCATAATTATACAATGTTATTTTATAGGTTGTAAAGATAGTTGCAGAATAAATTGCAAATTTTAGCGATGATTTTCACAATCTTTAGTTTAACTTAGCAAATTGCGTTCACAATTACTAAAAAAATGGATATAATAAAAAACAATACATCAATTAAGAGGAGTGGAAAAATTGGTTAATTCAATCAAAATAAATCTTGAGATGATAGAAAGCATGATTTATTATTGGAAAGCAACAAGTGAAAAACAAAAAGTTGGCGAGCCCTTCATTATTGCCACGGTTTCAAGCCCGCTGATGAAACCGCTTTATGGCAGTGATTTTACCGAAGAAAGCGCAAGAAAGGTACTCAGCGCTATTTCCAACCGCGAGATCTTCAAACCGGAGACAAAAGCTGAAGGCCGTTTCTGGAACAACCAAATGTGGATGATGGAAGATCTTGGCGTTATGGAGGCTATGGCAGCTTCTGTGAAAACGCTTAATCTGGATTATTTGGTTCCAGCTCTGGAAACTGATGAAACTATTGAGCAGCTGGATGTCGTTTTTCTTCCGGGTCACATAGATACGGTTTACAAAGCCGGGAATCATCTCTATGTCAACTTCTTCAAAATTGCAGGGGTTATAGATGGAAACGGCCCGGAAATTGAGGACATGCCCCTCAAAGAATTCCTGTTCGCCAAGTTGAAGGAAATGCTCCAAAAGTAGTCAACACAACAAATTCATTTACAGAAAAGGAGATTCATCATGCAAAATCAAGTACTCGCCATCGTAGCCGGACGTGAAATCACGCGTCAGGACGTAGAAGAACTCAAAATGCAGATAGGGCCGCAGGCCGCAAATTTTCAGGGACCTGAAGGTGAATCGCGCCTCGTGGACGAATTGATCCACCAGGAGTTGTTCTATGCAGAAGCTTTGAATCAGAAGCTTGACCAGTCGCCGGCATTTCTGGAAGAGGTTGAACGCGAAAAAGCGAATCTTCTTAAGCGTTTTGCCATCCGAAATCTCCTGGATGCTGTTGAAGTGAGCGAAGAGGAGCTTCAGGCGTTCTACAACGAGAATCCAAAAGCATTTGAGACAGAAGGCGGCGTTCGTGCGAGACATATCCTCGTTCCGTCACTTGAATCAGCTGAGGAAATCGCGGCTTCCATAAAGAACGGACAAGATTTTGCTGATGCGGCAAAAGCGCACTCCATGTGTCCTTCCAAAGAACAGGGCGGCGACCTTGGCAAGTTTGGCAAGGGCCAGATGGTGCCTGAGTTTGAAGAGGCAGCATTTACACTTGCGATTGGCGAGCTGAGCGCACCGGTCCAGACTCAATTTGGATACCACTTGATTGAAGTGACTGAGAGGGATGAAGTGGGAAGAATGTCACTCGAAGAGGTCAGAGATGATCTTCACCGTGAATTGGTCATGAGAAAGCAGTCCAGTGTTTATATGAATCATGTGAATGCGCTCAAGGCATCGTATCCAATAGAGCGAAAATAGACCACTTGTGGAACCCCTGTCTAAAACAGGGGTTCCTGTTGCTCCGGTGTTTAAGCAGTTAAATTGAAAATGGTTGAAGTGCTTCAAAGTCATCTGTTTGACGAGAAAGCCTTCAAAGCTTTAAACACCGGCGTAATAACTATTTGTTTAAGGATCCGGGAGGATTGTGATGAGTGAGAAAACGATTAGAAACTTTGAGGCCGGTGAGGAAATCCAGGGATTTTTCCTAATCAGGAGTCTGAATCTGAAGACATCAACCAACAACAAAAAATATCTGGATTTTACGATTTCTGACAGTTCCGGAGAAATCAACTCAAAGTACTGGGACTTGCCGGAAGATTTGGTCGGCATGTTCAAGGCGGGGGATGTCGTCAAAATTCGTGGCACCGTGACGAGCTGGCAGAGTTCTCTTCAGATGAAGGTGACCAAGATGCGGCTCAGTGAGCCGGCCGACGAGGTCAAAGTGGAGATGCTCGTCCAGAGCGCGCCTGAATCCAGTGCGGCCATGATGCAGGAGCTTTGGGGCTATATCGCTGAAATTGAAAAAGAGAAGCTGCGCGAACTCGTGGAGCGAATTATAGGGCTGTATGCAGACAAATTTGAAATTTATCCTGCCGCCAAGAAACATCATCACTCCATTCGATCAGGGCTGTTGTATCATGTGCTCAGAATGCTCAGAAGCGCAAAAGTCCTCTGTGGGATCTATGGGAATCTGGACAAGGATCTCCTGTACGCCGGTGTAATTCTTCATGACATTGAGAAGATCAATGAGATGGAGGCGGATGAGCTCGGGATTGTCAGTTCGTATTCCTTTGAAGGCCAAGTTCTGGGGCACATTATCATGGGCATCAAGACTATTGATAACCTGGCCGAGGAGATTGGACTTGAACGTGAAATTTCTCTGCTGCTGCAGCATTTAATTTTGACGCATCATTATGAGCCTGAGTATGGCAGTCCTAAAAAGCCGAGTATACCTGAAGGAGAGCTTCTTCATTATCTGGATATGATCGACGCACGTATGTACGACATGGCCAAGGCTGTTGACGGCATTGCGCCGGGAACTTTCAGTGACGGAGTTCAATCCATTGACTACAGGAGAGTCTATAAGCCATCCTATGCAATTGAGGAGGAAGAGTAAGCATGATTGAAGTCGCAGCCGCTTTGTCTGCCGCGTTTGGCATGGGTACGGGTCTGCCCTCAATAGGGTGGAACGCGCTGATCGCTGCGGGCATTGTCCTAGTTTTTGTGGCGGGTCATAGACTGCTTGAGAAACTGCTGTTCAAGCTTTTGCGGGTCGTGGCGAAAAAGATGGATAGCGAGGTTTATGAGTCTATAGTAAAAGCATTTGAAAAACCGTTGAAGTATCTGTTTGTTTTTTTAGGCCTCTACCTGGCTTATAAGTATTTGATGATCCAGTATCTCCCGCTGGCTGCGGCTTCCGGATTTGTGGACAAACTCATGCGTGTGGTCGTGATCTTAACCATGGCAACAGGTTTTTACAATCTGGACAGGGTTTATTCGAGCGTGCTCTTCAAGTTGGACGATCGCTTGAATCTCGGTTCAACCGTACTCGTGAAGCAGCTGACGGTCAAAGTGATTCGAACGCTGATCATGGTACTGGCTATTGGCATGGCGGCGAGTGAATTCTTTGACGTCAACGGCTTTATTGCCGGACTGGGCATTGCGGGCCTTGCCTTTGCCATGGCGGCCAAAGACACGCTGGGCAATATGATCGCGGGGATGACGCTGATCATGGACAGGCCGTATGACATTGGGGAATGGATCTCCTGCAGCGGCGTAGAAGGTGAAGTCGAGGAATTGTCTTTCCGCAGCACGAGAATCAGAACGGCGACGAAAGAAGTCGTCGTGGTGCCCAATTCCATTATGGCCAACAATCCTATCTCAAACTTCACACGCAGGGGAATCCGACGCCTCAGGTTTACTTTGGGCGTGACCTATGATGCCGGGCCTGAGGATCTTGAAAACCTCAGAGACAGGATCCTCAGCTATTTTGACACTGAGGACATGGTGTTGCAGGATGGACGGATTGTTCGCTTCGATCAATTTGGCGCCAGCAGTTTGGATGTTCTAGTGAACTGCTTTATCAACACCAACGATCTGGCCCTCTTTTTTGAAATCAGGGAGAGGATTCAGCTGAGTGTCATGAAAATCATGAAAGAAGTCGGCACATCGCCGGCATTTCCAAGTCTCAGCATCTACATGGAGACAGCTGAGGCGGCAAAATAATTTAAGCGGAAACCGGTGTCTGCGGCTGATGCCTATCGACTCAGGCTTCCTTCCAACTTTGAAAAAAAGTGACCTTGATAAGAATGGCAGTTATTAGCCGGTCTTACCAAGGTCACTTAATCTTTTAGAGACTATAAGCGCTAAAGGGCTATGCGCCGCAGCACTTTTTGTATTTCTTTCCGCTGCCGCATGGGCAAGGATCATTTCTGCCAATTTTGGCATCTTTGACCACAGTTTTCGACTTGTTGAACTCTTTTTTGATCTCCTTGCGCTCCTCTTCGGACAGGATCTCTTCCCATGCTGGCAAATTATAGAGCCATTCTGCCTTTGCGTCGAGCATGTTGAAGTAGAGTTTTTCGAAATCCACTTCTGCATCAATGGCAGTGGTTTCTTCCAGATCCTCTAAAGTGACAGCCTCGACGAGACTTGTATTGATCCCGTCCAGGAAGCCGGCAAAAGTAACGGCATCCATGTCGTTTGCTTCTGCGAGTTCCGCAATAGTGCCTGTGAGCTTGGTGTTCTTTTCGCCCAGCATTTTTTCGTAGTTGTGCTGCTCCTTGAGGAGGTACTCCTGCCAGAAGGACTGATGCTCCTTTTCGCTGCGCTCTTGTGCGGCGAGCGCTTCCCATGCTTCGTATAGTTTCAAACTTAAAACTCCCTTCAATGTCTTGCCTTATTTCGCCAGATGGCGTGCGTTTTTCGAGCTTAACCGCTTGACATTATATCATACCTTTGCAGCTTAGAACAGAAGCAACCTGAAAATGTAGGAGATGAGGCGGGCCCGATGTCATCCTTCTATGTCTTCCTGTCTGAGAATTTGGTATACTTTTATTGAATGGAACAAGGGTATGGTTCCTCAAGTGAGTCTAACCTAAGGAGTGACCGAGTGATGAATTATCAGGAAGTGTTGAACAATGCGAAGCAGAATATTGGTCCTTATTGCAAAGTTTGTCCGGAATGCAACGGCATCGCATGCAGGGGCATGATCCCGGGGCCGGGCGGAAAAGGCTCAGGACTTGGATTCATCAGAAGTTACCAGGACTTAAAAAAGATCCGCCTCCAAATGGATACCATCTATGACCCAAAAGCGGTATCCACCCAAACGACGCTCTTTGGAAAGACGGTGGATCTGCCGGTGTATGCGGCGCCTATTGGCGCAGTTGGCCTTCACTATAGCGACTTATATGACGATCTGTCCTATTCCAGCGCCTTGCTGAAGGGCTGCCACTCAGCCGGAACGGTGGCATTCACGGGGGACGGCGTAAAGGATGAAGTGTTCCAGGGGACAATTGAAGCCATCTATGAGCTCGAAGGCTGGGGTATTCCTACAATCAAGCCTTGGAGTTACGAAGAGGTCCTTAATAAGGCGAAGATGGCCGAGGCCTCGGGCGCGCTCGCGGTAGCAATGGATATCGACGCTGCCGGACTTGCTATTTTGGCGGCACAGGGGAAACCGGTGGCACCTATGTCGGTTGAAACCCTTTCAAAAATTATTGCGCAGATCAAAGTGCCGTTTATCCTGAAGGGGATCATGACAGTTGAAGGCGCAAAAAAAGCACTTGAAGCCGGCGCCAGCGGCATTATTGTCTCCAATCACGGCGGGCGGGTGCTGGATGAAACGCCGTCGACCATTGAAGTGCTGCCGGATATAGTAAAGGCAGTCAGCGGGAAGATGACGATCCTGGTCGACGGGGGATTCCGTACAGGCTTGGATGTCTTCAAAGCCATTGCTATGGGCGCCCAGGGCGTCTTGATCGGCAGGCCGTTCGCCTATGCCGTTTATG
The DNA here is from genome assembly GCA_009881125.1 of Acidaminobacter sp. The sequence goes on along the minus strand of WXFH01000048.1, from coordinate 91,022 downwards.
GCGGGGCTGAAGAGGGTGTCGGGCTGTATTTGAATAAGCTTAAGGCAGAATTGACAGAGGCTATGCTGATGACGGGGGCCGGGACCATCGGCGAAATCACTCGGGATAAGGTCTGTGTGAGACTGGAGCGCTGATTGTATGGACAGACCTGAGAGCAGCTCTGATCATAGAACCGGCAGTCTGACCAGCCAAGAACTCTGGCATTCAACCGAGGAACGCCGGACCTGTCAGGAGAAACTTTATGAGTTTCTTGAAATATTGTCTGCTTACCGGCTGGCCATGAACACCATTAATTGGGACCAGACGGTGAGCGGCGCGCCAATCGCGGGCGTGGGCTTCAGGAGCAAAGGTTATGGCGTCTTGACGCGCGAACACTATCGTTTCCTCGTGGACCCTGAATTCAGGGTGCTGCTGGAAGCATTTTCGCGGGAGGCGGGAACCCTTGAAGGGGACATTGCCAGGGAGTGGCTGATTGAACTCAAGCGAATAGAAAAAATTCCTAAGGACGATTATACTGAGTTCATGACTTTTCTTTCGAAATCAGAAGTGGAATGGGAAGAGGCAAAGCGGGCAAGTGATTTTGAGGGATTTAAGTCCCATTACAGAATCATTTTTGATACTGCGAGGAGATTCTCAGAATACATCGGGTATGATCAACATCCATATGATGCCTGGATTGAAATGTTTGAACCGGGAATGACGGTCAAAAAACTGGATCGCTTTTTTGGCGAGCTTCGAGCGGAAATAGTGCCGCTGCTCAGCGGAATCAGGGAGAAGATCTCCGAAAACCCGCAGCACTATGATTTTCTTTCCAGGGCGATTCCAAAGGAGAAACAGGAGGCGTTTTCCAGACGGTTGCTGGAGGTCATAGGCTTTGACCTGAACCGGGGCTTTCTGAAGGAAAGTGAGCATCCGTTTACGAATGCTATGTCCATAGATGATGTTCGAATGACCACCCATTACTATGAGCAGGAATTCATTTCCTCCATATTCAGTGTCCTTCATGAAGGCGGGCATGGCATCTATGAACAAAATTTTGATAGAATTCTTGCCAATACTGGTTTGGACGGAGGTGCGTCCTCGGCGGTCCATGAATCTCAGTCGCGGATGTTTGAAAATGCTTTTGGCAGAAGCAAAGCCTTTTGGAGAAAGCTGTACGATGAAATGCAGGCAGAGTTCAGCCCGGCGCTGGATGACATACCGCTTGACACGTTCATAGAAGCAATCAATCGTGTCGAAGCGACTTTGATTCGGATTGAAGCAGATGAGTTGACGTATTCGCTGCATATCATGGTGCGCTATGAACTTGAAAAAGCCATTTTTGAAGGGGCGCTGGAAGTTGAGGACCTGCCGGAGGCTTGGAACCGCTTGATGAGGGACTATCTTGGCGTGGAGCCTGCCCATCATGGGGAAGGGGTGCTTCAGGATGTCCATTGGGCAGCCGGTCTTATTGGCTATTTCCCATCCTACGCTTTGGGGAATGCCTATGCGTCACAGCTCCTGCATTTCATGAAACAGGAGGTCGATGTGGAACGGGCGCTGAGATCTCTGGACTTTGGCGATATTTTGGAGTGGCTGACACTTCATGTGCATAGCCACGGCAAACGGCTAAAGCCGGAGCAGCTCATAGAGGCAGCTACCGGTAAGCCTTTTGATCCCAGCTACTACATCCAGGATCTGAAAGCGAAATACAAAGAACGCTATGGCATCTGATAAAAGTTTCGCTGAAACGCAGCAACAAAGTTTTCCTGAGAATGTCAATTTGATGACTTTTCGGGTATCAATAGTTCAAATGTCATTTTAGGAGGCGATCATTTATGGAATTAAGAGGAAAAGTTTTAGTCGCTCAAGGCGGCGGCCCTACGGCGGTCATAAATCAATCCTTGGTAGGCGCTGTTCTTGAAAGCAGAAAATTCAGCCAGGTCACAAAGGTATACGGGGCTGAGCATGGTGTAGAAGGCATAGTCAACGAGAATTTTCTCGATCTGACACAGGAGACGACTCATAATCTGGAGCAGGTCGCCAAGACGCCGTCCTCAGCGCTTTTGTCGACACGCATCAAGCCTGACGAAAAGTTTTGCCGCGAAATGTTTGAAACTATGAAAGCGCATGACATCCGTTACTTCTTCTACATTGGCGGCAATGATTCAAGCGACACGGTCCGGATTGTCAATCAATACGCAGAAATCGCCAATTATGAATTCAGGGCGATTCATATTCCGAAAACTATTGACAACGATCTGATGATGAACGACCATACCCCGGGTTATGGGTCTGCAGCCCGTTATGTCGCCAGCGCTTTCTCAGGGGTTAACCTGGACAACCGCGCCATGGGCGGCGTCTACATAGGCGTTGTCATGGGCCGTTCTGCGGGCTTCCTGACGGCAGCGGCCTCTTTGGCTCAGAAGTATCCGGATGATGGTCCGCACCTCATCTATTTGCCGGAGCGCACCTTTGACGTTGATAACTTCCTGAAGGACGTCAAGGAGACTTATGATAAGTATGGCCGCTGCATTATCGCGATCTCTGAAGGGGTTGTGGACGCAAACGGCAAACCTATCAGCCAGCATTCCGGCATGAAGCAGGAGTTTGACGCTCATGGCAATGTTCAACTCTCCGGATCCGGCGTCTTGGGCGATTACCTGGCGGATCTCATCAAAACAAAACTGAATATCAGCCGCGTCAGGGCAGATACCTTTGGTTACCTGCAAAGATCCTTCCTGGGCTGCGTTTCAGATGTCGACCAGAGAGAGGCGCGCGAAGTCGGCGAAAAAGCTGCTCAATTCGCGATCTGGAATCGCGTCGACGGTTCAATTGCCATTGAGAGAACCGGTTTTTACTCTGTGGACTACAAATTGGTGCCTCTGGAAACCGTTGCGGCCAAGACCCGCCTGATGCCGGATGAGTACATCAACCTCGCCGGCAACCACGTTACTGACGATTTTAAATATTACCTGAGACCTTTGATAGGCTCCGGCTTTGAGCAGGCACACCGTCTCAGAGCGCCAAGAGTCGACAAAGTCCTCAACAAATAAAACGGCTGTCAGCAAGATGACGTCAGACGCCCGCTTCATTCACGGCGTGTCTGGCGTCATCCATATGAAGGAGGCAATTTTATGATCGAGATCGGTGCAGCAGTGCCTGAACTAGTGCTTGAAGGCAGTGGGGGCGAAGCCGTCAAACTGTCTGATTATGCAGCCAAAGGGAAAAAACTGGTGCTCTTTTTCTATCCCAAAGACAGCACCTCAGGCTGAACGCAGGAAGCGCTCGAGTTTCGGGCACTGAAAGAAGCTTTTGAAGCTTTGAATGCCGAGGTTGTCGGGATCAGCAGGGACTCTGTCAAATCTCACCTTAAGTTTATTGAAAAGCAGGATTTGAATTTTGTACTTCTTAGTGACCCTGATCAGACCGCCCATCACTATTTTGACGTCATGAAGGCGAAAAAGATGTATGGCAAGGATGTCATGGGTGTCGACCGATCCACTTTTGTCTTTGACGAATCCGGGAAACTGATCCACGTCTTTAGAGGCGTAAAAGCGGCGGGACATGCTGAACAAGTGTTGGAGGCAATGAAAATTCAATGAGAATATCGTCAGTACCACAGCAGGGACCGGCAATTGAATTGCCAAGTGCGGCAAAATGGCTTCTTGTCCTGATTATGGCAGTCACAGCAAATTTATTTATACTGAGCCTGAGCATTGATGTCTTTTCAATGAGTCGCAGTTATTATGACCAGGAGTTTGAAAAACTAGGCACGACCGAACTTACTGGGCTGACTGCGGAAGAGCTGGGCGGCGTCTCGGACATGATCATTGGTTATCTCAAAGGACAGGAGCCTGAGTTTCAATTTGAAGTTGAAAGAAACGGGAGGCAGGTTCAGCTCTTTAATGATCGGGAGCAGACCCATATGGTGGACGTTTTGGTGCTCTTTCAACTGAATGGCAGAATCAAAATGATCGCCATTGCGGCCTTTGCCCTGTCTGCCTTTGTCGCCCTGCAGCTCAGCAGGGACCGCGCCCTGCTTTACCGGGGTTTGATTGGCGCTGGTGTGCTGGGTATTGCAGCAGCCGGATTTTTATTGCTGTTGATCACCATTGACTTCACGAAATACTTCACGTTGTTTCATGAACTCTTTTTCGACAATGACTTGTGGCTTCTCAATCCCAAAACGGATTTGCTGATTGTGATTCTACAAGAACAATTTTTTGTGGATATTGCCATTCGGATCTTCGGACTTTATATTGGTTTGAATGTCGTACTGGTGACCATCGGCACCATTTTTTTAAGGAGTTCGAAGCGCGCAGGGCGATTTAGGCGAGCGTAGCAAAACGGGAGGAAGATCGTGCAGCGGAAGTCGCTCTCCAGACTTCCTATTGTCACCGTCTTCCTCCTGGTTTCTTTTACCTGTAATACAGGCTTGAAAAGTGGGGTGCAGCAATTGATTCAGGTGGTAACAGGCCGCTCCGGCAGCGGCAAGACAAAAGGGATCTATGAGCTTCTCGCTCAATTGGAAAGCGACTCGGGCGTGACGGGGGATCTTGGCAACACAGTTTGGCTGATCGTACCGGAGCAGTTCACGCTTCAGGCGGAACGGGAGCTGATCAGCTATCAGAACCTGGAAGGCCTGCTCAGGGTACAGGTCCTCAGTTTTAGAAAACTGGTGGACAGGGTGCTCGAATCCACCCAGGCCAGTCAGCAGCTGTATCTGGACGAGCTTGGACGGCACATGCTGCTCAAACGCATTCTGCTGGAGTCTGCCGATCGTCTGGAAGCTTACCGGTCCGCGCACCGAAAGCCCGGATTTATAACTATGATGGGCGACTTTCTTGCTGAGCTGAAGCGATCGGGCATAGGACCGGCCAAGCTTCGGGATTCCGGTGAGGGTCTGCCCAGGCTGACCGCAGCCAAAATCAACGATATAGCACTTGTCTTTGAACGGTTTGAAGCGCTTAAATCCGGGACGCTCATGGACGAGGAGGACCGCTATGACCTGGCGGCAGAACGCGTCTCAACGCTTGCGGGCCTCGCCGGTTCTACGGTATGCATCGACGGATTTTCAGGCTTTACCGGTCAGGAGTTCAAACTGATTGAGAGCCTTTCCAGAAACTGTAAAACCTTACGAGTTGCGTTGACTTTGGATCCGGAGCATCTGACGCAGTCGGGGATTTTTTTGGCGACGGCTGAAACCTACAGGCGGCTTGAAGCCATAGCTCAGGAAACGGGCTGCGGATTTACATCAACACACATGCCAACGCCCCATGAGCCTGAAAATCCGCTCCGGCATATAGAGCAGCAGCTCTTTGAATTCCCGCAGGTCCTCTATGAAGGGGTCCCGGAGGGGATTCGCCTCATGACCTTTGATACCACCTGGGACGAGGCGGAATTTGTGGCCCTTGAAATTGGAAGGCTGGTCGCTGAGCAGGGCTGCCGCTATTCGGATGTCGCCGTAGTCAGCAATGCCCCTGAGATTTATGACGACCTTCTGACGCGGGTATTCAATCAGTATCAGATTCCAACCTTCCATGACAACCGGCGGGATATCGTAGGAAATCCCCTTGCCAGGCTGATCCTTGCCATGCTCGAAGCCTACCAGAAGGATTTTAGACTGGAACCATTGTTCAGAGGCCTCAAAACGGGTCTGACAGATCTCAAAAAAGAGGAATGGGAGCGGCTGGAGATCTTTGCCATTGAGAATGGGATCCGCGGCAAACGGTGGAAGATTCCGGTTGAGGATGCCCAGTTGGAACCTCTCAGGGAAAAGTTGGCGCATGTCATTGGAGCGTTCGAGTCGGCTTTTAAAGAAACGGATTCCGCAGCAGGTTATAGTACGGCCCTCTTTAATTGGCTCGTCAATTCCGGCGTTCGGGAGCGCTATGAAGTCCGCATGGGGGAAATTGGATCCCAAAGCGGCTTTGAAGCAGCCTTCGAGCTCATCCAGGGGTGGAATATGATCTCCGACCTCCTCGACCAGATTGTGTCGGTGTCTCCTGAAACCGCCATGAAACTGGGCGATTACAGGGCGATCCTGGAAGCTGGTTTTGCCGCCTATGAAACGGGTATGCTGCCTCAGGACTTTGATACGGTCTTGATTGGCAAAGTGGAGCACTCCCGAAGCCACCCCATCAAGGCGCTCTTTCTCGTGGGCGCTGCAGATGGGATCCTGCCCTCCAACCGGGACGGCAGCGGACTTCTCACCGAGGATGAAAAGCTGAGCCTCCGCGCGTGTCAGCTGGACCTGAAATCCATCAGCGACTATCTCTCTATGAATGAATCCTTCTCTATCCATTTGGCCATGGCGAAGCCTTCTGAGGCGCTCTATGTGAGCTGTGCTTTTGCGGATGGCATGGGGCGGAGTTTGCGGCCGTCCTATCTGCTCGACAGGCTTGACAGTTTATTTCCTCAAATCAAAATTGAGCACCTGCGGCTGGATGAGTTGTCGCCATCTGCCCGGGCGTCCAACTACAATGCGGTGATCGCGCCTATAACCAGGCAGATTCGCGAGTGGCTGGATGGCAGACAGTCCCGGCCGGAATTGGAATGGGCTGCTATGCTGCGACATTTCGAATCCCAACCTGCCTTTGAAGCACGCGCGCGCCAGCTGAGACAAGCCTTTCACCACAACAATCGGCCTAAGCCGCTCTCTCAGGCCGCAACAGAGACGCTTTTCGGCGTGCCGCTGACCACCAGCATCTCCAGGCTGGAGCGCTTTGCCGCCTGTCCGTTTAAGCATTTCGTGGATTTTGGCCTCAGACCCGCGCGGGTGGTGCCCTATGAGGTGGATCTTCCGGAAGTGGGCCGGCTGTTCCACAGCGCAGTTGAAAGCTTTGCCCTCAGAGCTTTGGCCGATGGTCACGAGAACGCCCCCCAGACCCAGGAAGAAGTCGCAGCGCTGATCGGTCAAATCGTGGACGAAAGCGTCGAACGCCATGGCAGGTCCGTATTTGCAAACTCTGAACGGAATCGCTATGTCCTGAGGCGCGTCAAACGCACCGGGACGAGAGCGGCAATGACCATTTTGGATCACCTGGCTCACAGCCATTTTAAGCCTAAAGCCTTTGAGCTCGCTTTTTCCTCAAACCGTCCGGACAGCCTTCCTCCTATTCTGATTGAGCTGGCTGACGGACAGCGGCTATTGCTGGAAGGGCGGATCGACAGGATAGATTTGTGTGAAACGGATGAAGGCGTGGCCTTTGTACAAATAGTCGATTATAAATCCGGCGCTGAGACCCTGGATCTCTCCAAAATTCACCACGGCCTCCAGCTCCAGCTGGTCGCCTACATGGATGCGGTTCTCAATGATCCGTCGATTCTGACCGCCATGCCGCAGGTTTACCCCGGGGGTCTCTTTTACTTTAAAATAGATGACCCTATGGTTGATCTCGAAAGTGTCAGGGAAGAGGATGTCGAGCGGGAGCTCTTGAAAAAACTTAAGCTCAACGGACTTATTATAGGCGGCTCGGAGATGGCGAAGCGCCTCGATCAGACTTTGGAGTCCGAAACGAAATCTGTCAGAATTCCATTCGAACTCAAAAGAGACGGAACGCCGACTGCCGGCTCCGGCGTCCTTGAAACCTCGACCTTCGAAAGTCTCAGACGGTATGTCCGGGACAAAATAGCAGCCCTTGGCACTGAGATCTTAAAAGGGGACATAGATGTGGCGCCTTACAGGTTCGGATCGAAAACCGCCTGTGATTATTGTGATCTCATGGGCATCTGTCAGTTTGACCTGACTTACGGGGGCAACCACTACAGAAATCTGAAGAAGCTAAAAGGCACCCAGTGGATGGATGACTACGGAGCCGGGGGGAGTCAGTCCCGGGAGGAAAGCACCCTGGTCGAGCATGATAAACGGGAAGAGGAGGTGAAGTCATGAGTGGTTCAGCAGAAACTCCAAATTCGAATGGTCTGTCCGGGGCGCAGGCTTCACCTCGGAGCGCAGTCCAATCTGTCGTTCCATCCAACCCTCGGATAGAAGTCAAGTGGACCCCGGATCAGGACAGCGCGATCCGCTCCAGAAATGCGAACCTCCTGGTTTCAGCGGCTGCCGGTTCGGGGAAAACTGCCGTGCTGGTCGAACGCATCCTGCAGCTGATTGCCGAGGACAGAATCCCTATTAGAAACATGCTCATAGTGACCTTCACCAACGCGGCAGCAGGGGAAATGCGCACCCGGATTATCAGAGCCCTGTCCGCAAAACTGAGGGAGCCGGGCGCAGACGCGCTGTGGCTGAGAGAACAGCTGGAGCGCGCCGGCAGCGCCTACATCATGACGCTGCATGCCTTCTGCAACGACCTGGTCCGAAAGCACTTCTATAAAGTGGACATGGATCCGGCCTTTAGGGTTGGTGACGCAACGTTGCTCAAATCCCTGCGGGAAGAGGCGGCCATGCTGACTTTGGAGGCAGCTTACGAGGCTATGTCCCCTGACTTCAGCCAATTTATTGAAGCGTTTTCAGGCAACCGCACAGATGAAAAAATTGAAGCCCTTTTGTGGAATGTCCACGGTTTTATACAATCCCAGCCGGACCCGAAAGCCTGGCTGGTGAGCCAGACAGAGGCTTTGGAGGTTCACGAAGCGCAGGACAGCCTTTGGCTGAAAGCGCTGCTGCAGATGATTTCTGAGGAGCTGGAGGGCTTGATGGAATCTCACAGAGAAACGGAGCAGCTCTGTATGGATCCATGCGGCCCCATGGCTTATCTCCCTGCAATCCGGTCAGATCTTGAGCTGCTGGAAAATCTCATGGACAGTATGGAAGCAGGCTATGCCGCCGCCTATGAGTCACTGGCGGATCTCAAGTTTGACAAACTGAAGCCCATTCGGGGTGCGGAAGCCGAACAGGTGGACCCGGCGCTGAAAGATGCAGTCCAGGAGCGCAGAGACCTGGTTAAGGATTATATCAAGCGCCTTGGAAAGCACTTTTTCTCACAATCCCCCGACGCGCTGGATCAATCCATTCGCAGACTGCTGCCCGGAACCCGGGCGCTTTCTGAATTGGTGATCTCGCTGGAGGAAAATTACGGTTTGCTGAAGAAAGAAGCCGGGGTCATAGATTTTTATGACCTTGAGCACCTCGCCATTGATATACTCAAGGATGAGGAAATTGCCGGCATGTACAGAGACAAGTTCGACCACCTGTTTCTGGATGAGTACCAGGACTCAAACCTGGTCCAGGAGACGGTGGTCAGGGCGATCGCCAGGGAAGACAACGTCTTTCTGGTCGGCGACGTCAAGCAAAGCATATACAAGTTCAGGCTGGCGGATCCAACCCTGTTCATGGACAAACTGAACAGCTATTCCAGGGAGGAAGGGGCGAGGAACAGGATTATAGACCTCAGCGCCAACTTCCGCACCAGGCCTGAGCTGATTGAGAGAGTCAACGGATTTTTTGAGAAGGTCATGAACCTGTCCCTGGGCGAAGTGGTTTATGACCACCACGCCCGTCTTAACCCGGGACTGTCATTTCCGGAGGAAGCGTTCCCCTCTTTGTCGCTGACATTGATTGATACCGGCAAAGCGAAATCCGGGAGTGACGCTGAGACCTCTCAAGCAGGCGCATTTGAAGCCGCCTCTGAGTCCATACCGGCGGCTGCGGCATCAGAGCCTGGCGCGGATGAAACGGATCCCGATCTTGAAGAGGCATTGTCCTACATGAAGAATGCCGAACTGGAAGCACACGTCGTTGCGGATCTGATCAAGGGTACTTTGAAAATGGACATTTACGATCCAAAATTGGGTCGACACAGAAAGCCGGCTTTCAGAGATGTTGTCATCCTCATGCGCTCACCCAAAGCTGCCGCTGAAACCTATGTTCAGGTACTGAGCCAATATGGGCTGCCTGTCCGGGCGGATGGCGTGGGCGCCAGAATCTCCTCCTTTGAGATGCAGGCAGCCTTGAGTTTATTGAAGATTCTCGACAACAGCCGTCTGGATCTCGATCTGCTTACAGTGCTCAGATCGCCTATAGGCGGCTTTGGCACAGATGAGCTGGCGGCCATACGCGCTTTCTCTCCCCTGGGGACCTTCAGAGACGCTGTGACGCTGTTTTCAGAAGAGGGCTCCGGCGCTGAGACCGGCCTGTCCTCAAGGCTGAAGGACTTTCTTTCGCGCCTTGAAGTATGGTCGGGCTATGCTGCTTATGAGCGCGTCGGCGATTTCGTCTGGCGTCTGATGATCGAAACCGGTCTCTTGGACTACGCCCGCGCCATGCCGGAGGGAGAACTCCGGGCCAATCAGCTGATGAAGCTCGTCGAGCGTGCGGGAGACTATGAAGCGGCGCTCAGGGGAGATTTATCCGGCTTTATCAAAGTCCTCGAAGAGGGGGATGCCTCAGAGTTTAGTGCGGAGGTGCCAAAAACTCTCTCGGAGGATGAGGACTTCATCCGCATCATGAGTATCCACAAAAGTAAAGGCTTGGAATTTCCTATTGTCTTCCTGGCTGATACTGGAAAGAAATTCAATATGAGAGACACTTATGGTGATTTGCTGCTTCACAAAGATCTCGGCATTGCGCTCAAGGAAATCGATGCGGAGAAGCGAACCTACAGAACGTCGCTGCCTCAGCTGGCGATTCAGAAAGCAATTGAGCGTGAGGCACTTTCAGAGGAGCTTAGAATACTTTATGTTGCTTTGACCAGGGCAGTGGACCGCTTATATGTCACCGGGTCGACAAAATTTGTCGACAAAGCCCTCAGCAACTATGGCAGAGGCTGTCTTGCCTTTGCCATGCGCCAGGCAAAGTGTCTGCTGGACTGGATGGGGGCTTATGCTGCAGGCGAGGAGGCCTCAGAAGCTGCCCGCTGGGGGTTCAATTTGATACGAGCTGAAGACCAGATCCGCGCTCAAACTTTTGAAGCGGCCTCTGACCGCGCCTTGGACGATCTGTTGGCGCAGGCCGGAGACCATGTCCTGGATACCGCTGTTCTGCGGCGGCTGGACAGCGGGCGAACATTGAAAGAAGCTCATGGGGATCAAACTGACGCCCGGGCTTCCGCTTTGCCTTCCAAGGTGAGTGTTTCAGATCTTAAAACCCTCGAAGCTCTGGGTCAGACCCCGCTGAATCGCGCTATGACTTTAGAGGTCCTCTATAAGCCTGAACTGACAGAAACACCAAGATTTATGGCGCAGGAAAGCAGAGCGGCCATGGGTGCTGCCAGAGGCAGTGCGTTCCATACTGTACTCCAGTTTATGGACTTTTCAAAAATGGGCCAAAGAACACCGGCAGAAAGAGAATCGGTTTTCAATGAAGAAAAGCAGAGACTTGTCAGAGAAGGCAGACTGGATCAGACGCTGGCGGACGATCTTGAATGGCCGGCGCTGGCCGGCTTTTTCGACCACCCGCTCTTTCAAAGGCTCCTTGACGCGCAGGTGCTGGAACGGGAGAAGGCCTTTGTTCTAAAACGCGGCTCAGGACGAGAGTTCAGCCTGATTCAGGGCGTCGTGGATCTCTACTTTGAGGATGAACAAGGCCTGGTAGTGGTGGATTATAAAACAGACAGAGTCAGCGGTCCTGAGGCTGTGACACTGCTGAAACAGCGCTACAGCACTCAGCTTGGACTTTACGCCGAGGCGCTGGAAAAACTGACAGGGCGACGTGTGGAAGCCGCGTGGCTTTACGCCGCCCACTTAAAACAATGGATCAACATTGTACTTACAGGTCGTGAAAAGGAGGAACTCTCTTGAAATTACTTCATACCTCCGACTGGCACCTCGGCAGGCTGATCGAAACTCAGCCCCGCCTGGAGGAGCAGGCTGCCTTTTTGGAAGCCCTCATAGACATTGCGGAGCGGGAATCTGTCGACGTGGTCCTGGTCGCGGGCGACGTTTATGACACCTATAACCCCCCGGCGCGGGCAGAACGCCTGTTTTTTGAGAAAGTCAAAAAGCTGGCCGATGGTGGACGAAGACTCATAGTCATAGTGTCAGGCAACCACGACCAGCCGGTACGTCTAGGTGCGGCGGCCTCCTGGGCTGCAGAGCACGGAGTCATTTTGTGCACGGACGTCACAGACCAGTGGGAGGATCAGCAAATTGGCCGGTTCCGCATTTCAGGCAAAGGGCCAGGGGCTCTTGCCGTCTCTGTTGGGGACGACGCACTGGATCTCGCGCTGCTGCCTTTCCCCAGCGAAAGCAGACTTGGGGAGCTGATGTCGCTTTCCGGCAAAGAAGAAGAGCTGCAGCTTTCTTACTCTGAACGCGTCAAACTGTTGCTTCAGGAACGCGCCGCCCACTTTACAGACAAGACTTTTGGCGCAGTGGTCTCACATTTATTTGTGAGCGGCGGGGAGCTTTCAGACTCTGAGCGGACACTCCAGTGGGGCGGCGCTTATACGGTATTTGGCGACGCATTTCCGGAGTCAGCCAACTACGTCGCGCTGGGTCATCTCCATAAGCCCCAGTCAGTGGCTGGTCTCAAGGGCCGCGGCCGTTACAGCGGTTCGCCCCTCCAGTACAGCCGCAGCGAAACAGGCTATGCCAAGTCGGTGACGCTGATTGATACCAAGGCTGAATTGCCTCTGGAGTTTCAGGAGCATTTTATTCCCCTTTTCAAACCCATTGAAATCTGGCATGCTGGATCCTTTGAGGAGGCTGAGGACTGTCTGATCCGCCAGGCGGACAGGCAAGCTTGGGTTTATCTCGAAATTGAAACCGGACAGCCGTTGACCAATGGTGAAATCAGAAGGCTAAAGACCCTCTACCCGGATTTGCTGAGTATTGAGCCTATCTTTCCGGATCAGACGGGAAGCGTTACCGGTGAAGTATCCCTGGAGAGCATGGATGTTCATGAGTTATTCAGCCGCTATTATGAACGCGAGTATGGCGCACCGCCGGATCCGGAGCTGATGATCCGCTTTGCGTCCCTGCTGAGGTCAGAAGACACAGAGGGAGAGTCAGAGGGTGATGCAAAGGGCGGTGAGGCAGTATGAGACCGGTCAGGTTGACCATCGGCGGACTCAACAGCTTTGAGTCCACTCAGACTATTGATTTTGAGGCGCTTTCATCAAAGGGCCTGTTTGGGATATTTGGCCCGACGGGTTCAGGGAAATCGACGATCATTGACGGGATTGTGATGAGCCTCTATGGGCCGGGCAGCATGCCGAGGGGCACAAAGGATTTTATCAACACGGAATGCGACCAGGCGGAGCTGGAATTCGTGTTTCGAACGGCGATAGAAGGCGTTGTCAGGGAAATTGAGATCCGAAGGGTGTTCCGAAGGTCGGGGGAAGGCTATAGGTCCCATCAGTCGCGGCTGGTGGTACGAACCCTCGAGGGAGAGCTTCTTCAGGTTGAGGACAAGCAAAATGAAGTGAACCACAGGATCCAGGATATCCTGGGTCTGAGTGACAGCGAGTTTTTGAAGATGGTGGTGCTGCCTCAGGGGAAATTCAGCGAGTTCATACAACTGGATCCCAAGGACCGCCGAAATATGCTGCAAAATCTTTTTGGGCTGGAGATCTATGGCGACAAGCTGCTTGAGCGGCTGAAGAAGGTGCTCGGCAGGCTTCAGTCCCAGAGGGATCAGCTTGAAGGCCAGCTGGCGGCTTATGCTGATGTGGATCAGACTAAGCTGACGCTCCTGAAGGAAACGGCCGCGCATTGGGACAGGCAGACATTGGAGCTGGAGCGTGAGGTGCAGCGTCTAAAGGCGGTTTATGATGCGTTATCTCAGCAATATGACCGTCAGAAGCGGCTGCAGGTTTTAAAGGCGGCGAGCCTGCGCCATGAAGAGGCCGGGAGTGACTGCCTGAATAAAAAGAGCCGGCTGGAACTCCATGGGAAAGCGGCCGCAGCAACGGAGGCAGAGCGGCACTTCAGACAAAGCGAAAGGCTTTTTGAAGAGAGCCAGAGGTTGGAGATGTCTGCTTCTTCTGATTATGCTGCCGCGAAGGAAGCCTTCGAGTCCCATGGTGTGGCATTTAAGGATCTGGAACAGGCTTTTTTAAACCTGCCGCTTATGAAGCATGAGGCTGCGCTGGCCAAGAGCAGATGGGTACAAGGACAGGCTGTGTCTCAGCTTAAGCTGGAACATGAGAAGCATATGACTTTGGTCGAAGCTCAGCGGGTTCATTTGGAAGTGGAATGCCATAAGCTTGAGGTGCTGGATCAAGCCTTGGCAGAGTATTCTCAGAAGCTGGGGGATTTGTCTGAACTTCAGGAAAAAGAGGGTATGTCTTCGAAGGCAGCGGAAGCCTTTTTGGCAGTACAAAGCAAGTGGGACAAACGGGCTGAGGAACTGAAAAGCTTAGCGGCGGTCGAAAGATCCCTTGAGGAGAGCCAAAAGGTATTATCGCTTTTTGAGAAAACACTGGGCGAGTCTCAGGAGAAGGTCAAAGACAGTGAAGCTAAGCTGCAGACTGTCATAGAAGATATTGAGACGTTAACTGTCCGGCGTGAACAATCCAGAGATCAACAGGAGAAAACGCAGCGTCAGAGTTTAGCCCTTACTTCTGATCTGGAGACGCTGAAGGGTCATCTGCGTGATCAAATGGATGAAGAGAAGGCTTTGGAAGCGCTGAGGTCGGATCTGCATGAGAGAGCCAAGAGACTGGAGGAAAGCCGGGACCAATACAACGCGTCGCTTGCAGCCAGACTCAGAACGACATTAAATGAGGGTGATCCATGTCCGGTGTGCGGGCACCTCTATAGTCTTCATGAGACTGACCTCCGTGACGAAGCGGATCACGCATGGCTGCGCTGGTTTGAAGAAGAGGACCAGGCAATTGCGGTCCTAAGACACCAAGAGCTCCGGCTGGTGGAGAGTCTGAACAAACGTAAGGGGCTGATGGCGGTCGAGGGTGAGAACGGTCAGGAGCGCCTTGCGGCCCTCGATGCCAAAGGTGACGAGCTTACCCGGTCGCTGGAGTTGCAGCAAAAGGAACGCGCTGCGTGCGAGTTAAGGCTGGAAGCCCTGAAAAAAGATCAGGCTGCGCTTCAAAGTCAGGTTAAGGCACTTAGAGATCAGGCAGACCGGGATCTGGCACAAATGTCAGTTCAGAAACAGGCAAAAGCGGTATTGGAGTCCAAAAAAGATATGGCGCTGGAGTCTCTCCTGCAGCTGGAAAGGGCGATTCAGACTTATTTGGAGACTTGGCACGGCAGGCCTGAGTCGGCGGGATTAGTCGATGCAGGACTCGAGCAGCTTTTCGATGATCTTGCTGAGAAGAAGCTGCACTCAGAATTGCGGCTGGCCGAGATTCAAAGAATTCAGGCTGAACGCGAACGCAGGAATGAAGAGAAGATGAAGCAGCTCCAGAACGTTAATGCTTCAAGTCTTGAAAAGGAACGGCTGGTCAGCGCGCTGAAGCAAATTGAAGCAGAGCTGGACCGCCTGGCTTCAGAGATCGGAGAAGCAACAGACGTGGACGAACTGGAAAAAACCTTTAAGCGTTTAACCAGACTGATTGAAGTGACAGAGTCTGAATATCCGCTGGAGGAAGCAAAGCGAAATGCCTTAAAGACGGAAAGTGAGCGGCAAAAAAACGCTTGGATCTCTGCGGAGGCTGCTTTGAAAGCCGCTACGAATCAGCTTGAGGAAAGTCGTCAGCACTTTGAGGAAAAGTGGAAAGGTGCCGGATTTCTGGATGTGCTTCAATGGCGAGCTGCACTGCTCAATTCAGATGAGGTCGAGAGCCTGAATCAATGGATTCAAGACTATGAGGTGCAGGGGCGGACACTTAAAGAAAAAATGGAAGAATATAAGGACCTTTCTGCAGCAGCTGTGATCACTGAGGAGACAATTGCAAGCGCAGCCACTGTGTCGAGAGAAGCCCAGGAGGCATGGACACGCGCTTTGGAGGCCAGGAGTACAGCCGTGGAATCCTTGAAGGTGATGACTTTATCCCTTGAACAAAAAAAATCAGTGGAAAAGCAGCTGAGTACCTTGAAACAAGAAGCCGGTTATTTTGAAGTGCTTCAAAAACTCCTGAGGGGCAACAGATTCGTTGAATTCTTGGCTATGAACCAATTGGACTACATTTTGAAGGAAGCCTCGAGAAGGCTTATGATCATGACCGCGAATCGTTATCGTTTAGAAGTGGATTCACGGGGTAACTTTAGGATATCTGACCATCATCAGGGCGGTGTCAGCAGGGATCTGAGATCTCTGTCCGGCGGAGAGACCTTTATGGCATCTCTGGCGCTGGCGCTGGCCATGTCCTCCAGGCTGCAGCTCAGAGGCAAAATAAGGCTGGAGACCTTTTTGCTGGACGAGGGTTTTGGCAGTCTGGACGCGGCGCTGCTCGATGTTGTGATGCATTCCCTGGAGACGCTGATTGGTGACCAGCTCAGCGTAGGGCTGATCTCCCATGTAGAAGCGCTGAAAGCTAGGGTCCCGGTAAGGCTTGATGTAACACCGGCTGAGCCTGGTGTCGCCGGTACCCGTGTGCAGGTTGTTGTGAACTGATGGTCTGAAACTAACGGTTTGGATGTGATGTTATGGCGTATGACTATGAACTGGAAGTCGCCAGAAAGGCGGCTTTGGAAGCAGGGCGCGCAATTCTTGAGGTTTACTTTGAAGATATTGAAGTAATTCTGAAAAGTGATGATACGCCTGTGACGAGAGCGGATTATGCTTCCAACGCGCTCATTTTGGATAGACTGATTCACGCGTTTCCTCATCACGGCTTCCTGTCGGAGGAATCCATTGATGACCCGATCCGATTGGAAAAGGAGTATTGCTGGATTGTGGATCCGCTGGACGGCACTAAAGAATTCATCAAGAAAAATGGTGAATTTACGATAAATATAGCGTTGGCCAAAGAACGTGAGATCGTCATGGGCGTCGTCTACGCGCCGGTCAAGGAAGAACTGTTTTTCGCAATTCGCGGGGAAGGGGCCTTCATGGAAAAAGAGGGACAGGTTACCCGGCTTCATGTGTCCGAGCGATTGGTCGACTTGTATGCTTTGAAATCCAGATCCCATGAAACCATTCGCTATGCTGAGCTTCTGGCCAAACACTCAGAGCGCATTCTCGTCATTCACAGAATGGGAAGCGCTTATAAAGGCTGCCTGATCGCCCGTGGAGATTATGATATCTATTATAATTTCGGCCACACCATGGTGTGGGACACGGCACCTGTGGATCTGATCGTGACCGAGGCGGGGGGCTATTTCAGGCAGCTCGATCACTCGTTTTTCAAGTACAACACGAAGAAGATCAAGAATGACAATGGATTTTTGATTTTAAACCGCCCAGAGAATCGATTGGAATAAGAGGCTCTAAGGGAAATGCAGTGATTAATGTGCGTCCAAAATGTTGAGATACCAACATTTTGGACGTTTTTTTTGAATGCAGATAAATAGGTGGAAGCTAGTATCAGTGGCTTGGGCCTATCGACGCCTGCCCCCTCCCTTAATATTTCAATTGTCATTTTTTTAGAAGTCTTGACAAATGAGGAAGAGGTTTATATAATTAAATAAACAAATGATTACGACGTAAACAAGTGATTACAAATAATGATCTGAAGCAATTTATGAAAGCAGGTGAAGCATGACTCAGAGAGAACAAGAAATCTACCAACTTATCCGTGAAAATCCTATGGTCTCCCAGCAGGAGATTGCAGATCGACTTGGGATTCAACGGTCCTCTGTGGCGGTACACATTTCGAACCTGATCAAGAAAGGCTGGATTGCCGGAAAAGGCTACATCTTGAATACCGGTGATTATGTGGTGGTGATTGGCGGCGCGACAATGGATCTGATGGGCTTCTCGGACCGGGATTTTTTAGAGGGCGAGTCCAACCCTGGACGGACGCTGCTGTCACCTGGCGGAGTAGGGCGCAATATCGCTGAAAACCTGGCCCGCTTGGGACTTGAAGTTCACCTTATGACGGCGGTTGGTCAGGACCTCTATGGCCAGCAGCTGCTGGAACGCTGCAGAGAGGCGGGCATCGATACGCGCGCCACACTGAAAATTCCCGGAGCGTCCACTTCTCTTTATCTGGCCATGATTGAACCGGATGGGGAGATGAAGCTGGCGCTTTCGAGTATGGCGGTCATGGATCAGCTGGATGTGGAAGCGCTGCGCCGGGAGGACGCGCTGCTCAGCGGGGCGGCAGCCATCATAGCGGACACCAACCTGCCGGAAAAGACGCTGACCTATCTGATGTCTCAATATCGTCACATCCCTATTTATGTAGATCCTGTATCCGCTCCAAAATCCGAGCGGCTTAAAGGCGCCCTGGAGGGTATAGATACACTGAAACCCAACCAAAAAGAGCTGGAGGCCCTGACTGGAATGAAGACGGACACCCTCGACGCTGCGAAGAAAGCGGCGAAGGTCCTGTGTGAAAACGGTATCCGGCGTGTCGTTGTCAGCATTGGAGCCCAAGGCGCGCTTTACGCTACCCGTGAGACGGTTCAATTTTTCAGGTCGCTGCCTGTAAAATCCGCGAATGCCACAGGTGCGGGAGATGCTTTTATGGCGGGGCTCATTTACAGCGCTATCAGCAAGCTTGATGACCGCTCCGCAATGGATTGCGCCATGTCTATGGCGGAATTGACCCTTGAAAGCGCAGATGCCATTGCTCAGAATCTGAATGAAAATTTGCTGTTGAACCGACTGAATGCCCATAAAATTGAAGATCGGCTGTAAGTGAAACCCTGTAACCGGCATCAGACTAGGAGAGTCTCTGCCGAGTAGAGAAAGGAGCAAATAATATTATGAAATTGATTCCTGATATCCATCCTGAGGTGGCGGAAGCCCTTGCACTGGGCCTTCCGGTTGTCGCTCTCGAGTCCACCATTATTTCACATGGGATGCCCTATCCCCAGAACGTCCAGACTGCCCTTGAAGTTGAAGAGCAAGTCAGGGAGGCGGGGGCGATTCCTGCGACCATCGGCATCATGGGCGGTAAGCTTAAGATTGGTCTGACGCCTGAGGAAATCGAAGAATTCGGAAAGTCTGACGATGTGGTTAAGGTTTCCCGCAGAGACCTGGCAACTGTGGTGGCCAGAAAGTTGAACGGCGCTACAACCGTTGCCACGACTATGATCCTGGCTGAAATGGCAGGAATTAGAGTCTTTGCCACAGGTGGTATAGGCGGTGTCCACCGGGGCGCTTCCGAGAGCTTTGACATCTCCGCGGATTTGCAGGAGCTCGGGAAAACTAACGTGGCAGTGGTATGTGCCGGTGCCAAGTCCATTTTGGACATTGGCCTCACTCTGGAATACCTGGAGACCATGGGCGTGCCGGTGCTGGGTTATAAAACAGAAGATTTCCCCGCTTTCTACACGCGCACCAGCGGCTATCGCGTAGATGCAAAGCTGGAATCGCCGGAAGACGCAGCGGATATTTTAAGGACGAAATGGGCTCTGGGACTCACCGGAGGCGTCGTCATTGCCAATCCGATTCCGGAAGCCTTTGCCATGGATGAGGACCTGATCAACGACGCCATTGAGACTGCGCTGGAAGAGGCTGCTGCAAACCACATCCGAGGCAAAGAGTCTACCCCTTTCCTGCTTGCCAAAGTCAAGGCGCTGACGGAGGGTCAGAGCTTGGAATCCAACATTGCCTTAGTGCTGAATAACGCGAAGCTGGCTGCGGAGATCGCCAAAGCGCTGGGGCCGGTGAACGAGTTATAGGGCTGTGAGATAAGCCAAAAAAATATAAGGGACTGCCGCAACTTGATTTGACATCAGTTTGCGGCAGTCCCTCTTAGTTTGTGCTAAATGCTGGCTTTAAATGCGGACGTGAACACTGTCCTTAAAGCGGTGTATTGAAGATTTTTTCTATCATGCGTGTCAGCAAGGCATAATCCTCTCTGCAAAGGGGATTGGACTCAAGAGCCTTAAGTGCGTGGGTCATCTCCCTGTAATACCAGTACTGATCTTCCTTTGGCGCATTAAAGCTGGACCAGACAACGCTTTCATCCATTTCCTCAAGGCTGCGGGCTATGCTTTTGAGATTGCAAAGTTTATCCGCAAGAATAATGAGCTTCGCGTCCAGATTACCTGGCTGGCTGACTTTTTCAATCATAGCCTGTTTTCTGACACTCCAGGCCTGAGATTTATCATACTCTGAGCAAAAGGCGACCAGAGCGGCGACATCTGAGCCAAACTGTGCGGCCACTTCATCAAGCGTCCATATTGTGTCTTCGACGACATCATGCAGCAAGGCGGCAATGACCACGCTTTCATCCGCGCCCCACTTCGAAACCATGAGAGAGACTTCGATGGGATGCACGGCGTAGGGGTCTCCATCCAGTTTGCGGATCTGACCCTGATGTGCCTTCATGATGGTGTGAATGGCTTCATAGAGTTTCATGACATGACGCCTCCCAGTAGGTTGTCTGAATGTCCCAACCATTTTATTATACGCCTTTCAGATGAAGTTTCAAAGTTCTGAGATGGTGTATATATAAAAGAGATTCATTGGGAGGTGTCAATATGTACGCAATGGACCAAGAAGTCATTAAAACCATCCGCTTATTGTCAGCGGATGCGGTTGAAAAAGCAAATTCAGGACATCCCGGGCTTCCTATGGGCGCGGCGCCTATGGCCTATGTCCTCTGGAAGGACTTTTTGAAAGGCAGCGCCACAGACCCGCATTGGGCTGATCGCGATCGATTCGTACTTTCCGCGGGGCATGGCTCCGCGCTGCTTTACAGTCTGCTCCACCTTTTTGGCTATGAGGTCACCCTGGAGGACTTGAAGAAATTCAGACAAATTGGAAGTCTGACGCCCGGGCATCCAGAATTTGATGTGACGCCTGGGGTTGAAACGACTACCGGACCTCTGGGACAGGGCTTTGGCAATGCCGTTGGCATGGCAGTTGCTGAGATGAGGCTGGCTGAGGAATTCAATACGCAGGACTTTAATCTGGTGGACCATTATACCTATGTCTTGGCGGGTGATGGCGACCTGATGGAAGGGGTCGCCTCTGAAGCGGCTTCCCTTGCCGGGCATCTGAGGCTTGGAAAACTGATTGTCCTCTATGACGACAATGGGATTACCATTGACGGCGGTACGGAAATCACCTTTACGGAGGATGTCCTCAAGCGATTTGACGCTTATGGCTGGCACGTATTGAGAGTTGGGGACGGCAATGATTTGAAGGCTATCCATGATGCGATCCGCGAGGCGAAGCTGGATACGTCGAGACCGTCGCTGATTTCGGTGAAGACGACTATCGGCTACGGCAGTCCGAATAAGGCGGGAAAATCCGCTGCCCACGGCGCGCCGCTCGGCGCGGAGGAGCTCGCTATGACGAAGCGGCATATGGAGGCGGATCCGGATGAGTTTTTCAACGTGCCTGAAGAGGTTCTCGCCTACATGAATGACATTATTGACCGGCGAGAGATCGACCGGTTCATGTGGGAGGAAAAAGTCGAATCCTATATTCAAAATTATCCCGAAAAGGCGGCGCAGTGGAAGCAGTGGTTTGACTATGAACTGATGCATGACAGCTTTGACGCTGCGTCCTTCTACAGGCTCTTTGATAAAGCCGACGCGACGCGCAGCGTAGGCGGAGAAGTCATGAACGCGCTGGTCAGGCTGGCGCCAAACCTGATGGGGGGGTCGGCGGACCTCAACAGCTCCACGAAGACTTATCTGAAGGGCAAGGGCGACTTTGGCCGTATGAACCGCGGAGGCGCGAACATTAATTTTGGCGTCAGGGAGCATGCCATGGGCGCGATCCTGAATGGCATGGCGCTGCATGGGGGGCTGCGGGTCTTTGGTTCGACGTTCCTGGTCTTTGCCGATTATATGAAGCCTTCAATCCGCCTGTCCGCGATCATGGGCGTACCGGTGGTTTACGTCTTCACTCATGACAGTATAGCCGTCGGGGAAGACGGGCCGACACACCAGCCAATCGAGCACCTGCTGCTGCTCAGGTCTATACCGAATTTATTTGTCTATCGTCCGGCGGACGGGATCGAGACCGCTGCGAGCTGGATCGAGATTTTGAAGCGCGTCGAAGGACCTTCAGCGCTGATCTTGACGCGGCAGACCCTCGGCAGTCTCGGAGAGCGGGATCCGCAGGTCGATCGGGGGGCCTATGTGATTTTGTCTGAAGAGGGAGAAAAGCCGGAGCTGATTTTGATGGCAACGGGCTCTGAAGTGGAATTGGCCGTTAAGGCGGCTTTGAAGCTCAGGACGCTGGGAAAGGACCCGAGGGTTGTCAGCATGCCTTGTGTGGAGCAGTTTCTTGAGCAAAGCCCTGCTTATATTGAAACAGTTCTTCCGAAGGCGGTTGAGAAGCGGGTTACCATTGAGATGGGCAGAACGCTGGGCTGGGAACGGTTTGCAGGCCTTGGGGGGCTGACCATAGGCATTGACCGTTTCGGAGAGTCCGGACCGGGAGAGGCTGTCATGGCTCATTTTGGATTTACCCCGGACAAAGTGGCGGATCGGATCCTCGCGTATCTTGCCAAGTAAATACAACTTGATATATCATAGGAAACGGCTTCCAAGTGATGGCGGCCGTTTCTTTTGATGAAAAGACTGGAAATTTTCAGTCGTGTTTGGAATTTGGAGGTGTGTCGTTTGAAGTATTTCATGGCGTTCGGGCTGATTTGGCTCATATTTGAAGCCGGAAACGCGCTGAGTCGTCTGATCGAACCCATTATTTTAATCCCCGGGAGCATTCTCGGGATGCTGATGCTGTTTGTGCTGCTTATGACAGGCTTGGTGAAAATGGAATGGCTTACCCCTGTGACAGGTTTGTTCCTGAAACATATGAGCTTTTTCTTTATTCCGCTGGGCGTAGGTTTTCTTGGGGCGGTGGATTTGATCGCGCCTATCTGGATGGAGATGACGTTTCTGCTGATCCTGTCCAACCTGGCAGTGATGGTAGGCGTCGGCTGGATCGTGCAGTGGCTGGCGAACAGAGAGAAGGTGCGCACATGACAGTGGTTTTATCTGAGGTTCCCGTACTGGTCTTGGTATGGGGCGCGACGCTTGCGGCCTATGCCTTTGGATGGTGGCTGAGCGGACGCGTCCGACTGTCCCTGCTTAATCCCTTCCTTATTGGGACTTTGTTGGTGATTGGCGGGATCCTGTTGTTTAGGCTTCCTTATGAGGCTTATAGTCAGGCGGGCAAGACGGTGACCTGGTTCCTGGGGCCGGTGGTGGTTATGCTGGCTGTCCCGCTCTATCAGAGCCGCAAAACCCTGATGACGCATCTCCTGCCAATTTCAGCGGGCATTGCGTCGGGCATTGTGATTTCCGCGGGGACGGTTTATGGATTTTCCAAAGTCTTTGGCCTGTCGCCGGAGTTGATTGTCTCGCTGATGCCAAAGTCCATTACCAATCCCATGGCTATTGAGGTGACCAAGATGTTTGGGGGGATCACCGCTATCACCGTGGCATCGGTGATCATCACCGGGGTGTTTGGCGCTTCTGTGTCCACCGCTGTCTTCAGGATAGCGCGCATTCGCAATGATACTGCCAAGGGGATCGCCCTTGGGGCAGCTTCCCATGGGGTCGGCACCGCCAAGGCTATTGAGATCAGCAGCGAAGCAGGGGCGGCGAGCGGCCTCTCCATGGGGCTGACCGGCGTGGCGACGGTGCTGCTGGCCAGTCTGATCAGGAGTCTGCTGGGCACTTAGAGCAAGGACATTGTGCCGATGGTCGTTCAAATGACCATCGGCACATTTTTTAAATTGTGTCTGAATTGTAGTGAGTGCCTGTCACTGAAACAAACTTAGTGACAGTCACTCACTCAAAATCGGGGACGCAGACAAAAAATATTTTGTTAACTGCACTGAAAGATTTCCACAATTTTACCAGCCAATAATAAGGTCTCAAGGGACTTGTCCACAGATTTGAGAGGGCGATTTGGACGTTTGGATGACCTTGATTTTACAGCCTTAATTTGGTAGGATAAGTTCAAAGAACAAACGGTCACCGCACTCCCGCTTGAACAGGGTGGGGGATTTTTTCGGCTATAGCGTTCTATATCTAGTGTATACATTCTAAAAACATTCTACATATTGTGTTGGGAGGCTTGCCAGGACTATGATGACGAGTATTGAAAAGCGCAACGGAGAGATCGTTTTTTTTGATCGATCCAAGATTGAACAGGCAGTCTTGAAGGCGCTGGTCGCCACGCATCCCCAAAGATCGAGGAGCAGTCTGAAGAAACTTTCAGAGGTCGTGACGGACTATGTGGTCGAGGCTGCAGGAAGCCGTGCTTTTGATGGCGGGATTCCTAAAGTTGAAGAAGTTCAGGATCTCGTTGAAAACACGCTGATGTCTATAGGCGAGCACGACACGGCGCGTACCTACATCAAATACCGCTATGAACACAAGAAGATTCGTGAGGAACGCCAGTCGGTCAAGGACATCCTCAATATGTTTGACGACTACATAGGCAAGAGCGACTGGATGGTCCGCGAGAATTCCAACATGAGCTACAGTCTGCAGGGGCTGAACAACCATATTATTGCCAAGGCATCCCAGATTTTCTGGCTGCACCACGTTTATGACGAGACTATTCGAAATGCCCACGAGAACGGGGATCTGCACATTCATGACCTTGGCCTCGTGTCGACCTACTGCTGCGGGTGGAGTCTCGAAGACTTGCTGCTGAGAGGCTTCGGCGGTGTTCCGGGCAAAGTCGAGTCAGGACCGCCGAACCATTTTGAGTCGGCGCTGATGCAGGTGGTCAACTTTATCTATACGCTGCAGGGTGAAGCGGCAGGTGCTCAGGCTATTTCCAACTTCGATACGCTGCTGGCACCATTCGTACGCCACGACAACCTGGGCTATGACGACGTCTATCAGGCTATGCAGGCCTTTGTCTTCAATATGAACATCGCGACGCGCGTCGGTTTCCAGACGCCGTTCTTCAACATTACCATGGATAAGGAGGTGCCTTCCACCCATAAGGACCTCCCGGTCATCATTGGCGGGAAGCACCACTTTGACAAGGCCTACGGTGAGTATCAGGCAGAAATGGACATGATCAACATGGCGTTCTGTGAGGTCATGATGGAGGGCGACGCCAAGGGACGCGTCTTCACCTTCCCAATTCCTACCTACAACATTACCCGCTCCTGGGACTGGTCAAATCCGGTCACGGACAAGATCATGGAGATGACAGGCAAGTTTGGCATTCCGTACTTCAGCAACTTCGTCAACTCGGATCTGGATCCGGAGGATGTTCGGTCCATGTGCTGCCGGCTCAGGCTCGACAATACCGAGCTGAGGCGGCGTGGCGGCGGACTTTTCGGCGCCAATCCAAAAACGGGTTCCATTGGGGTCGTCACCATCAATATGGCGAGACTGGGCTACCTTTCCAGAGATTTCGATGAGCTCTGTGAGCGCCTGGAGCGCCTGATGGAGATCGCGAAGTCGTCGCTGGAATTGAAGCGGGACATTCTTGAAATCAATATGAAGCGGGGCCTGTATCCCTATTCCAGATACTATCTTCAGGACATTTACGAGGGACATGGCGCGTATTGGTTTAACCATTTTGCGACCATCGGCCCAAATGGGATGAATGAGTGCATTCAGAACTTCACCAAAGGCAGGGAGGACATTACGACGGAAGCCGGACGCGCAATGGCGGAGCGTGTACTGGACTTCATGAACGAAGTCCTGGTGCGGTTCCAGGTTTCAACGGGGCACCTTTACAACCTGGAGGCGAGCCCTGCTGAGGGGACGGCTTACAGATTCGCGAGACTCGACACCGCAAAATATCCTGAGATCATTACGGCCGGCAAAGACGTTCCGTATTATACCAACAGCACCCAGCTCCCGGTAGGCTACACGCCGGATCTGTTCGACGCGCTGGATCATCAGGACAGCCTTCAGACGCGCTATACCGGCGGGACGGTGTTCCACGCCTTCATCCCTGAAAAGATCGACTCGAAAGAGGCGCTCAAATCTCTGATTCACAAGGTTTCAAGCCGCTACAGGCTGCCGTATTTTACTATCACGCCGACTTTCAGCATTTGCCCGACGCACAAATACCTTCGCGGCGAGCAGAAAACCTGTCCGGAATGCGGCGAGGTCACGGAAGTCTGGTCGCGGGTCGTCGGGTATCACAGACCGGTCCAGAACTGGAACGACGGCAAGCAGCAGGAGTATGAGGAGCGCGTCGAGTTTGAGGTGGCGAACTAATGAAAACCATGGCGATCGGAGGACTCATCAAGACGACGCTGATCGACTTTCCGGGCGAGGTCGCCACGGTACTGTTTGCGACAGGATGCAACTTCAATTGCCCATACTGTCACAACAGGCCGCTGATTTTGCCATCTGCTGAGACGCTGACAAAAGGCACCGTCATGGCGCATCTGGAGAAACGGGCCGGACTGTGTGACGGCGTGGTAATCAGCGGTGGCGAGCCTACGCTGCAGCCGGGACTTGAAGCGGCAGTCGTGGAGATTCGAAAGCTGGGGTACAAGATCAAACTGGATACCAACGGAACTCGGCCGGAGGTGCTGAAACGCCTTCTCGACAAGGGGCTTCTGGATTATGTGGCCATGGATGTTAAAAGCTCAGCGGACCGCCATGAGCGTGTTACCGGCGGCAAAACGAGGGATCGGGCTGCAGTTGAGCAGAGCGTGGATTTGCTGATGGGCTCAGCGGTGGCGCACGAATTCAGGACAACGGTGGTCTTTCCGCTGCACGATTACGAAGAAGTCCGGCAGATTGGGCTGCGCGTTGCGGGAGCGGGGAGATGGGTGCTTCAAGCTTATAAGCCTGCACCTGTGATTCCTGAGGCGGAGGCCCTTGCGTCTCCGCCCATGGGAACCCTGGAAGCCTGGAAGACTCAGCTGGAGCACGACATTCCGGGTGTCAATATTGAATTGAGAACGGGTTATTAGTGAGAAAGCAAGAAAGCGAGAAAGAAAACCAGAAAGCCAAAGGTCTCCGGGACACAGTTCCGGAGGCTTTTTTATTGACGAGCGGCGGCGGACCTGAATATGAGGAAGCGGTTGTCAGCGGCTGGTGCCTATCGACTCCTATTTCCTCTTTCGAAGTATGGATATACAAATAAAATAAAAAAGATTATACTATAGGTGGCAAAAATGCGACTGCTTCAGACTGCAGAAGTGACTGCTGGAGGAATAATATGCTGACTGGCATTGGTACAGATTTAATAGAAATTGATAGAATCCGGCGCGCTATATCGCGTCACAGCCGGTTTTTGGAACGGGTATTTACAAGGAATGAACTCGATTTATTTGAATCCCGTGGCATGGACACTGCCAGCATAGCCGCGAATTTTGCCGGTAAAGAAGCTGTACTGAAGGTTTTGGGAACGGGCATAACAGGACTGTCATGGAAGGATATTGAGATTCTGAGAGAGACGTCTGGAAAGCCCTATGTCAGGCTGTCGGGTCCGGCGGCAGCCCTCGCCGAGCACCTGGAAATAGAAGAGATTCTGATTTCGCTTTCCCATTCAAAAACACAAGCTCTGGCTTTCGCAACAGGTCAAAGGAGGTAACATAGAATTATGAGACTCGCTATGAATCATCAGATGCAGCAGATTGACCGAAAGGCCATAGACGAATACGGGATCCCCAGCATTGTCCTCATGGAGAATGCCGGTAAGGTCGTCGTAGATGAAATAATGAAGATGAGAAATGAGTTCCAGAAAGCTGTTATTGTCTGCGGTCCCGGGAACAACGGCGGCGACGGCTTCGTCATTGCGCGCCATCTCTTCAACCTGAACGTACCCGTCAAAGTCTTCGTAGTTGGAGAAGTGTCTGAGCTGAATCACGACTCCATGTTGAACTATTCCATTCTCAAAAAGCTTGAGTTTCAAATAGACGAAATTAAAGATGACGCCAGCATCCTGGCATTTGAGCGTTTTCTGAGGCCAGGGAACCTGATTGTCGACGCCATATTTGGAACGGGCATATCGAGAAGAGTAGAGGGCATTTACGAACGCACCATAGATGCCATTAACGAGATGGCCCATCAAGTGCTGTCCGTAGACCTGCCTTCCGGTATCGACGGCAATACAGGCCACGTTTTGGGCACGGCCATTGATGCGGACAAGACCATTGCGCTGGTCATTTCTAAGGTCGGAAACATTTTGTTTCCAGGTTCAGATTACAACGGTGAGGTCATCATCAAAGGCATAGGCGTGCCGGATGTCATCATTGAAAAGGTCGGCATCAAATACAATTTGATTACAAGCGACATCATCACGCCGCTGATTCCGCATCGAAAGCGCAACTCACATAAAGGCGACTACGGCAAGGGGCAGATCATCGCCGGATCCATCGGTATGGCCGGCGCTGCAATTTTGGCCTGTCGTGCGGCGCTCAGGTCCGGCATGGGACTGCTGAAGCTCTATATCCCCGAAAGTTTGAATACGCTGATCACGACCAGCGTTCCGGAAGTCATCACTGTGCCAATGTCCGAAGTTCGCCGTGGGGTCATAGGCATCAGCAATTTCCAAAAGATTATTGAGGATACCTGCTGGCCGGATGTCATCGCTATTGGTCCCGGATGCGGCGTCAACGCCGAGATTTCAGAGCTTATTAAACGCCTCCTGAATGAATCGGAAGTGCCTATGGTCATTGACGCAGACGGCATCAACGCCCTTTCAAAGAGCCTTCACTGGCTGGAAAACAAAAAGTGCCCGGTGGTTCTAACGCCACATGTCGGAGAAATGTGTCGTCTGACTGGGCTCAGTGCAGAGGAAATCAACGAGGATCCCATCGGGACGGCGGTTCAGTTTTCAAAGACCTGGAAAACCGTAACGGTGCTCAAGGGCGCGCGCACGGTCATCGCAACACCGGATGGCGAAGTTTATGTCAATATCAATGGCAATTCGGGCATGGCCACTGCCGGCAGCGGTGATGTGCTGACCGGCGTCATCACGAGCATGATCGCTCAGGGACTCGATCCAGTAGGCGCCGCTGTGATTGGCGTTTATCTGCATGGCCGGGCCGGGGACCTCATGGTGGCTGAGCGCGGGGAGCATGGTCTGCTTGCGGGCGATTTGGTATTTGGATTGACCAAAGCTATTCGAGAATTGGTAGAGGCTTAGGATCCAGTTAAAACATAACAGGACGCACTACTGGTTAAAATTTCGCTTTACTGCGCAGTCGTCAATAGCGATCCTACTCAGTATCGCTCAATCCAATAAGATGGAGGCATAAATATGATCGATTTAACCCTAATTCCAAGACCCGTTTGGGCGGAAATCAATCTGGAGCACCTGTCACACAACTTGAGAGAAGTCAGACGGCTGACCAGGAAGGATGCCATGGTCATGGCGGTCGTCAAGGCGGATGCCTATGGTCACGGCGCGGTTGAATCCTCCAGGGCACTGCTCGCAGCCGGCGCGGACAGACTTGCTGTCGCGGTTCTCAATGAAGCGCTGCAGCTGCGCCAGGCATTTCCGGAAACGGACATCATGGTGCTGGGCTACACGCCGTCGCATCTTTACGATCAGGTAGCTGCCAACCGCATCATTCAGACCATTTACAGCATGGCCCATGCGAAGCCTCTATCAGAAGCTGCCGTCAGGAATGGCGTGGAGATCCGGGTGCATATCAAGCTCGACACGGGCATGCACCGAATCGGGATGCCTGCCAGTGAAGAGACGATCCGGGAAATTCTCGAGATTTCTAAGCTCCCGGGCCTAATGATTGAAGGGATCTTCACGCACTTTGCCGTTGCTGATGAGGTGGATAAAGCCTACACAATGAAGCAGGTTGAAAAATATAATTTTGTGGTGAAAGGGCTTGAGGCTGGCGGTCTCACGATTCCGATCCATCATGTGTCAAACAGCGCTGCCATCATTGATTTGCCTGAGCTCAACTACAATATGGTGCGGGCGGGGATTATGCTCTACGGCCTCTATCCGTCTCAGGATGTGATAAAAGACCGCGTCGTCCTGAAGCCGGTTATGAGCCTGAAAGCCTGTCTCTCCCATGTCAAGACCCTCGAGGCCGGCAGCGGGATCAGTTATGGGTTGAAATACGTTACTCATGGCGCAGAGGAAATCGCGACAATGCCTCTAGGTTATGCCGATGGTTACACGCGTATGCTCAGCGGAAAAGGTGAAGTTTTATTTAAAGGTCAGCTTAGACCTCTCACCGGCCGAATTTGTATGGACCAGTGCATGTTTGATGTGACCGGCCTTGACGCAAAGTCCGGGGACGTGGCCATTCTCTTTGGCGAAGATGGTGAGGGGAATGCGCTGCCTGTTGAAATCCTCGCAGACAAGCTTGGGACAATCAATTATGAAATGGTCTGTATGATTGACAAACGGGTGCCGAGAGTTTACGTCCGAGGTGGCGAGATCACAGCGGTTAAAGACTATGTGTCTATGATCAGATAGGAAATTTTATCTTATAGGATATTATAGTTACAGATTTCATTTGGTAGTTGTGTTTACATGGCACTGGACTTTACGAACACGTCCGGATGGTGTAAAATAAATTGAATCGATCCCCCAGGTCAGACAGGAGGTGTTCAGAATGAGCGAAGAGGTCATGGGCATGCATGGCAAGAGTCATTGCCTGACAAGACTTGAGTACCCGGAAGATATCATAGATGATATTAAGAACGATCCGGACATCAAATGCTATTATGAAAGCGACTTTGTCGTATGCTTTGACTCACGCGTAGAAAGTCTGCGAAAGCTGCTCGAAGAGAAGGTTTTTGAACTCGAAAGCGGTTATCAGACTATGGCCAGCTTTAATCTGGACTACTGTGAAGTCGGCTTCCGTTGTGACAATTGTACCTATGAGCGTTACGAACACATGCTTGAAGAAGATGAGGACGAAGATGCCTTTTTCTAACGTAAAGCGCGGTGATGTATTTTTCGCTGATTTGAGTCCTGTCGTAGGGTCCGAGCAAGGGGGGCAAAGACCTGTACTGATCATTCAGAACGACGTGGGAAACAAATACAGCCCAACTGTTATTATTTCTGCCATCACAGGCAAAATCAGCAAGGCAAAGCTGCCAACCCACGTGGAAATTTCAAAAGATGAGCTGGGCCTCGTCAAGGATTCTGTTGTACTTCTTGAACAGATCCGTACCATTGACAAGAAGAGACTGATCCAAAAGCTCGGGGCGTTAAGTCCTGAAGTTATGGAAAAGATAGATGTGGCTTTATTGGTCAGCTTAGGACTATATGATATTGGCGGAGGCGTCCGGCGTTAGCTGGAGGCCTCTCACATTGAGATTTTGAATATGGGAATCTCAACCATTTGCAGGGCACGCCAATGCAAGGGTTGTAGGGGGTAAAAAATTGAACAAAGTGATAAAAAATCTGGGACACATGGCACTTGGCGCTATTATGGCGCTTGCGCTTTTTGGAGCGGTTTCAGTCGCGACCTCCGGTGATCCCGGGACATCTACGGATCCGGTTGTGACAAAGAGCTTCGTGGAAAAAAGACTGTCAGAAATTTCAGCGGTGATTGATAAAAAACTTGAGCTGTTGAGCGACCGTGTGGACGACGTTGAAGCCGTCACTGAAACGGGCTCAGGATCAGGTCCGGCAGCACCAGGCGCACCGCCCGCTTTTGCAGTCGTAGAGCTTGCAGATGGAGATCTGGTGACTTTCGGGGAAAACACTCAAGTTATCTTAAGGGGCGGCGCTGCGACGGCCATTGCTGCAGAGAATGATCTGCCTGACGTTACCGGCGGCACAGGTCTCGGGTTAGGTACAAAAGTACCGCTGAATCACCTGATCATCATCCCTAAAAATGACGGTCGCGGCATGAAAATTGTAGATAGAGCCTGGCTCATGATCGCAGGACAATATACCGTCACTAAGGCGGCTCAGTAACCGCGATATTGGGTACTGAATTTAAGTGGAAAGAATCAACCGCCAGATGAGGAGCGTACGGTAAAATGGATAAAACTTTGAAGAAAATAGTGTTGATTATGATGGCCCTGAGCTTGATTGCGACGGGCCTTCTCGACGTGTCCAGAGCAAAAGCAGAACGTCAGGCCAGGAGCGTGGATATAGTCCTGGATTACGATGAGTTTAATGAAATGGCCATTCAGTCCGGAGCGACCTTTGAAAACTGGATGACATTTTTCGCAGAGCTAGGCGTGCGTCACGTGGCATTGAATGAAGAAACAATTAAGAGTCTGAAAGCTCAGGGCAGGGCAGTCTCTTACGCTACACAGCTCGAGTTCATTTCTGAGAGCCATTGGGACCAGGGCTTACCGGCTCAACTGGCATCAGACCTCGCCGGCAGTAAGGCAGACCAATATGATTTAGTGGTGGAGACTTCGGATCCGGAGACTGCGGATTTTATAGAAACCGGCTTGAGCTCAAGATTGGGAAAAAATTTTTATAAGACTTACAGCAGTCCGGAGACAACCTGGTTCGTCATAGATGGCACTGTCGAGCAGGCGCTGTTCGAAACCGGCAGGATCATGACTGGTGCTGACGGCAAAGTCGTTGAGCGGCCGGATGTTTACACAAGCAGTCTTCTCGACCGAATCGGCATTGGCTTTGATCCGGTTAAAATTGAAGCAGTGCGTGCAGGCGGCCTCGAGGTTTTGCCGCGCCCCATCAACAATCCGCTGAATCCAGACCTGGCCCTGGAGGCCTTTGAAGAGGATTTTTTGAGCTATGGCTTTGAGACGACTTATATCATTTACAGCGGTCAGGAAGTCATTGGCTATAATGGGGAAGAGGTGATGTCCCTGGATCGTCTGATTCAGACTCTGGACAGACTTGGATTATCCACCAGCCTGATAGAGGCGGGGAATCAGCTCGGACACGTTGAGACGCGAGGCGGAGAGTATGTCGCGGAGAACAGCCATTATAAGGCGGTTCGGGTGTTCCCGGTCGTCCGTTATATTCAAAAAAGAATTGGCATCTACAATTATGAAGGCTCTGAAGAGATTGAAAATACACTCTACCGAGCGATTACAGAGCGCAACATACGAAGTATCTATATGAGGCCGTTTTTGGAAAATGACCGTGTTTATCTGACAGACCGTAATGAATATGAGAGAATGTTCAATTCACTCGAGACGCGCATTGCGGCTCATGGACTGTCCTTTGGTGATGCTGGCGTTATGGGCTTTAATGCGCCTTCTCTGTCTTTGAAGCTGATTTCAGGCATGGGTCTGGTCGCAGCCGCGGTATGGCTTCTCTCTCAGATGGCAAGCGTGTCATTGCCTGTCGGAGCGGCGCTCGCGGCACTGGGAACCTTGGGGCTCACCGGTGCGCTGTTTGTTGCGCCGAATTTAGCGACAACACTTCTTGGACTTGCATCCAGCCTTATATTCCCTGCGCTGTCCGTCTATATTTTATTGGATCAGCTCAAAAAAATTTATGACACCAGGACGGTCTACAGTCTTACGGGGATTATCAGAAAAGCGGTTTTCCTTTTAATTGTGACTTTTGTCATGTCTTTAGTGGGTGGGTATTATATTGGCGGATTTCTTTCGTCATCCGCCTACCTTCTTGAAATGGATTACTTCAGGGGCGTCAAATTATCGTTGGGTACGCCTGTCGCGGTGGCGGCAATCTTCTATATCCTGAAATTTGGGTATGGCCGCAAGTCTGAGGATCAATCAGCAGTTGAAAAGAGCGGGACCGTTTATTGGAAGGATTTGCTAAGGCTTCTGGATGCCAGCATTAAAATGAAGCATGTGGCCATACTTGGCGCAGCGGCAGTCGTCGCCTATGTTTATATTGCGCGATCCGGCCATGAAACAGACCTTCAGCCGTCAACCCTCGAAATGATTTTCAGAAATACATTGGAACAAATGCTTCTGGCACGGCCTAGAACGAAGGAATTCCTCATGGCATTTCCTGCGGTGATGATGGTGGCTGCAATGGCAGCCAAGAAACGCAAAGCTCTGATTTTGCCGCTTGTTCTCATCGCGTCCCTTGGCTACTCCTCCGTAGTCAATACGTTTTCGCATCTGCGGTCGCCGCTCTATCTGTCCACAGTAAGAGAACTTTATGCCCTTGGCTTTGGCGTCGTACTTGGCGTTGTGGCAGTGGTCATTCTTCTGATTCTGGACAAGTGGCTGGTGGAAGGGTTGTATGCAAAGTGGCAAAGGGGCCGTGACAATGACCAGGCATAATCTTCTGATTTCAGGTTATTATGGATTTGGAAATATTGGTGATGAGGCTATTCTGGATACTATGCTGAAAAGAATCCAAAATGCGGTGCCTGAGGCACAGATTACGGTCTTGTCTGCAAACCCGGAGCGGACTCAGACTTTATACGGCATAAAAGCTGTGAAACGTGCACATCCTTTGAAGGTGTTCAATGCCGTCTTGAAATGTGATACCCTGATCAGTGGCGGCGGGAGCCTGATCCAGGATGTTACAGGCAGACTGAGCATCCATTACTATCTTATGATTCTCCTGGCTGCCAGCTTGCTTGGAAAACGCGTCATGGTCTATAGTCAGGGGATAGGTCCGATCCAGAAGCCATTGAATCGCTTTCTGACAAAATGGATTTTGAATCGAGCGGATGTCATCACTGTGAGGGAAGAAAACTCAAAGACGGATTTGATTCAAATGGGGATACGGCCTGATCGTCTTTTTGTCACGGCGGATCCCGTCATTGACATGGATTGTCCGGGCACAGGTATTGGAGAGACTATTCTTGAAAAAGCCGGTCTCGATTTGCAGTCTCCTGTGAAGCGCGTCGCCTTTGCTTTGAGATCGAAAGATTTCAGGGATCAGCACGCTTTTAATGCCCTTTGCAGTGTTGTAGAAACCCTGTTGGAAAAACAATGTGCTGTAATATTGCTGCCTTTTCATTTTTCAGAGGATCTGGAAGTGATTCAGCGCCTGGAGGCGAAGTTTGGAGGACGGATCCATGCCTTGGTGGAGCGTCATTCCATCCAGGAAATACTGAGCGTGATTCATACCATGGATCTGCTGGTCGGGGTCAGGCTCCATGCATTGATATTTTCTGCAGTAGCGGGGACGCCTCTGATTGCATTATCCTACGATCCTAAAATTGACTATTTTATGAAAGCAATAGGGCAGTCGACCTTTGGCGCAGTGAAAGATTTTGAACCTGAGCAGTTGACCCGAGGCATCTTGGAAAAGCTTGAAAACACAGAAACAGATCGCGCGACTCTCATCTCAGCTGTTGAGGACCTGAAGTCCAGGCTTGACATTAACGAGCGCGAACTTGTGAAATTGCTGGGAGGGAATTAAGAGAATGGCTAGTGAATCGATCAAGATTCTTGGGGTGCGCGTGGACAAGGTCAATCCGGTGGAAGCCTATAACCGGTTTTTACATTTGATGGACAGTCATACCATGTCTATGATTTTTACGCCCAATACTGAAATTGTCATGATGGCACAGCAGGATAAGGCGCTGAGATCAATTCTGCGCGAGGCAGACCTCGTTGTACCGGATGGGATAGGCCTGGTCTATGCCTCCAAGCTTCATAACCTTGGATTGGATGAACGCGTGACAGGGATTGACCTCATGGAGCGTATTCTTAAGTACTGTCATACCACGAAGCGTTCCATCTACATACTGGGCGGGAAACCCGGGGTGGCTGAGCGCGCTATGGAGGCGATCCTGAAGGTGTACCCGAGTATTGAGTCAAAGGGATACCAGGATGGCTATTTTAAGCCGGAGAATGAATTGAAAATCATCGATCGAATTAATGAGCTCAAGCCGGACATTCTCTTCGTTGCCATGGGTGCGCCTAAACAGGAGAAATGGATCTACAAGCACAGAAAAATCCTCAATGTCAAAGTCGCTATGGGCGTCGGCGGCAGTGTGGATGTCTGGGCGGGAACGGCCAAGCGGGCTCCGGTCTTTTTCCAAAAGGCCAATTTGGAATGGCTTTACCGTCTGTTAAAAAATCCGAGCCGGGTTGGCCGGATGATGGCGCTTCCAAAGTTCATGTTCAAAGTTCTGTTGAGCAGAGATTTCAGCAAAGATTATGCGCCAAAAGCAGAAGATGGCATCAATGGCGGGAACTCAGAAGCTTCAGTTTCGGCTTCTCCGGATAAACACGCCAGCAACTGATAGTATTTACACAATAACTGAAAAACAGGAGGTACTGAAGTGTCGCACCGCAACATTGCACTTGAAACGACTGCGCGTCAGATCCGCAGGGATATAATTGAGATGACGCATGCCGCCAAATCGGGTCACCCCGGCGGATCTTTATCTGCCGTTGAGATCCTGACGACGCTCTATTTTGATGAAATGAAAATCGATCCCGCTGAGCCGAAGCTTGCGGACAGGGATCTGTTTGTCCTTTCCAAGGGACACGCGGCACCTGTTCTCTATGCTGCGCTGGCTAGACGGGGCTATTTTAATCCTGAAGAACTCATCACGCTGAGACAGCTTGGCTCAAAACTCCAAGGGCATCCTGACATGAAGAATATCCCAGGCGTCGAAATGTCTACAGGCTCCCTCGGACAAGGTTTTTCAACTGCCGT
The DNA here is from genome assembly GCA_009881125.1 of Acidaminobacter sp. The sequence goes on along the minus strand of WXFH01000048.1, from coordinate 54,706 downwards.
TGGCATGGCATTGTCCACAAGAGTCACCGGTTCCAAGAGCCGCGTTTACGCGCTGCTTGGAGACGGGGAGCTCAATGAAGGATTGATTTGGGAGGCAGCAATGGCCGGAGCCCACTATAAACTTTCCAACCTCGTAGCTATTCTTGATTTCAACGGCCTTCAAATTGATGGCACCAACGACGAAGTCATGGCTGTTTCGCCTGTGGATCAGAAATTCAAGAGTTTTGGATGGAATGTGCTGACCGCTGACGGCCACGATTTTGATGATCTGAAGCGCGTCTTTGCTGAGGCGAAGACTTGCGGGAACGCCCCTACGGTCATTCTGGCGAAGACGGTTAAGGGCAAAGGTGTCTCTTTTATGGAAAACCAGGTCGGCTGGCACGGCAAAGCGCCATCCGCAGAGGAAAGAGCACGCGCAATTGAAGAGTTAGGAGGTGCTGATCATGTCTAATCCTTCAGCACAGAAAAAAATGGCGACACGTGAAGCTTATGGAGAAATTTTGGCAGAGCTCGGCGAAAAATACCCTGAGATTGTCGCGCTGGACGCGGATCTTTCAAAATCTACAAAAACAGATGTTTTTGCCAAGAAGTTTCCGGACCGTTTTTTTGACATGGGCATAGCGGAGCAGAATATGATGGGTGTCGCTGCCGGAATGGCGGCCGCCGGTCTGAAGCCGTTCGCAAGTACGTTTGCCATGTTTGCGGCGGGACGTGCTTTTGAGATCATTCGCAATTCTATTTGTTATCCAAATTTGAACGTGCGCATCTGCGCGACCCACGCCGGGATTACTGTCGGCGAAGACGGGGCGTCACATCAAGCTATTGAAGATCTCGCACTGATGCGGGCACTGCCGAATATGACGGTGATCCAACCATCGGACGGTGTTTCTGCAAAGGCACTGATAGAAGCCAGTTTGGAGGTCAAGGGTCCGGTTTATGTACGACTCGGGCGTGCAGCGGTGCCAATGCTCTACCCGGCGGATACGACTTTTGAGATTGGCAAGGCAATGACGCTGCGTGACGGGTTCGACGTTGCTTTGATTGCGACGGGCATTATGGTCAACGAAGCCATGAAGGCTGCGGAAATTTTGGCCGAGAAGAACATCACAGTCCGGGTGATTGATGTGCACACCCTGAAGCCAGTCGATTCTGAGGCGATCCTGAAAGCAGCGGCTGAGACTCAATTGATTGTAACGGCAGAGGAGCACAGCATCATTGGCGGGCTTGGATCCGCTGTCGCTGAGGTGACAGCTGAAGGCTGCCCGGTCAAAGTGGTTCGGCTTGGCATTATGGATACCTTTGGGGAATCTGGGACACCGGAGGCGCTCATGAAAAAGTATGGCCTCACTTCAGACCATATCGTTGAGGTCGTTTTGAAAAATTTGAAGTAGTTGTAAGGACGGATAAAGTCATTAAAAAGGAGAGGAGCGGATGAATAAATCCGTTTCTCTCCTTTTTCACTTAGAAAAGTGGAAGGCGTCTGACACCGCCTTCTCCGACACCGCCTTCTCAATTGAAGAGGAAAACGGGACATGAAACCGCATTGCTTCCCTGGCGCTGCAATCATTTTTTGGAAGAAGGTGTCAACGGCCTTAAGCCTATCGCGATCTTCACACACTTTTTTGCTAATTTTATAAAAAATTATGACGATTCTGTAAAAAAGTCGTCTTTCTTGTGTTGACAATCAATTGTTCATTCAGTATAATCCATTTAATACCTGATAAGAGCGTTGAAGGAGAGCTTCAGCGGCAAGATCCTTTCAGAGAGTCCGTCACTTGGTGTGAGACGGGTAAGGGTCGCCGGTGGAACATCGCTCCGGAGCTTCCGGCTCGAACTAACAGTAGACCGGTACGGCTGTCCCCGTTAAAAGACTGGAATTCGCGACGTCGTGCGCCGATTCGAAGAGGCGGTTTAAAACCGTAAAGTAGAGTGGTACCATGGGGAATCCCCCATCTCTACGAGCTGATTGAGCTCGTGGTGGTGGAGGGTCTTTTTTTATACCCGGAACACGCCGACGAAAATAAGACAGGAGGTTATTAAAATGACGAAGAAACTTCATGCCAAAGTCGATCATGGTGTAGATGGACTCATTCGCGTCCTTAGTACATTGAGAAGAAGAGAGTTCGACGTCGTCGGCGTCGAAATGGAAGAGCACGAAGGTGCTCTTTGGATCACACTCGATGCGCCGGACCAAACAACAGACCGTGCGCTGGAACATGTCAGAAAACTCTATGGCGTCCATGACGTCCGCTGGGTTCGATAAAAAGGAGGATATATTAAAATGGCAAAGATGTATTACGAAAACGAAATTTCCAAAGAAGCACTCGCAGGTCAAACAGTCGCCGTCATTGGCTATGGCAGCCAAGGCCGCGCTCACGCCATGAACCTAAAAGAGAGCGGATTTGATGTCGTGGTTGGTCTCTATGAAGGCAGCCCGTCCGTCAAGCGCGCTGAGTCAGATGGGCTCAAAGCTGTCAGTGTTTCAGAAGCAGCACGTGTCGCAAACGTTGTCATGATTCTCGTTCCTGACGAGCGCCAGAAGAAGGTTTATGACGAGCATATTGCGCAGCACATCACAGCCGGGAAATCTCTCGTTTTCGCTCACGGCTTCAGCATCCACTTTGGACAAATTGTACCACCTGCTGATGTTGATGTTTTCATGATCGCACCTAAAGGACCTGGCCACCTGGTCAGAAGAGTCTACGAAGAAGGTCGCGGCGTTCCTGCGCTTGTTGCAGTTTACCAGAATGCAACCGGCAAAGCCCTCGACAAAGCCCTTGCTTATGCGGCCGGCATTGGCGCTGCAAGAGCAGGCGTTCTTGAGACGACTTTCAAAGAAGAAACTGAAACAGACCTCTTTGGTGAGCAGGCAGTTCTTTGCGGCGGCGCGACTGAGCTCGTCAAAGCTGGATTTGACACACTCGTAGAAGCCGGTTATCAAAAGGAAATTGCATACTTCGAGTGTCTCCATGAACTCAAGCTCATCGTTGACCTTCTTTATGAGGGCGGCTTTGAAAATATGCGTTTCAGCGTCAGCGACACGGCTGAGTATGGCGATTACATGATTGGCAAGCGCATCATTAACGATGCAGCTCGCGCTGAAATGAAGAAAGTTCTTGCTGAAATCCAAAGCGGCCAATTCGCTAAAGCATGGATCGAAGAAAACGAAAAAGGCCGTCCGATTTTCAATAAAATTAAAGCTGCTGAACTTGAGCACCCGATTGTCGAAACAGGCAAGAATCTGCGTTCTATGATGTCGTGGATCAGACAGTCGGAGGTGAAATAAAGTGAAGAGCTCCGCTATGAAGAGCGGTGTGGAGAGAGCGCCACACCGCTCTCTTCTCAAAGCCCTTGGCCTCACCAACGAGCAGATCGAGCGTCCGCTCGTCGGCATTCTTCATGGCCATAACGAAATCGTTCCTGGACATACACACCTCGACAAGCTGGTCCTGGCAGTCAAAGAAGGCGTTCTGATGAACGGCGGCATGCCTATTGCTGCGCCTTTCATCGCTGTATGCGACGGCATAGCCATGGGACACAGAGGCATGAGATACAGCCTTCCAAGCCGTGAACTGATTGCTGACTCCATTGAAACCATGGTGATCGCCCACGCCTTTGATGCTCTCGTCATCATTCCAAACTGCGACAAGACGGTACCTGCGGCCCTGATGGCTGCAGCCAGACTGGACATCCCAACTGTCATCGTCAGCGGCGGCGCGATGCTTGCCGGCAAGACTAAAGACAAAGTAACTGACTTGACGACCGTTTTCGAAGGTGTTGGCCGACACTCCCAAGGGAGCATGAGCGACGAGGAGATCGATGATCTCGAAAACAGCGCCTGCCCGACTTGCGGCTCTTGCTCGGGTATGTTCACCGCGAACTCCATGAACTGCCTTACAGAGGCTCTGGGCATGGGACTCTCTGGAAACGGCACTATTCCGGCAGTCTACGCAGATCGCACGCGACTTGCGAAGATGGCTGGCGCAGCAGTCATGAACCTGTTCCAGGAGAATAAGACTCCGAGCCAGATCATGACACCGCAAGCCTTTGAAAATGCCCTTGCAGTCGATATGGCCCTTGGCGGCTCCAGCAACACTATTCTCCACTTGACTGCAATAGCGGCTGAATTTGATTTCATTCTTGATCTCCGGCGTGTGGACGAGATCAGCAAAACAACACCAAACCTCTGCAGATTAAGCCCTGCAGGCCCTTACCATATCGAAGACCTTCACGATGCCGGCGGCATCAGCACGGTGATCAAAGCCCTTGGGGCAATTGGCCGTTTTGATCTAACCCAGCAAACGGTGGACGGGACCTTTGAAACGAGAGTCGCAAGAGCCAAATTGCCGGATGGGAAGGTCATCGCTAAAACAGATGCTCCTTATTCTGAGCAGGGCGGCATAAAAATCCTGTTTGGCAATATTGCGCCGGAAGGCGCAGTTGTGAAACAATCGGCAGTCTCTCCAAAAATGAGAAAATTTGAAGGGCGTGCCAGAGTTTTCGAATCCGAGGAAAACGCTACAGCGGCACTGCTTTCAGGCAAGATTGAAAAAGGCGATATAATCGTCATCCGCTATGAAGGTCCAAAGGGCGGCCCGGGCATGCGCGAAATGCTGGCGCCTACCTCGACCCTCAGCGGGCTCGGCCTGGACGAGCATGTGGCATTGCTGACGGATGGCCGCTTCTCGGGCGCAACCCGTGGCGGCGCTATTGGCCACATTTCACCTGAAGCCTACGAAGGCGGTCCAATCGCTTTTGTCGCTGAAGGCGATACCATCTCCTTTGACCTCGACAAAGGCACCTTGAATGTCGACGTCGAGCCTGAAGTTTGGGAGGCGCGCAAGGCAAACTGGTCTGCTCCGGAAAAACCGGTCACCGGATATCTCAAAAAATACAGGGCAAGCGTCACCTCTGCATCCAAGGGCGCGATTTGCCGTTAGGAGGAACCGCTTGTGAATGGCGCGGAAGCTATAATCAAAACTCTCATTGACGCTGGCGTGGGAACGGTCTTCGGTTACCCCGGCGGCGCCGTCATACCGCTCTATCACGAGCTGTATAAATATCAGGATCAAATTCATCATATCCGCCTCACCCACGAGCAGCATGTCGTGCATGCGGCCGATGGTTATGCAAGAGCCACCGGAAATGTGGGTGTCTGTTTTGTGACTTCAGGACCGGGCGCGACAAATACCGTCACGGGCATTGCCACGGCATTTATCGATTCCATTCCGTTGGTCGTTCTCGCAGGTCAGGTACCAAGCGGACTGCTGGGGCTGGATTCCTTCCAGGAGATCGACATCACCGGTATTACCATGTCCATCACCAAGCACAATGTGCTGGTGCGCTCCATGAAGGATTTGATTCCGACTTTAATTGAAGCCATGGAAATTGCGGTTTCGGGCAGACCCGGTCCGGTGCTCGTCGATATTCCGAAAGATTTCTTCCTTTCGGAGTGGACACCGGAAATGTCCAGAGAGCTTCGCAAGACTCATGAAACACTGCACGGCCTGGATGAAGCTCAGCTTGATCAGGTTGCCGCATTGTTCGAAAAAGCCCAGCGTCCGCTGATCTATGCCGGCGGAGGTGTCAGATTGTCCGGCAGTGAGCCGGAGTTAAAATTGCTGGCGGAATCCCTCGATGCCCCTGTGCTCAATACGTTGATGGGCCTTGGAAATTTCCCCAGAAACCATCTGCTTTCCTTTGGCCTTGCCGGTATGCACGGTTCTAAGATCGCCAACCGGATGATGAATGAAGCAGATGTGATCCTGACCATAGGCGCGAGATTCAGCGACCGGGTGATCGGAGATCCGTCCAAGTTTGCGCAGCAGGCAAAAATAATTCATCTGGATGTCGACAAGACTGAAATTGATAAAAATATTCCTGTGGCACTGTCGCTGGTCGGAGATGTCAAAACCATGATCCGCCAGATCGCAGAACGACTGGGCGTGCGACGTCATGAAACCTGGCTGAAGGAAATCTCGAATTACGAAAAACCGGTATTCAAGAATAAATACGCTTTGACGCCTCAAACCGTATTTGGCGCACTGAATGAGCGCATGGATGAAAATACGCTCTTTGCGACAGATGTCGGTCAGCATCAAATGTGGGCAGCCCAGTATCTCGAGTTTCAGGGCATCAGAAACTGGGTGACCTCAGGCGGACTCGGCACAATGGGCTTCGGTCTGGGTGCCGCGATAGGCGCTAAAGTTGCCTGCCCTCACAAAAAAGTTTATCTGATCACCGGTGACGGCAGCTTCAGGATGAACATGAACGAGCTGGCGTCCCTGGCAGAGCATGGCATAAAAGTGGACATCATTCTCTTCAAAAACAATGCCCTCGGCATGGTCCGACAATGGCAGAAAATGTTCCAGAGCGGGGTTTACAGCGAAACGGACATTAAGGACATCATTGATTTTGAGAAACTGGCCAGTGCATTTGGATTAAAGGGAAAAGTGGTATATACGCCTGAGGCATTTTCGGAGGCCGTGGATGCTGCTGCTTTAGATTCGGCAGCCAATTTGATTGTCGTTGAACTGAATACCAACATCAATGTTCTACCAATCATCCCTCCCGGCAAGTCCATCTCAGACTCCATAGAAGACTGGGAAGAAGCGGACCTGGTACCGCCTGCCGACAGTCTTTAATTTGAGGTTGATAAATTAATAAGCATTGTATGGAAGAAACAACAAGTCAGGTGCCGCAAAGGGTGTCGGGTAATCCGGCATCAATGCGGCACTTTCTTTTTGCTTTGAAAATGGAATAAAATGACTGCACGTCGGCGGGGGCGTTTGACCGATTCGGGTAAGTCCTGTATAATAAGAGTATTCTGAATGATACAAGGGGTGGAACTGATGACGGAAAATGAGATGACAATGGAAGAGCTCATGGGCGATATCGATAAATCGATGACGCGTCTGAACCAGGGTGATTGCGTTGAGGGCACAGTCATGTCCAACAATGGAGAAGAACTGGTCGTCAATCTGGAGCTTATGACAGACGGCGTGATGCCAAAGAGTGAAATGGATTTTGAAGATGGTTCGTCCATTGAGAGCGTCCAGGTCGGCACCAAAATGCAGTTCGTTGTACTTAAGGAAGACGACGGGCAAGGCAATGTCGTCCTTTCAAGAAAACGCGCGGTGGCGCTCGATGTCTGGGAAGAAATCAACCAGTCCCTCGAAAGCGGACTTCCGCTTCATGTAAAGGTCACCGAAGTGGTGAAGGGCGGCGTCGTCGGCAAATTTAAAGGTGTTCGATTCTTCATGCCGGCATCACAGGTTCGCCTGGAACGCGTCGAAGATCTGAATCAAGTGGTCGGTGAGACCATGGATGTCGTAGCTATTGAAGTAAGAAACAAGAAAGACTTTGTGGTTTCGGGCAGAAAGTACCTCGAAGCTCAGCGTGCGCTCAAAGAAGAAGACATCTACAAGACACTTCAACCTGGAGAAACGGTAGAGGGTGTTGTCAGACGTCTTGCGGACTTTGGTGCCTTCGTTGATATTGGCGGCGTGGACGGCCTCGTGCATTTGAGCGAGCTTTCCTGGAAGCGCGTTAAGAGTGCCTCTGAAGTTGTGTCCGTTGGAGACAGAGTCAAAGTTACTGTCCTTAATGTCGATCCGGAAAAGCACAGAATTTCGCTTCGATTAGCAGATTATGTAAATAATCCGTGGAGCTCAGTCAATGAGCATTATCATGTGGATGAGATCGTAACAGGAGTTATTAGAAGACTTCAGCCATTCGGCGCTTTTGTGGAGCTCGCGGATGGACTTGAAGGTCTGGTTCACGTTTCTCAGATTTCAGACGCTAGAGTGGAAAAACCTTCTGATGTTCTGTCCGTTGGACAAGAGGTCAAAGTTAAAATACTTGGCATTGACGCAGAGCAGCAGCGCATTTCGCTGAGCATTAAAGCCGCTCAGGACAATGATGAGGATGCATATACCGCTTATGTTGAAGAAGAGGAAGAGGCGCCAAGCGCGACTTCGACGCTTGGGGATCTGTTCGGCGACAAATTCAAAGATTTTTTGAAATAGAAGTTAAATGAATACGGGGAAGTTGGTGCAGCCGGGACGTAAAAAATCGATCTCCGGTGAGCCAACTTCTTTTTTCATTTATTTTCGAGGTTATAGTCTTTTTTTGCAGGGTATAAACGACCATGTCAAGGGAGGAGGAACAAGTGATGAGAAAATACGAATTGGAACCGCATCAATTGACCAGAGCCTGTGATTTGAATTGTCTGCCTTTTGAGACGACGGAGGAGCTTGAACCGTTAAAAGCTATAATGGGTCAGGACCGTGCTGTGGAAGCCGTTAAATTTGGACTCAAAATGAAGAGAAAAGGCTATAACATTTATGTGGGAGGAAGCTGGGGCACCGGGAGGAACAGCCTTGTTCGCCATCTCTCCGACGCGGCTGCAAAACTTCGAACACCGCCAAAGGACTGGCTGTATGTCAACAACTTCAAAGTGGCACGGACGCCAATCGCCATTGGTCTGCCGCCGGGTGAAGGAAAAGAATTCATTAAGAGCATGGGGTTTATAATCAGTTTTCTCAAGAAGGAAATCTCTAACGCTTTTTCTGGAAAAGATTATGAGAATGACCGCGCGGGATTGCTTCAGGAGTACTCTGAGAATACTCAGGTCATCATTGATGAACTCAATGAGATCGGAGAGAAATATGGTTTTCGCTTTGCGCAAAATGAACGGGGGCTGATCAGCATCCCGTTAAAAAATAATGAGCCTATGACTGAGGAAGAGTATAGAAATCTGACAGAAGAGGATTTCGAGAAACTGAAATCCGAGTCCGCAAGGCTGAGCATTGAAACCTCAGACCTCTTCAACCGTTTGAGAGGCGCGGAAGAGCAGTTCCGTCAGAAAATGCTGGACCTCGACGCCAAGACAGGGAGAGGGATCGCGACTTTTCACCTGTCTGAGATGTTTGACAAATATCGCGACAACGATGCCATTGTGCAGTATTTGAATTTTTTGATTGATGATATTGTGGAGAATTTGGAAAGATTCAAAAATGATGGCGGCGAGGAACAGGCAACGGGCCCTCTGGCGGCACTTATGCCAAGGAGCAGCGAGTCCTTTTTTGACCGATATGCCATCAACCAGTTTGTGAACAATGACGGTAAGGAGCACGCTCCGGTTGTCTTTGCATCGAATCCGACGTACTACAACTTGCTTGGGGGCATTGAATATAAGAACGAGCTCGGGGTATTAAAGACGGACTTTACCATGATCAAACCGGGCTTGCTGCACGAAGCGAATGGGGGGTACCTGATCGTTCTGGCCAAGGACATTTTGACAATGCCATACGCCTGGAAGGGTCTGATGAGAGCGCTTCTGGATGATGAGATCACCATTGAGTCCCTGGGTAGTCAAATGGGCGCCATTGTCTCAACAACATTGAAACCTCAGCCAATACCGCTGGATGTCAAGATCATACTCATTGGGGATCAGTATACCTACCAGCTGCTGTATTATTATGATGAGGAATTTCGAAAACTGTTTAAGGTTATGGCAGATTTTGATATTGAAATGGACCGAAATGAGGACAATATTGACAAAATCGCGCGGTTTATCGCTAAGCATTGTCATGAAGACGGACTAAGGCATTTCAGCAGGTGCGCGGTAGGACGGGTCATTGAGCAGAGCTCGAGGCTGGCGGATGATCAGAACAAGCTGAGCTCACATCTGAACAAACTGGTAGACTTAATTTATGAGGCAGACAGTTGGGCAGATGAGGACGGCGCAGAGATCGTCGAGTCAAAGCACGTCGACATTGCGCTGGAAATGATTGAGAAGCGCAACAATAAAATTGAAGAAAAGGTCCTTGAAATGTTTGAGAACGGGGACTATCTCCTGGATGTCTCCGGTGAAAAGATTGGCGAGATCAATGGTTTGGCGGTCACCGGCTCCGGGCAGTATCAGTTCGGGAAGCCGACCAAGATCACAGTTTCAACTTATCGCGGGAGAGCGGGGATCATCAATATTGAACGCGAGGCGCGGACCAGCGGCGCGATCCATGACAAAGGGGTTATGATCATATCGGGCTACCTGGGTCATAAGTTCGCTCAGGATAAGCCTTTGGCCCTGACAGCCAGTATAGTCTTTGAGCAGCTGTATTCGGGCATTGACGGCGACTCTGCCTCCAGTACGGAATTGTATGCCCTGCTGTCCAGTTTGTCTGAGATTCCTATACGGCAGTCCGTAGCCGTTACAGGTTCTGTCAACCAGCGCGGGGAAATTCAACCTATTGGCGGGGTTAACGAGAAAATTCACGGTTACTTCAAAGTGTGTAAGCTGAAAGGCTTAAATGGTGAACAGGGCGTCATCATCCCTCACCAGAATGTAAAAAATCTGATGCTGTCAGAAGAAATCATTGATGCGGTAAAAGCCGGGACATTCCATATCTATTCTGTTCATAACATCGATGAAGGTATTGAAATCCTGACGGGCATTCAAGCTGGCACTATGTATCCGGATGGCTCATACACCAAGGATTCCGTGTATGACCGCGTCAACCGGAAGCTGCAGGAGCTGATCAAGCCTTCGCCGGCGGAACTTGAAGCCCTTCGGGTATCCAAGGCCATTAAAGCTGAGGATGAGGAAAAAGAAGGCGCTGGAAATGGGAAAGACAGTGATCCGGTTAATGGCAATGGCAACGGAAGCGGGAGCGGAAAGGACGACATTAATGAAGATGGAGAAGGTGACCCCGGACCGATTCCTGGTCAGCTGCCCATTGAAGAGCCTGTGGAAGATGAGGACGAAGAAGACGAAGAGGACAAGTCTTTAAAGTAAAATCAGGTCAATTGAGGTTGGAAGTCCTGAACGTGGCATTTGAACGCTGATATCAAAAATAAACAGCCGAGGAAATGGGTGTATTTAATCCATTTCTTCGGCTGTTTTGCATTTCTATTTGCCTTTCAAATCCGCGTTCGGCGTCCTAATAATCCTGTGTTCGGTGATCAGATAATCCAGCGGAATGTCGTGGGGTTCAACAGGGATTAGACCGTTGGGGACAATCTGCAGATCATACGCTATGCCGCAGACAACACATTCCGTGCGAACGTGTGGGAGAAGCTTGTCGTAATAACCTGCCCCGTACCCGATCCGGTTGCCCATGACATCAAAAACGACACCCGGGGACAAGATAAGATCCAGATCTATGGGTTCGATGTCCGGCAGTCGATCTTTTGGGGGCTCAAGAATTCCGAAAGAGGATCGGACCAAATCGTCGAAGGATTTGATTGAATACAAATCCAAACGGTCCGCCTTTTTGTTGACTCTAGGCACCACCGGTGTTTTGCCGGTTTTCCACAAGTGCTCAATTATGCCTGCGGTGCGGACTTCATCTTTGAAATCCATGAAGATCATGACAGTTTTGGCGTTGTCCAGCAGTGGCGTGTGAATCAGCTGATCGAGTATTTGAGCGCTCTTGGCGTCAAGCTCTTCTTCAGAAAGACTGCCTCGTCGCGCAAGAATATCCGCGCGCAGTGTTTGTTTATCCATGGTAATCCTCCTCGTATAATTGAATGACCTAACTCCATCATAGGCATTCCCGGGTGAATTGGCAAGGGTTGACTTTTTTTCTCTTTCATAAAGAGGGTGTCATTGAACTGTAACCTCGGCTTCATATGGTTTTTTTGAATGTTCGCTTTTCTTATGTCTGTGATTAAGATAGAATAGTAGTGATGTAAAAGTGAATGAGAGCGCTGAACGTAATGCCAGTGGCGTCTACGAGTCTATGAGGAGTGATGAACCATGCATTTTGCGGATCGCTTGCCGGAAGATCTTCCGCAGATTCGCCTGGAAGGTGTCACGGTCCGTTTTGATAATGGGCACGAGGCGCTGAAGGACATTGATCTGGATGTCCGAAAGGGAGAGTTTATTTTCGTCGTAGGTCCATCAGGTGCCGGTAAATCGACATTTATCAAGTTATTGCTAAAGGAATATGACGCGACCGCCGGTAAAATTTACGTTTGCGGGCAAAAAGTCTCCAATATGCACCGGAGGAAGGTGCCTTTTCTGAGGCGCCAGCTCGGCGTGGTGTTTCAGGATTTCAGGCTGCTGCCCAACAAGACGGTATACGAGAATGTCGCCTTTGCCATGGAGATCATAGAGGCTAAAGATCGTGATATCCGAAGGCAGGTGCCTATGGTTCTCAGCATTGTGGGGCTGGCGGACAAGCACAAGTTATACCCGCATCAGCTGTCCGGCGGTGAGCAGCAGCGTGTTTCCATCGCGCGGGCTATGATCAACAATCCGCCGATACTGATAGCGGATGAACCTACGGGGAACCTGGACCCGGACACCTCCTGGGAAATCATGAAGCTTCTCAGGCAGATCAACCAGAGGGGAACGACCATCCTCATGGCAACTCACGACAAGAATATCGTTGATGTCATGCAGCAGCGCGTTATAGCGCTTAACAATGGCGTGATCGTCAGGGATGAGTTGGGAGGTTGCTACGGCTGTGAAGATTAGGTCGATACGCTACACACTTAAAGAAAGTATGAAAAACTTGTGGAGAAACCGGATGATGAGTCTGGCGTCCTTAACTTCGGTGGCCGCGACACTTCTGATCCTTGGGATAATTTTTATTCTGATCGTCAACATCAATTCCCTTGCGCAGGGCGCGAAGGAGCAGTTCGATACCGTTCAGGTCTATCTTGTCGACGGGCTGGAAACGTCCAGGATTGAAACCATCGGCCAGGACATCTTTGCACTGGAAGGCGTGAGAGAGGTCACTTATGAGACCAAGGAAGACGCCATGGAGAAGATGAAGGAGCAGTGGCAGGAAAATGGCTATCTGCTGGACGGTCTCGAGTCGAATCCGCTTCCGGACAGCTTTATCATCACGCTGAATGATATTGGTTTCGCAAATTATGTGGTGCGGAATGTTGAGAAGTTAGAGGGCGTTGAAGAGGTCAAATACTACCAGGAAATTATTGAGCGAATGATGAATATCGCGGATATGATTCGAACGGTGGGGCTGGCGGTCATGTTCACGCTGGTGGCGCTCAGTACGTTCATCATCAATAATACGGTTAAGCTGGCAGTCAACGCCCGGCGCCGTGAGATCAACATCATGAAATACGTCGGGGCGACAAACTGGTTTGTCAGGTGGCCGTTTCTTGTGGAGGGAACCGTCCTGGGACTGATTGGCGCGCTGATTTCTGCGGGCATCATTTATGCGCTTTATCAGTATCTGCATACCATTTTGAGCAGCCAGTTCTATGTGCTGATTGCCGCTTATCTGGTCAGCATTGAATCGGTCATGAGAGATATTTTGATTTTGTTTGTTGTGATCGGCTCAGGGATTGGCATATTGGGCAGTATTTTGTCTATGAAGAAATATCTGGATGTTTAATGGGAGCTGAAAGGATTTTTTTGCCGATGGTGAGTTAAAGTGACCATCGGCCACAAAATCCTCTCGCTGAAAGGAGGTCACCCTTTGAAGAAGTGGATCGCCGTCCTGGTTGCCGTGGCGCTGGTATTTGGAGCAGTTGGCACGGTGGGCTCGGAGAGCTGGGCAAGCAGCCAGGATCTGAAGAAGTATCAGGAGCAGCTTAAAAAGCTTCAGTCTGACATGAAGAGAATTGATGAACAGCAGCGAAAACTGACCAGCAACCAGAAGTCAGTGGTGAAGAAGATAGGCAGCATCGAGGACAGCATTCGCTCGGTCGAAGCTGAGATGGAGAGCATTGCAGAACAGATCGAGATGACGGAAGGCACTCTGAATACCACTTTGATGGAGCTGGCGAACGCGGAATCGAAGATCGTCGAAAAGAAGGACACACTGAACCAGCGCCTGCGCGTCATGTATAAAACCGGCCATGTGGGGTATCTCGAGGTGCTGCTGGGTTCGTTCAATTTTGAAGACATGCTGAGCCGTATGGATATGCTTCAGAAAATTTATGAGCATGACACAACGCTGCTAGAATACATGCAGCAGCAGCGGGATTTGGTCGAGGAGAAAAAGAAATCTCTCGAGGAACAGAAAGCATCACTGGTATCCTTGAAAACCAATTTGTCCAGCAAGCAGGTCAAACTCTCCAGCGATCTGGTTAGCCTGGATGCCGAACAGAAGAATTTGAAGAAGGACATCAAGGCGCTGGAAGCCCAGGAAGACCGGCTAAACGAGGACGCCAAGAAAATTACCAGTTTGATCGCCAGCCTTAAAACCAATGAGAAGTATGTCGGCGGCAAGATGATGTTCCCAACGCCGGGGTATACGCGGATCACGTCGCCTTTTGGCAACCGGCTGCATCCGGTTTACAAGACTTATAAGATGCATACGGGCATTGATATTGCGGCACCTTCCGGGGCCAAAATTGTCGCGGCTTTGGATGGGACGGTCATCTACTCGGATTGGTTTGGCGGGTATGGCAAAGTTATTATGATCGATCACGGCGGCGGCATTGTAACCCTCTATGCGCACTGCTCCTCCCTGGTTGTGAAGTCCGGGACCAAGGTCACCAAGGGTCAAACCGTGGCGAAGGTTGGAACTACTGGCGTTTCAACTGGCGCGCACTTGCATTTTGAAGTGCGGCAGAACGGGAAATACGTTAATCCGGTACCGTGGGTGTCCAAGTAGCCCTGTGAAGATTTGAACAACAGTCAACCATAGGATGTGGTCAATTGAAAAAACGCAACGCAGCACTGCTTTGTTTGTTAATGATGATTCTCAGCGCGGTGGGGACCTTTTTTGTGAGCAACCTGTTTCAGCTTCGTATTGGGGACAAGGTCATTTTGCCAAAAGCGGACCTTGAATACTACCAGGCGCTGGATCAGCGCTACAGCAAAGTTGAAGAACTGAAGGGTTACATTGATCAGTATTTTTATAAGGATGTCGCAGACGTGGATTTTGAGGATGGTTTGCTGAAGGGGCTGTTTTCATCCCTGGAAGATCCCTACTCTATTTATATGAATGCGTCGGATTATGAGAGCTTCAATATATCGACGACAGGCGAATACGGCGGGATTGGCGTCGTGGTCAGTCCGAATGAGAACGGCTATATAGAAGTTGTTTCACCAATCGAGGACACGCCTGCCGAGAAGGCGGGGCTCAAATCCGGTGACATCATACTGACTGTGGATGACACAGATGTGGACATGGATATGTATGAAGAAGCGGTCAGCATGATTCGCGGCAAACCGGGCGAGGCGGTCAAGCTGACCATTCGCAGGATCGGCGTCTCTGAAATCCTGGAATTTGAAATAGTCCGAGAACAAATTAAAGTACAGGTCGTGAAGACGGACATTCTCGAGGATCAGATCGGCTATTTGAGACTGACTTCCTTTGATGAGGATGCTTATGAGGAATTCAAAGCCGAACTCTCCGATCTGCAGCGGCAAAATATTACGGGTTTGATTCTTGACCTGCGGGGAAATCCAGGCGGATCTCTCACGGAATGCACCCAGATCGCGGACTACCTGCTGGGGGAACAAGTGATTGTTTACATGGAGGATCGCGCGGGTGAAAAAACGTACTACAGATCCGACAAGAATAAGGTCGACTTACCTCTGGTCGTGCTCGTCGACGGCGGCTCCGCAAGCGCATCAGAAATATTGACGGGGGCGGTTCAGGATGAAGAGGCAGGTGTGGTTATTGGTACGCAGACTTTTGGCAAAGGCCTGGTCCAGTCGGTGATCGAACTTCGCGACAATACGGCGTTCAAACTGACGACGTCCCAATATTTTACACCGGATGGCACCAACATTCACAGCGTGGGCATCACTCCGGATCTCATCGTTGAACCTTCAGAGGATGAAACATTGGATGTCCAGCTGGACAAAGCGGTTGAAGTTATTAAGGCATCAATTCAAGAGTCTGGCAATGCGTCGGTTCAGGGGGCCTCGAATTGAAAAAACATTTGCTTCGCGTCATGCATCTTGAGTGGTTGCCAGTTCTGTTTATTGCCTTGGTCCTTTTTAAAGTGATTGAGAATTATGTCAGCGTCTGGTCGTTCGTAAAACTGCTTGTCGGACTTTTAATGCCGTTTGTGTGGGGCTTTGGCATCGCTTATATTCTGAATCCGCTGATGAAAATTCTGGAGAAATATCTGCGCCTGCCGAGGACACTGAGTTTAGTTGCGACCTATGCTTTTGCCATCTGGCTGGTGTATCTGGCGATGACGGGCATTGTGCCGAGCATTGCCGCCAGTATAAGAGACATCATTGACAATGGACCGACTTATCTTGAGTCCCTTAGGAATTTTCTGCTGAATGCCTCCGCCCGGATTGAAAGCTTTGAAGTTTTTGATCTTGAGAAATTTCTGGAGCGCTGGAGCCTCGACAATATGCTGGGCACCATCAGCGAAAATCTGGACACGGCAATCAGTGCCATGTTCTTTGGCGTGCTTGGATTTGCCAACAGCATTTTTAAGTTCGCCATTGGCTTGATTCTTTCAATTTACATGCTGAAGGATAAAGAAAAGTTTATTTCCAGCATCAAGAAATCCGCTTATGCGCACTTTGACCGGGAGACGGCAGATGGGTTGTGCGGATTGGTTTCAGAAAGTGACCAGATGTTCACGAAGTTTATTATTGGAAAGATTATAGATTCGCTGATTATTGGCATCATTGCCTATTTTGGCTTTGTGTTCATGGACATTCGCTACCCGATTCTGCTTGCGCTGATCGTTGGGGTGACGAACATGATTCCTTATTTTGGACCATTTATTGGCGCGGTGCCGGCGGTCCTGATTACGCTGTTCTACAGCCCGATCCAGTCTTT
Source organism: Acidaminobacter sp. (assembly GCA_009881125.1). The sequence goes on along the minus strand of WXFH01000048.1, from coordinate 37,967 downwards.
GTGGGTGCTGCTGTTCATTTTTGTGCTGCAGCAGTTTGACGGGTACATTCTGGGACCGAAGATTCTCGGGGATTCAGTGGGGGTCAAGCCGTTCATGATCATCTTGGCGATTTTGCTGGGCGGCGGCCTGTTTGGGCTTCTGGGGATGTTCCTGGCGGTGCCGACGGCGGCGGTCATAAGAAATTATTACAGGCGTCATGTGGATCGCAGGCTTGAGGAAAAGGGCATTGTGATTTAGTATATCGTGCTTGAAATTTCTGTGCAAAAGAATGTAAAACCTGCTGGCAATATTCAGGCTTATAATTCGTTTATTATTGAGCAGTTATTTACGGAATGTACTATTAGAGAATGTGACCCCGGCATGCGCCGGGGTTTTTTCTGTTTTAAGTAACGATCAAGGTGATTGTATTGAGAAACGTTATCGCAAGCTCTGGTACCAAATTGAAACTTGTCCGCGTCACTGATTTGAAACTTGTCCGCGTTGCTTACATCGATTGACGGGGTATAGATTAGGAGAGTATAATGAATAGGGAACAAACGTTTGGGGAATAGAGGTGATCGCATGACCTTTCAGGTCGTATCAGAATTCAAGCCTACAGGGGATCAGCCTGCGGCAATAGAGAAGCTGGTGAGCGGCTACGCATCCGGAATGAAGGCGCAGGTTTTGCTTGGCGTAACCGGCTCGGGCAAGACTTTTACCGTGGCCAATCTGATCGAGAAGATCCAGAAGCCAACGCTGGTTCTGGCCCACAATAAGACACTGGCAGCTCAGCTGTGCAGTGAGTTTCGGGAGTTTTTCCCGAATAATGCTGTCGAGTACTTTGTCAGTTACTATGATTACTATCAGCCGGAAGCCTATGTGGTGCACAGCGATACTTTTATTGAAAAGGACTCATCGATCAATGACGAAATCGACAAGCTGCGGCACTCGGCAACGGCGTCGTTGTTTGAACGCGAGGATGTGATCATCGTTGCGTCGGTGTCCTGTATCTACGGCTTGGGTGACCCTATTGATTACAACAGCATGGTGCTGTCGCTGCGTCCCGGAATGGTCAAAACCCGTGAAGAAATTTTGTCTAAGCTGGTCGAAATCCAATATGTCAGAAATGACATTGCCTTTACCCGTGGCACCTTCAGGGTGAGGGGCGACGTCGTTGAAATCTTTCCTGCCGCCTCGGAAGAAAGCGCGATCCGGGTGGAACTATTCGGGGACGAAATTGAGAGGATCGCTGAGGTCAACGTCCTGACAGGCGAGATCTTGGGCTATAGAAAGCACATCTCTATTTTTCCAAGGTCCCACTATGTGACGAGCAAAGAAAAAATTGAAGCGGCCATCAGCGTCATTGAGCAGGAGCTGGAAGACCGGCTCAAATTCTACAAGGATGAGGGCAAATTCCTGGAAGCTCAGCGTATTGAACAGCGTACGCGGTACGACATTGAGATGCTTCGGGAGATGGGATTTTGCCAGGGCATTGAAAACTATTCGAGGATCTTGTCCGGCAGGCCACCCGGCAGCCGCCCCTTTACCTTGATTGACTATTTTCCGGATGATTTTCTGATGGTCATAGACGAATCCCATGTAACCCTGCCCCAGGTACGCGGCATGTACGGCGGGGACCAGTCGAGGAAGCACACGCTGGTGGATTACGGCTTTCGTCTGCCGTCCGCTCTGGACAACCGGCCACTCAGCTTCGACGAGTTTGAGAAAGTGCTGGACAAGATCCTTTATGTCAGCGCGACACCATCGGCCTACGAACTGAACAGAAGCGGACAGGTGGTCCAGCAGATCATACGTCCGACGGGGCTTTTGGATCCCCATATTGAAGTGCGGCCGGTCAAAGGCCAGATCGACGATCTGTACTCTGAAATTCTGGTGCGCGTCGCCCGCAAGGAGCGGGTCCTGGTGACGACGCTGACGAAAAAAATGGCAGAGGACCTGACGGATTACTTTAAAAAGATGGATATCAAAGTCAGATACATGCACTCCGAGGTTGAGACGCTGGATCGGAATAAGATCATTCGCGGACTCAGGGTGGGGGAATTTGATGTGCTGATCGGGATCAACCTCCTCAGAGAGGGCCTGGATCTGCCGGAGGTCTCTCTGATCGCCATATTGGACGCGGACAAGGAAGGGTTCCTGCGGTCTGAGACGTCGCTGATCCAGACTATCGGCAGAGCGGCGAGAAATATTGACGGTCGGGTAATCATGTACGCGGATGTCTTCACGGCATCCATGCAGAAGGCTATTGACGAAACCAACCGCAGGAGAGAGATTCAGCATGCCTACAACCTGGAGCACAACATTACGCCAAAGGGCATTGTGAAATCCATTCGGTCGATCATTGAAGCGACCGAGGTTGCCGAGGAGGGCCTGGATCCGGAAATCGCGGCATTGGTGCTGGACTCCGCGGATCTCGAGCGGATGATCGAGGACCTGGAAAACGAAATGTATGTGGCTTCGGCCAATTTGGAATTTGAGAAGGCGGCTGTGCTGCGGGATCGAATTCTTGCGCTTAAGAAAAAATTGAGGTGACACAGGTGAGCAAGAATCAACTTGAAATCAGGGGTGCCAAGGAGCACAACCTGAAAAACATCGATATAGACATACCCCGGGACGAACTGGTCGTCATCACCGGGCTGAGCGGCTCAGGAAAGTCCTCTCTGGCTTTTGACACCATCTACGCAGAGGGCCAGCGGCGCTATGTGGAGAGTTTGTCTGCGTATGCCCGGCAGTTTCTCGGCCAAATGGAAAAACCCAACGTGGAGTCCATCAGCGGCTTGTCGCCGGCGATTTCCATAGATCAGAAGACCACGAGCCGAAACCCCCGTTCTACAGTTGGCACAGTAACGGAAATCTATGATTACCTGAGACTGCTGTACGCCAGGGCCGGAACGCCTCATTGCCCGGTCTGCGGGATCGAAATTTCACAGCAGACGGTGGACCAGATAGTCGACCGCGTCATGGGACTGCCCGAAGGGACTAAGGTCCAGGTGCTGGCGCCTGTCGTTCGCGGCAAGAAGGGCGAGCACAAAAAGGAGCTCGAGTCCGTCCGCAAAGAAGGCTTTGTCCGGCTGCGGATTGACGGCGAGATCAGGGAGGCTTCTGAGGACATCATATTGAACAAGACTCAAAAACACTTGATTGAAGTGGTCATAGACCGGCTGATTGTGCGTGAGGGCATACAGCAAAGGCTGTCAGATTCCGTGGAAACAGCCCTCAAGCTGACGGGAGACCTGGTGGTGGTCAATATCCTGGAGGGCGAGGATCTCGTCTTCAATACGCAGTTTGCCTGCCCGGAGCACGGGCTCGGCATTACGGAAATGGAGCCCCGCATGTTCTCCTTCAATGCGCCTTACGGGGCTTGCGACCACTGCAAGGGCATTGGGTACCTGCAAAAAATTGACCCTGACCTGATTATTCCAAACCGGCATCTGTCCATTAAGGACGGCGCGGTGGCCCCGGTGGCGAACAGCGGACAGGAGACCTTTTTCCCGCAGATGATCAAGGCGATCCTGGATCATTTTGGAGACTCAGACGAAACACCCATTGATCAGCTGAAGCCGGAAACCCTGAAAGCCATCCTGTATGGCTCGGGGACTCAGGAATTTGAGATCTATTTCGACAGCCGCTTTGGGGGCTACAAGAAATACCAGGCGACTTTTGAGGGCATCATTCCCAACATTCAGCGCCGTTATAACGAGAGCCAGTCCGACAATATGCGGGAGTGGTTCAGCGAATTCATGAGTCTTGAGCCCTGTGAAAAATGCCATGGCGCACGGCTCAAGGACGAAGTTCTGGCCGTTCACTTTGGCGGGGTCAACATTCATCAAATGACGGAGATGGCCGTTCGCGATCTGGTAGATTTCTTCAACCGGGTACAGCTGGATACCATGAAAACGGCCATTTCTGAGCCGATTGTCAGGGAAATTTCCGGCCGGCTCAACTTTCTTAAGGATGTCGGTCTGGACTATTTAACTTTATCCAGGACAGCCGGGACGTTATCCGGCGGCGAGTCCCAGCGGATTCGCCTTGCGACCCAGATTGGGTCCGGCCTGGTTGGGGTGCTGTACATTCTGGATGAACCGTCGATTGGTCTCCATCAAAAGGACAACAGCAAACTGCTGAAAACCTTGAGAAACCTCACGGAACTTGGCAACACGCTGCTGGTAGTCGAGCATGACGAAGAAACCATTATGGCGGCGGATCACGTCATTGATATGGGTCCGGGCGCAGGGGTGCATGGCGGCGAAGTTATCTTTTCCGGCAAGGTGCCTGAGCTGATGGTGAGCGAGACGTCCCTCACCGGCCAGTACCTTTCCGGTCGTAAGAAGGTAGAACTGCCAAAAGCCCGAAGAAGTCCCAATGGTCAGTGGATCCGGATTTTGGGGGCGGCTGAAAACAATCTTCAAAACATAGACGTCGCAATTCCCAGAGGGGTCATGACCTGTATCACCGGGGTTTCCGGTTCCGGGAAGAGCACGCTGATCAATGAGATTCTCTTCAAAAGTGCCGCGGTGCGCATCAACGGCACCAGGGTCAAGCCTGGTCGTCACCTTGGCATCGAGGGTCTCGAAGAAATAGACAAGATCATCGACATAGACCAGTCGCCAATCGGGCGCACGCCGCGCTCTAATCCGGCGACCTATACAGGTGTTTTTGATCCGATCCGGGATCTCTTTGCGCGGGTGCCAGAGGCAAAAATCCGAGGCTATCAGAAGGGCCGCTTCAGCTTTAATGTCAAGGGCGGCCGCTGCGAAGCCTGCCGCGGGGACGGCATCCTGAAAATTGAAATGCACTTTCTGCCGGACGTCTACGTTCAGTGTGATGTCTGTAAGGGCAAGCGTTATAATCGCGAGACGCTGGAAGTCAAATACAAGGGCAAGAGTATAGCCGATATTCTCGACATGAACGTCGAGGAGGCCCTCGACTTTTTTGACAGCATTCCAAAGATCAAGCGCAAGATTAAAGCGCTCCACGAGGTCGGTCTGGACTATATCAAGCTGGGCCAGCCATCGACTGAGCTCTCCGGGGGTGAAGCCCAGAGGGTCAAGCTCGCCACGGAGCTTAGCAAAGTCAGTACGGGCAGGACCCTTTATATCCTGGACGAGCCGACGACGGGTCTTCATATCGCTGATGTTCACCATCTGATCAAAGTTCTGGACCGTCTGGTTCAGGGCGGAAATACCGTGGTCATTATTGAGCACAATATCGATGTCATAAAGTCTGCGGACTATCTGATCGACCTTGGTCCGGACGGCGGAGACAAAGGCGGCGGGGTCGTGGCGGTTGGTACACCTGAACAGGTGGCGCGCTGTGAATCGTCCTATACCGGTCAGTACTTGCGGCCGATCCTGGAAAAGGAACACCTGTGGGACGTGGCAACCCTCGAGGAATCCAGACAAGAGGTAAAAGCTAAAAAAGTCAAAGAGAAAAAGACGGCAGCGGATAAAGAAACAGCGGCACCGGAGCCGGAATTGAATGACGCAGCACCGATAGCCCAAGCTCCAATAGAACCCGCACCCGAGAAGCCTAAGAGAAAAGCGAGGAAGACGACTTCATGAGACGACTGAGCCGTAGTTTTTTAGCGACCTTCAGCTTTATCGCTGCTTTCTTTTTCGTGCTTGGCTCCTTTATTCTGGTGCCTGAGCCCTTTGAAAATGACAGGCTGACAGCCTGGAATTTTGCTTTGTTTGCTTTTCTGGTCTTTCAGCCGCTGGTCTATATGACCATCAATGAAGCGCTTAGTCGACAGGTCGCGGATCTTTATAAATTCAGGTTTTCCCTTAAAACCGCCGAAACGCCGCTTTATGACCGAATTCTCACCGTCGCGGGCATGGCTTTGACAGGGATGGTTCCGCTGTTTCAGCTCGATCGGATTGAGCCGCGTCTCATAGTGGCCAGCGTTGTGACGTGGATTGTGATAACAGAAGCTTTGCTTCTGATCAGCAGCCGCTTTGCCAGGGCTGATTTTCAGCACGACATCATCCTGGTGAGAGGATTGAACTTTCGAAAGCACTATGGCATGTCGAGCAAGGCCATGACGACGAGCGGCATTTATCAATACGAGGAGTTTGAGTCCTTCACGCTGGTCGGCGAACGCCTTACTTTGAGGCTCGCGGGAACGGGCGGCCGCTTGTGCCTGAGACTCCCGGAAAATCTGGCAGAGCCCGTGTGCGCCTATTTGCAGCAGGCGAAGCTGATTCGCCGCGTTGGATAGTGCAGAAGAAGGGGTAATAGGCCAAAGGCCGTGATAGGCCAAAGGTCGCAATAGGCCAAAGGCCGTAATAGGCCAAAGGCCGCTGACACCAATTTCCTCGTTTTGGCTTCAAACACAAAATAAAGGACAATCCGGAATTCGCCTCGCGTCACGCGATTTCCGGATTGTCCTTTTTGCTTTGTATAGACTTAGTACTCCATCATGTGATTAAATTCCGCAGATTCAACCCATTCTTCAGGCCGTCTGACGTATTCGGCGAGGTTTTCGACGATCATGAGATGACGATTCTCTTCTTCCTGCAGCTCGATCAGAATTTTTTTCTCGTGGTCGGAATTTGTGCGCTCATAGGCGTCTTTATAGAATTCGATTGAGCTGCGTTCCATGTCGGCGGCTTTCATGTAAGCTTCAAAGGCGTGCTCCGGCATCTCGAGGGATTCTTTGGTTTCGAGGGCCTTGGCAAAGACACTTTTGAGAGTGTCCAGACTGGTCCCTTCCATGAAGCGGACGCTGCCGGATATAATGTTGCTGACGATTTCATAGTGCTTGTGTTCGTCTGCTGCCATCAGTTCAAAGACAGCCTTGATTCCCGGGTTCACAGCGTTATTGGCGAGTTCGAGGTAATACTGTTCACCGTCCATTTCCATTTTGACGGCAAGATCGTAAAGACTCATGAAAACACCTCCTATTGTAATGTTAACCTATTACCCAACGTACGGCGATTTTCACCAATCAAAACAGAAAATATGGTAGAATTGTTTATGGAAATGAGAAGGATTGGGGATGTGGAACCATCGGCAGCCAGTTTTTGTTTTTATTTTTGCCGATGGTCATTTTAAATACGAAACGGAGTTTGGTTATGACGCGCATGGAAACCATCAAGGCGCAAGTGAAGAAGGTACCGGAGACGCCCGGCGTCTATCTGATGAAGGATAAATGGGGCAATGTGATCTACGTGGGCAAGGCGAAGCGGCTGAAGCAGAGGGTGTCCTCCTATTTCAGGGCGCTGAATTCCCATGCGCCGAAGGTGCGCAGCATGGTCGCGGTGGTCGAGGAGTTCGAGTACATTCTCACGGATTCTGAGATGGAGGCGCTGATCCTCGAACAGACGCTGATCAAGCAGTATAAGCCCAAATTCAATATTTTGCTGAGGGATGACAAGCAGTATCCCTATATTAAAGTGACGGTGGACGAACCGTTTCCGCGGCTGATCATGACGCGGCAGCTGTCCCGGGACAAGGCGCGCTATTTTGGGCCTTATACCAGCGCTGAGGCGGTGCGAAGGACGATCGAGGCGCTGCAGGAGATCTATCCGATTCGGAAGTGCAACCGTCGGCTTGAAAAAATGGATGAGCGGCCGTGCCTGAATTTTCATATCAGGAAGTGTCTGGGGCCGTGTCAGGGCACCGTGCATCAAGCGGAGTACCGGGCTATGATTGAGGAGATTCTCAAGTTTCTGGGCGGGAAGACGGATTTTTTGAAGGAGAAGCTGACAGCGGAGATGAAGACGGCCGCGGCGGCGCTGGAGTTTGAGAAGGCGGCGGCGCTGAGGAATCAGGTTATGGCTATCGATCAGCTGATGGAGCGCCAGAAGGTGGTCTATGAGTCCGACGTCTCCCAGGACGTGATTGGCAGCTTCGCGACGGAAAACCGAATCTGCATCATGATTTTCACCGTGCGGGGCGGCAAGATGATTGGCAAAGAGGAGTATGTCTTTGAAGAGGAATACCTTCAGGATCCGGACGCGCTTCTGGATGATTTTATTCTTCAGTACTACGCCAACGTCACGGAGTTCCCAAAGGAGATCGTCGTGGAACGGCTGCCGGAGGACTTTGAGTTGCTGGAGGCGTTTCTGGCGAAGAAGGCTTCTTTCAAAATTAAGCTGACGGCGCCGCAGCGGGGCGACAAGATTAAACTTCTGGATCTCGTGCGCGAAAATGCCAGGGAGTACCTGGAGAAGTTTGAGGAACGGATCCTGCGCGAGCGCGAGAAGTCGGATCAGATCGAAACGGCTCTGCGGGAGATGCTGGGACTGAAAGGGCGAATCCGCAGGATCGAAGCCTATGATATATCGAATATTTATGGGGTGCTTTCTGTGGGCTCCATGGTGGTTTATGAAGATGGCAAGAAGAAGCCCAGGGATTACAGGCGCTTTAAGGTCAAGACCATTGAGGGCGCGAATGATTACGGCTCCATGCAGGAAATTTTGTTTCGAAGGTTCAGGCGGGGTCTTGAGGAGCAGGCTGCCTTCGATGCGCTGGTTGAGGCTCAGGATGCTGGGGAAGCACTTGCGGCGGAGGACGACACCTGGGAGGGATCGGTGGTCGGCGTTGGCCTGGATAGAAGTGCGTTGACCGGGGAAGAGGATGTCTTTGAAGTGGGAGAGGAAGCGGCAGCGGCTGCAATTGTAGCAGCAGAGTCCCCTGCCACTTATATAGGCAAGGCAGGACGCCGATGGGGCGCTGGCAGCAGCGCGAACGCGAAGTTCTCCCAATTCCCGGATCTGATCCTGATCGATGGCGGCAAAGGCCACGTCTCCGCCGTGCTGGAGGTCATGAACGCCCTTGGGCTGGAGCTTGAGATTGCCGGCCTCGTCAAGGATGATTATCACAGGACGGACCAGCTCTATTACCGCGGCCAGTTTTACGCGATTCGAACCCAGCCTGAACTATATCGCTTCCTGGCAGGGATCCAGGAGGAAGTGCACCGATTCGCGCTGGAGTATCATAAGACGCTGCGGAGCAAAAATATGACACAGTCATTGCTGGACGAGATTGAAGGCGTTGGCGAAAAGCGGCGACTGAAGCTGATGCAGTATTTTAAGAGCATCGATAAAATTCGCGAAGCCTCAGTGGAAGAGTTGGCCAAGGTCGACGGCATGAACCGGCGGACTGCGGAAAAAGTTTATGACTATTTTCATGGCACTTCAGAGCCTCAAGTAACCGAAGAGAATTGAGTCTTAATTGTGTGAAGCTCTGGTACAGAAATGAACTTGGTGACAGGCACTGAAATGAGATTGGTGACAGGCACTGAAATGAGATTGGTGACAGGCACCAAAGTTAACTCGGTGCCTGTCACCTACACTTGACGGGGGAGGCTATAAATTGAAATCGCTGGATGAATTGACGAAAATTCGCGCCGCTGCGCTGGACCAGTCCCGGGATGACAAAAAAATCCTGGTCAGGATTGGCATGGCGACTTGCGGCATTACGGCAGGCGCAAGACAGACCCTGACCAGGCTGTTGGATCTCATGGCACAGGACCGTATAAACCACATACAAATCGTTCAGACGAGCTGCATGGGAGACTGTGACAAAGAGCCAATTCTTGAAGTTGTGGATCTGAATGGAAAGACCACCAGGTATGAGCAAGTGGGCATTCAGGAAGTCGAGAGACTTTATTATGATGTCCTGAGGATCCCGGGGTCACAACCAGACGCCAAGAAAACAAAAACGGTCAGCCTTGAAGGCGGCGAGGGCTCCGGGAAGACGACGCTCCTCGCCATGCTCCAGGATTACTTTACGAAAACTGGCCTGGACGTCATGATCACCAGGGAGCCCGGCGGCGTCAGAATCGCTGAAAAGATTCGCGAAATCATCCTCGACATCGAGCACACAGAAATGGACGTGCGGACCGAAGCGCTGCTCTACGCAGCAGCCAGGCGCCAGCATTTGACCCAGAAAGTGCTGCCGGAACTGGGCAGGCGTGACCTGGTGCTCTTCGACAGATTCGTGGACTCCTCCGTTGTCTACCAGGGCTATGTGCGGGGGATTGGCATGGACGAGGTTTACGAGCTCAATCGCTTTGCCACAGAGGATTTTCTGCCGGACATGACCATCTATCTGGATATAGACCCGGCAGAGGGCCTGAAGCGCGTCTACGGCGACTCCGGCCGGGAGATCAACCGACTGGACCTCGAAGCTGCAGAATTTCACGTCAAGGTGCGAGAAGGCTACAGGATTATGTTATCAGAGCATTCAGAGCGGATGGTTGAGGTGGATGCCTCAAGGCCTGTCGAAGCTGTTTTCGAAGACGTGAAAAATCTGTTGGACAATTTGATGAAACAGGATTAGAATTCGTGAAAAAAGCAATAAATCATGGTATAATTAAACCGATCGTTAAAAAGTTAACTTTCTTATCCCGAAATGGGCAGGCGAATAGTTGACAGCGCCTTCAATGCAGTTGAAGCAGCGCTTCAGGACATACGACCAGGAGGTTCTTATGCAGATCGGAACATTGGTAGAATTGCTGGGCGGCAAGATCATTGTCGGAGAACAATATTCAGACAAAAAAATCGATTTCGCCTTCAGTTCCGACTTGATGAGCGACGTGCTCGCCTTTGTGTCGGAACACGCACAGGACTGTGTCCTGCTGACCGGACTCACGAACAACCAGGTCATACGTACCGCGGAAATGCTCGATTTAAGCGCAATCGTTTTCGTCAGAGGCAAGTGCCCGCCGATGGAAGTGGTCGAGCTTGCCGAGGAAAATGACATGGTTTTAATCTCAACACCGCACACTTTATACGCTACATCTGGCATATTGTACGGCCAGGGGCTCGAAGGCGTGCCTCTTTAAACCGGTAGTTCTACATACTCAGTACAAGCGCGCATCAACCAGTGAGGTGAGACGCTATGAGCAAAGCCTTGGAAATGGACCGTGCCTCGGCGGTAATGGCCTATGATTACGATGTGATGAAAGAAGATTTTGCCCATGCCGGCTCGGCATCGAGTGATATCAAAAAAAAGTGTCGTGAGATAGGCCTGGATAAAGAAATCATCCGCCGCATCGCGGTTATGACCTATGAAGCAGAGATCAACATTGTCATCCACTCAGAGGGTGGCGTCATCACGGTGATGCTGATGAGTGACCGCATTGAAATCTGGGCCGTGGACAAAGGCCCGGGGATTGAAGATGTGGAACTTGCCATGACGGCAGGCTATTCCACAGCGAAAACGTCTGCCCGCGAAATGGGTTTTGGCGCCGGAATGGGACTTCCGAACATGAAAAAATGCTGCGACGAGTTCGTCATTGAGTCGGCAAAAGGCGAGTCGACGCGCATTAAAATGGTCATTCGACTTTAGGGCTGGAGGTAATTATGGAGAAGTTTTTGCACTCCGTCATACTAGAGCGGGATTACTGCAATGGCTGCACGTATTGTCTCGACAGATGCCCCACTCAGGCGATCCGAGTGCGCGACGGCAAAGCGGAGATCATGACGGAACGCTGTATAGACTGCGGCATGTGTATCAAAGTCTGTCCTTACCATGCCAAAGGTGCGCAATCCGACTCGCTTGAGATGCTTAAGAAATTCAAATACAATGTCGCCTTACCGGCCATTTCGATTTACGGCCAGTTTGGATTGGAATACGACATGAACAAGGTACTGAATGGTTTCTATCAGCTCGGTTTTGACTTTGTCTTTGACGTGGCCTACGCCGCGGACTTGATCACACAGATTCAGAAAAAGCGCGTCGAAGAGGAAGGGCATGTCAAGCCTTTGATTTCCGTTTATTGTCCGGCTGTCATACGCTTGATTCAAATGCGTTTTCCAACCCTGATCGATCACATCAGCCAGCTGGAATCGCCAAGTGAAGTTGCCGCGAGGATCGCCAGAAAGAAAATTGAAGAAATGACGGGTCTTGCCCAGGAGGACATTGGAGTCTTTTACCTGACCGAATGTCCGGCTAAGATTACGAGTATTCGCAAGCCCATCGGCATAGAAAAGTCTCAGATCAACGGCGCCATTTCCCTGGAAGCCATCTATACGAAAATCCTGCGTATGTATGACGATATTGAAGTCGTTCAGCAGATTTCGAAGTGCAGCGGCAAAGGGATTGGCTGGGGGATGGTGGGCGGCCAAAGCTACGCCATGGGTGCAGAGGACTATCTTGCGGTCGACGGCATAGATGAAGTCATTAAAGTCCTGGAGCAGCTTGAGCTTGGGAAACTGAACGATATCGATTTCTTCGAGGGTTACGCTTGTGTCACAGGCTGTGTCGGCGGGCCTCTGAATCCTGAGAATCCCTTTATAGCGAAGGGCAGGATCAGAAGACTATCGGCAAAATATCCTCAAGAGGTCTCCATGGAAGCATTTGGTGAGATCACGGAAGACATGCTGGAATGGGACGAGGAGATTGAACCGCTCCCGGTCATGAAGCTGGACGCGGACTTCAAAACCGCCCTCGAGAAGCTGTCGCGCATCGAGGCGCTGTATCACATGCTGCCGGGGATTGACTGCGGCGCATGCGGCGCGCCGACTTGCCGGGCGCTCGCAGAAGATATTGTTATGGGCAGGGCAACTTTAGCCGATTGTGTCGTCCGGAAGAACAACGAGCGAAAATATAATTTGTCAGAGGAGAGGTGACTTTTTTGAAAATCTCAGAACTTGAAAGAATTGAAGGTTTTCGGGTCTATGCTGTGGGTGATGAATCCCAAGTGATCACGGGGCTGTATTGCAGTGATCTGCTCAGCTGGGTTATGGCCAAGGGCAAAGCGGGCAATGCGTGGATTACGGTCCAGACGCATCAGAATGTCCTCGCAGTGGCTTCTTTGCTTGAATTTTCATGCATTATCCTTCCGGATGGATTGACCATGGATCAGGCAGTGCTCGACAAAGCTGTTGAAGAAAACATCGCGGTTGTGGGGTCGGACCTGGATGCTTACGGCATCTTTCAGGTGCTTTACGAAGCCGGTCTAAGATAATGCTGCTGTACTATGACCTGCACATGCATACGTGCTTGTCGCCGTGCGGTGAAGAAGAGATGACGCCGAACAACGTCGTCAACATGGCCATGATCAAAGGCCTCGACATTTTGGCAATCGCGGATCACAACCACTGTGGCAACGTGCGCTCGGCTATGGCAGTCGCTGCTAAGCGCGACATGCTGCTGGTGCCGGCTATGGAGCTCCAGACTCTGGAAGATGTTCATGTGCTCTGCCTGTTTAGGCGGGTGGAGGATTTGGAAGCGTTTTTTGAAATCGTAGACGGTGCCATGCTGAAATTGCCAAATCGCCCTGAGCGCTTCGGACATCAGCTGCTCATGGACGATCAGGATGAGCCGGTGGGAGAAGTGGTCCATACCTTGATCACTTCCTGTCAGCTCAGCCTCAGCGACGCCGTGGCACATGTCAGACGTTTGGGCGGCGTGCCCGTCCCGGCTCATGTGAACCGCAGCTCCAACAGTCTGTTGTCCAACCTCGGTTTTATACCGCCTGGGGAAGCCTTCACGACCCTGGAAATCACAGCAGGCTCGAAAGGGGATCAATTTCTGGAGGCACACCCTGAGCTGGCAGCATATAGAATATTGAGGAATTCGGATGCCCACCAACTGATTGACCTTTCAGAGAGAGAGAACGCCATTGATCTTCGAGAACGGACTTTGGACTGCCTGATCGACACCTTGTCAATCCCACTGATGAAAAAGGAGTAACGTTTATGCGAGAGCTTTCGCTGCACATTTTAGATATCGCGCAAAACTCAATAGTCGCAGAAGCGGCAACCCTCAGGATTGTCATTATTGAGGCGAGAAAAGAGGACCGGCTGACCATCAAGATTAAAGACGATGGCCGGGGGATGGATGAGGAAACGGTCCGCCGGGTTGTCGATCCGTTTTATACGACGAGAACCACACGCAAGGTTGGCCTTGGAATTCCTATGTTTAAACTGAGTGCGGAAGGCTGTGACGGTTCTTTTGAGTTGAAATCTGAGCTGGGTGTCGGCACTGAGCTGATCGCAAACTTCAGGCTCAGCCACATTGACCGGGTCCCATTGGGCAACCTGACGGACACCATAGTCACCATAGCTCTCGGAAGTCCGAAGACGGACCTCATTCTGACCCATTACGTGGATGACCAGAAATTTTCGCTCAGCACCAGAGAGATCAGACGGATGCTGGGGGATGACGTGCCTCTGGACAACATAGATGTGGTGCGCTGGCTTCGGGAATATGTCCACGAAAATATTGCGGCGATTGGGAGCGAGGCGGTTTATTGATGCTGAATCCGAGAGCCTTCAAGAAGGCGGGGTTCATCCTGATCCTGCTGACGATCCTCGTTGCAGTTGTCACATCCAGACTGGGGTTGTCCGGCTATGTTCGTCTTGCGCTGCTGACGTTTGGCTTTGGCGCAGGGTTTATCCTGATTGTGGTCGCGGGTGTCCTTCCCCCAGGAGAATAACTGATTTTTGCACATGGACGCCTTTGTACGGGGACATTTGTTCTTTTCGCTGGGGGCCATGATTAAAAATCATAATCGTTTATAAGAATGGATAAGAATTTTCAATGCCGGAAATCACGAGTTCCGGGTTATACTGTTAACAGGCGTCCGGCATTGGTGCCGGACGTTTTCTTTTTAGCAGGGGTGAGCATTGTATGAAATTCGACTTGCATATACATGAATCAAAGCATAGTAAGGACAGTCGGCTTGATCTCGAGCAAATCGTTCGGGAAGCAAAGGCGCAGGGACTGGATGGCATTGCGGTCACGGACCACGATGTTCTGGGGCTGCGTTCCCAGGCCAGATTTTTGAGTGCCCGCCATGAGTTGTTGATTTTTGTCGGTGTTGAGGTATCAACGTCACGGGGGGATATCCTTGTGTTTGGCGTGGATGAGCTTCCGCAGGCAGATAGAGACAACAAACTGGATCCTCAGTTCCTTATTGATTATGTCAATGAGCGCGGCGGAGCGACTATAGCTGCGCATCCGTTTCGTGATAACGGCCGGGGGCTGGGAAATGCTATTTTTGAACTGTCCGGACTAACGGCCATTGAAGGCTACAACGGGCGGACTTTTTTGAAGCACAATGCTCTGGCGGTTGAAGCGGCCTCTAAGCTCGGTATGCCTGTCACGGGCGGCAGCGATGCCCACAAGCCCGGTGAAGTAGGCGCTTATGCGACGCAAGTGGATGCAGCAGTGCATTCGGAGAGAGACTTGATACGCGCCCTGAAAATGGGTCAGTGTCAACCTGTTTCTCTGAGGTCGCTGCCTGTTCTGCCTGCTGCACAGTTGAACGAAGCTATTGCGGTGTAAGTAGTTTGAGCTTTGAACCCACTGATAAATAATTATAATGAGAAAAGGGACTGCTGGAGAATGATAAGTCATTCTTCAACAGTCCCTTTATTGCTGTGTGGCGGAAGCGGTCTCTCAGACACCGCCTCCCACCTCCGCTATGCGGTTAGGCGGCAGTTTCTTCTGTTAATTGGCAATAATGCTGGTCGCGTGTCCCATTGGGCAGACTTGACACCAGCTGCGGGGTTGATAGAAAATGCCAAGCGTGAGTCCAACAGCAAGGGATGCCGCCATAAAGCGAAACAGTGCCATGCCGATGGCTTGTATAGAGTCATGGTTATGGGAGAGTGAGATCGTGAGCATAATGACCATGAGACTTAAAAAAGCGTTTTTGAACGCGGAGGCACGCATGAAAGCCGGCAGTGAATTCCTCAAACTGATACGCTGAAGAAACCTTCCGAAGAGTGAGCCTCGAGGACAATAATGGGAGCAGTGAATTTAGGCTGTAAAATTCTCCTCACAGAAAGATCTTGACGAAATGTTAAAATGTGGTAATCTAATATTACATAAAAAAAGGAATAAAATGTAAAATTAAAATGAAGCAATGACATTGTCATCCCATCGAAAGCATCGAAAGCAGGTGATATTAATGACCAATTCTATCAATCCTCTACATAAAAGAATATTGACCGGAATTTCCGGGCAAAGGGGGATGCTGACGGTTGAGGCGGCGATCCTTGTTCCGGCAGCACTAATGCTGTCAATATTGATTATTATGGTGATGCTTTTTGAGTTCCAGTCGATCCTAATGGTGGCAGGCATGCACCAATACGGGACAATAGAAATGCATCAGGTGGAAACGCAGCGGTTAGACATGAAGCACGGACTTAAAGCAGCTGGATCCTATGAAATGAGTCAGTCATTTGAATTGAAAGGCGCAGCAGGCATTCGCACTTTAAAGCTGAATGCAATTTTGGATCCGGATCAACGCATGCTGAAGAAGCTGAGGCCTATCAAAGGCCGGTCTTTTCACCTCAGACTTCCGGTGAATCTGTTGGTCTATTCAATGTATCAACTACAACCTGACATGAATTCGGGGGAGTGAGGCGATTTCGGATAGGTTTAACTGATCATCCAAGCATAAATGGGGGAAGGGCATGGACAACGCTCAAATACAAAATCACAAGGTGAGTCTGAACTATCAAATCAGGCAGCGCTGCGTTCCAGCTATTTCATTAGGGGATAATGGATCCGTGACATTGTTTGTGCTGCTGATGACTATGACCCTCATCATGCTTTTCGCAGCATTGGTTTCCTTTGGGACTAAACAGACGAGGCATGCGGAAATGCTCAGGACGCTGGAGCTGGCGGGACAGTCGATTCTTCATACCTACGACCGGCGTCTATTGGAGGCCTACAGTTTGTTGGCGGTGGATCTTGAATTTGTGGAACCATCGGCCTACTTCTCTGGGCCTTCCGGACCGAACCTGAGCTGGAAACGGCCGGAGAGAACGTGGGAATTTGAGCCGCGCCGCAGCCTTGATCAGCCTGCGTATTTTATGGAGGCAGTCAGGCAGGCGGTTGCAGCGGGGGTTGCGGATGAGGTGCTGAACAGATTTGCTGGAGGACTTTCGGCGGTTCCGGTGTTGGGAAACGGCGACGAGGGGCCTGTGGAGAAAAATGCTTCAGGTGCCTTATTTGAGGCGCATTTGAGTGGCGCAAGGGAGGAGAGACCCGAAACTGTTGACGGTGATCAGGCAGAAGAGTCCAATGGGGCAGCGGATTTGACGGAAGCGACGCAGGAGGATCGAGAACTCGCAGCTAAAGGGATCCAGTGGATCCGGCAAATTGGAAAGACTGTAGAAACCGGAGGGACTCAAGATCCTTATGATCATGACCGGGATCGAGATCAGGCTCAGGCCCAGGCCCAGGACAAAACCCTGGAGACGGAAGTACAGGCTAAGCTGATCAGCCGCGCTTACCTTGGTCCAAGAGCGGCTTTGTCGCCTTCAGACCGTGTGCCGTTCCTTTTCTATGTCGCGCGCCACTTCAGACATTGGGTGGCTGACAGCCGGGCTGCCTTTTACATCGCAACGCCCCAGCCGTCATACTTCAAGGCTGAGCTGGAGTATATCCTATATGGTTATGATGAAGAGGCCTTCAATAAGGCCAGAGCATTTTCAGAGGTTTTTTTAATGCGTCTCGCGGGTAATATGTCCCACGTCTCTGCCTGCAGAGAAAAGCAGGAATTAATCGGAGCTGTGGCGGGGGCGGTTAATGCTGTCACGGGTGTTCCGGCTCCGATTACCTCATCGGCACTCGTTCTGACCTGGGGCGCGGCAGAGAGCAGGAGTGATTTAAAGCGGCTGCTAAACGGCGAAGCGCTGCCCTGGGTGCATTTCACGGATGAAGCTTGGCGCACCGGATTTGGTGATGGCGGCGACGAGGCGGCGGCTGCCACTCATGACGCGCTGAAGCGAGATGACCTGACCATGGCGGACTATGGGGACCACTTAATCGCTCTGCTTGCGGCAAGAGCAACAACGAGTCATGTACTGCGCGTTATGGACTTGATTTCGATTGGGGATGGTGAGGAAGGGATCGACCTCAGTCGCAGGGCGACGAGGTTTGCCATTCATGTTGAACCGGATGGCGGGCTTCCGGGGGTGATATGGGAAGATGGCTATGGATTGGATTAAGGGCTGGCGTGACCGGAGGTCAGACTGTTGGGTTAACCGCGGACTTAACCGCAGAGGTGTGCTGACGGTTGAAGCCGCCATTGCGATCCCCCTGCTGCTGATGATGGGTTTGGGACTCGCCCAGTATTTGGGACACCTCAGAGCGGTGGAGGTTACGCGGCAGGCGTTTCATAACACCTGCCTGCAGATTTCAGTTCAGGATCCGGCGACGCTGCATTCGCCAGTGGGAACGAGTCTGGCCATGGCCGCCAACCTGGTGGCGGTTGAGGATCGCAAAGTGGACATTCAATATCTTTACCTTCGCGAGGATGACAACGGGAATTTTGTGGCTAAGCTCTATTGGGTCCGCAGGGTTCCGATTATTGGCTGTGTGGTGACCAGCTTTGAAAAGACGGGGCGTTCAATTTACAGGGCGAATGACAGTCCGGGTGAGGGTGAAAATGGCGTTAAGGAATCTTCGGTGGTCTTTGTCACCAACACCGGATCGAAATACCATAAAGCAGACTGCTTTCATCTCAGAAAGTCCAGTCGTGAAATACTGCAAGACGAGGCAGAGCTTCAAGGTTACGAGGCCTGCGCGCATTGTGTATTGGAGGTGCCGCTGTTTGAAAAAAAATAAGGATTCTTTCCCGGTGAACCAACCTGCGCCTATCCCGGAAGATATCGCGAAAGGAAGCAGCTGCAGCGTATACTGCGTACGCAGCCTGGAAGGGCGCGGCAAGCGCTGCATTAAACGGTATGAAAAGCCGGTGAGTGAGGCTTATCTCAAATTGCTGGATTTGATGCGGGCGCCAAGAGGTATGAATGTGCCGGTAGTCTTTCATTGGTCGGTTTCGGGACATCTCAGGGAGGAACTCCTGGTTGAAGAGGAGTGGATTGAGGGCATGACCCTGAGGATGCTTATGTCCGCGACACCTCACAAGGCTGTGCTGAATGCCATGAAGTGGTCGATTCAGCTCGCGACAACCCTAAGCCGTCTTCATGGGGTTTATGGTTTTATTCACCATGATCTCAAACCTGAGAACGTTATCATTGACCTCTTTGAAGACGCTGTACTGATTGATTTCGACTCAGCCAGGCCATTGGTAACGGGAGGGCAAAAGGGCCCGGCTCTAAAAGCGGATGCAGACAGGGTAGGCGAACGCACTGCGATTAAAGGCACCAAAGGCTATGCTCCGCCTGAAGCAAAGCTGTTTCCGGCAAGCTGTGATGCTGCGGTGGATCTATATAGTTTCGGGCGGATGTTTTTGGAGATCGCGGCGCTTGAGCCTCACAGCTTCAGCCCTGGGTTCTATGACGTGATGCGCCGGTGCACACGAATCGAGTCAGTGTCGAGAATGGAAAGTGCTGCTGGGCTGCGTGAAGCGTTGATCAATCTGGTGGGTGAAGGGTAGACTCAGATTACAAAAAATCAATATTTAGAGCCGTATAAAATTATTGCGACGTATAAATTATTTGTATATAATGAAAGCGAAAATAAGCGATGGTCGTCCGCATTAAACGTATGAACTATGAGGAGGATATTATGGATCCCAGAATTGATCAACTGGCCAAAAATCTTGTGCAGTATTCCTGCAAGGTACAACCTGGAGAAAAGGTGATGATCCAAAGCGTAGGAGAAAGTCCAAAGCCTTTGGTCAGAGCCTTGGTTCGAGAGGTTTACGCAGCAGGCGGACATCCTTTTGTGGAACTCAAGGATCCTGTGCTCACCCGTGAGATAGTCATGCAGGGCGACGAAACGCTCTACAAACTTTGGGAAGAGGTCGATCTCTATAAAATGCGCCAGATGGATGCCTATATTGGGATCTCCGGCTCGGACAACGTGAATGAAATGGCAGATGTGCCGAGTGCGAAAATGCGCCTCTATATGGAAAAATATCTCTCAAATCTGACCAATGAACGCGTCAATAATACCAAATGGGTCGTACTGCGTTATCCGAACAGCTCAATGGCCCAACTCGCCTCAACGAGCCTGGAGCAATTCGAAGCATTTTATTTCGACGTCTGCAATCTCGATTATGGGAAGATGTCTAAAGCGATGGATGCTTTGGTTGAACGGCTTGATAAGACCCGTGAGATCAGAATTGCAGGGCAGGGGACGGATTTGTCATTTTCTATAGGCGAAATCCCTGTTATCAAATGTGCCGGCGAAAATAACATTCCGGACGGCGAGGTCTTTACGGCACCTGTAAAAGACTCAGTCAACGGCGTCATATCCTACAATTGTCCTGCGGTGTACAACGGCTTCACTTATGAAAACATTGTCCTAAGATTTGAAAACGGGAAAATTGTCGAGGCGACCGCCAACGACACCGAAAAAATCAATCAGGTCTTCGATACGGATGAAGGCGCCCGCTATGTGGGAGAATTCGCGATCGGGGTCAATCCGTATATCCTCAAACCTATGAAAGATACGCTGTTTGACGAAAAGATCATGGGCAGCTTCCACTTTACACCGGGCAGGGCTTATGAGGACGCCTCCAACGGCAATGCCTCCGCCATTCACTGGGATTTGGTCTGCATTCAAACCCCTGAATATGGCGGCGGGGAAATGTATTTCGACGGCGAGCTGGTTCGCAAAGATGGCCGTTTCATTGCAGCGGATTTGGAAGTGCTGAATCCTGAGAATTTGAAGTAAATTTTGTCACGCGGTAACGAATCATATGACGGATGCTCTGGTTAACGGGGCATCCGTTTTTGGTTTATTGTGGAAATAGCTGGTGAAAATAGATGGAAGAAGGTGCCTGACACCAATTTCCACTTCGCTGGGTTTCAACTTCCAGCCCACGCCGATGGTTGGATATGATACAATAAGATTTAAGATTGTTCATAGCGTGTCTTTCGGAGGGTCAAAATGTATAAATCGCTGCTGACGACATTTTTTAAAATTGGATTATTCACCTTTGGCGGCGGTTATGCCATGATCCCCCTGATCGAGGAGGAAATCGTCCGGAAAAAGGCATGGATGACAGATGAAGAGATTCTGGATATCATCAGTGTCGCTCAGAGCCTTCCGGGTCCAATCGCCGTCAATATGGCTGCTTTTATTGGATACAGACTCAGAAATCTGCGTGGCGCGCTCATGGCCTCCCTGGGCGTTATTCTGCCGTCTTTTCTGATCATTGTGATCATAGCGCACTTGTTGATTAAAGCGAACATCGCTGACAAGATCGAACCGATCTTCAACGGGCTGATGCCTGCCATAGCGGTTATGATCCTGATCTCGGCCTACCGGCTTGGAAAAAAGGTATGGTGGACAAAGCAGAACAAGGTTATATTCGGTCTTGCTGCCGTTTTGCTGATTGTTGTCGGCGTTCATCCAATTCTCGTCATCGCCGGCGGGATAGCTGTGGGACTGTTTTTCAACCGCATATTTCAGCCTTTTGACAGCGCGCCTGCTGTTGTAAGCACTGCCGAAAGCCATGGCGGTGTCCTGGGTGTTGAAGACAGGGGGGACAGCAAATGAACCTGCCTCTGATTTTGCAAATGACGCTGACTTTTTTAAAAATTGGCGCCTTCAGCTTTGGCGGTGGATACGCCATCCTGCCTGTGATCCGGCATGAGGTAGTCGGAATCCACCACTGGCTGACAGATCGTGAATTTCTTAATATTTTATCCATCTCACAGGTCACACCGGGGCCGGTCGCCATCAATACCTCGACTTATGTCGGCTATAAAATGGGCGGCCTGCCTGGATCCGTGGCCGCAACCATTTCGGTGGTCGTAGCCTGCATCACCTTGTCGGTTCTGCTGGCAGGGCGGCTCTATCCCTACAGAGAGCACCGCCTGATTCGAAGTGTTTTCGGCGCCCTTCGGCCCATTGTGATCGCGCTGATTCTCAGCGCGGCGGTTTCAACGGGAATGACGGTGGACTGGGATTGGCGTTCTGTGACCATCGGCGTAATAGCTTTTCTGCTGTTGACTCGTTTGAAGGTCAAAGTCACGTGGGTGATGGGCATTTCAGGGCTGCTCGGGGCCGTGTTTTACGGACTGATGGGCTAAGTGTTGGAGGCGTGGTGTATGAAACGTTGGGTGATGGTGATTATGATCTTGCTGCTCTTGGTGTCATCCTCGGCAGCGGGTTACTGGTATTTCAAATACAATGAGCTTTCCGGACGCTATGCGGAGACGTTCTATCGTTCCCTTGTGACGGTGGACGATCAAGTCATTCCGAGCGGCATGACCTACTTGGAGCATGAGGGACGGCTGTTCCTGGATATTAGAATCGTGCAGGGCTGGCTGGATGAGGGTGCTTATGTCAGCCCCTCCGGCGAACGCCTTTACATGAAATTTGACGCGCTCGGGTTCAAGTCGGGGGATCCGGCGACGGACATTTTTCTGGGCAAATCCCTGGAGACACTGAGTCTTCCAATCTATGCGGTGGAAGATCAGAACTACGTCGAGCTCGAAGCGTTGTCGCGGCTGTTCCGGATGTACTGGACCCGCAATCTCGAAACGGGGATTATCAACATTGTGACTCATCGCGCTGAAGTGGTAAATGTGAAGATGGCGAAGAAAACCTTTGCGACTCTGGATGGCGTGAAAACCTTTGAACTTACGTCGGACAAGTACCTGACCGCTGTGAAGTCTGATGACGGGCGTTTAAGTGTGTTTCATCCGGACGGACGAATTGGGCTTGTCGATGCCGCTATGGCAGCGAGCGTTATGGAGGCGAATGTTCTGCCACAGGTGGTGCCGCCAGGTGACCGAACGATGCCTGAAAGAATCGTTGCGGCCTGGGACCAGGTACACCGCTATGACCACAATTTCAACTTCAATGCGGCCGATGGTTCCGGTGTCGGCAATGTGATCATGCCGACCTGGTTCGACCTGAATGTCGACGGCATTGTGCTGAATCTGTCAGATATGGCTTATGTTCTCAGTGCCCAAGAGGCGGGCTGGCAGGTCTGGGGACTGTATGCCAATCATTTCAGTCCGGCGTGGACGTCTGAAATGATGCGGAGTGAAGCTTTGACGGATCGGACCATTGCGCATGTGGTAGCCTATTCGGTGGCATTCGGGCTGGATGGGATCAACATTGACTTTGAAAATATGTATCTGAAGGATCAGGACCATTTCACGGCCTATGTGGAAAAACTGTCTGATGCACTCAAGCGGGTAGGGAAGTGGGTTTCCGTTGACGTCACTGTACCGGAAGGGAGCGACCAATGGTCCAAGGTCTACGACCGCGAGGCGCTGTCTGGCGTGGTCGATTATATGTTCTTGATGGCTTACGACGAACACTGGGCGTCCAGCTCAAAGGCGGGTTCTGTGGCTTCCCGCGACTGGGTCGTGACGGGCATTGAAAAAAGTCTGGCGCTGATCCCGCGGGAGAAGCTGATCCTGGGCATGCCGCTGTACACCCGTGTTTGGGAAGAGGCGGGCACTTCGAAGAAGGTGAGCTCTTCAACCTTGAGTTACCTGAGGTCGGAGGACTGGCTGAAGGATAAAAATTTAACGCCGGTGTATGATCCGAAGACGGGTCAGAACGTAGTGGAATATCTCGATGGCTCATCAAAATTTAAAGTTTGGCTGGAAGATGAAACCTCTTTGAGGATGAGGCTTGATTTAATGGAACAATACAATCTTCCGGGGCTGGGTTTTTGGTCTGTGGATTTTGCAAGTGAAGAGGTATGGGAGATTATTAAAAGCCGATGAAGGGTATAATACGAAGGTCAACGACACGCGACTGAAATCACGGCAGTAATGAACGACGACTGGGCTGACGCCCTGATGAAGAATTGGATGAGGTGATCCTGTGGACTTTTATGAGATGCTTGGACGATATTATGATGTGATCTTCCCTACCAATGAGAAGCATTTAACTTACCTAAAAAGCATGCTGCCTGAGCGTGGCCGGGTGCTGGATGTGGGCTGTGCAACGGGTACTTATGCGATTCCCCTCTCAAGACTTGGATATGATGTCTGTGCGTTTGACACCGACTCGCCTATGGTCGAGCAGCTGGTCTCGAAAACGGAAAATGATGATAAGCCTCCCAGAGCGTTGGTTTATGATATGCGACGCTTGTCGGGTCTGAATGTCGGTGCTTTTGACTTGATTTATTCTATAGGAAACACAATAGTTCATCTGGATACGTTGGACGAGGTCGGTCAACTGATGAAGGATTGCTACGAAAAATTGAATGACGGGGGCTCTATTGTCATTCAAACGGTCAATTATGATCGCGTACTCGATCGCAATGAACTCTCGCTGCCGTTGATTGACCGCCAGGAAGGCCGCATGCGATTCCACAGGTCTTATGAAATTAAAGACTCGCGTATTGTCTTTAACGGGCGGCTGGAAATTGAAGGTGAAGGAAAACTTGAAGCCTCGACGATTCTGCTGCCGATTGTCTCAAAGGATCTTGTTCGCGCCCTCGAAGCGGCTGGATTCAGGAGTATCAAACTCTTTGGCAGTTTTGACGGATCGGAGTACACCTTAGAGAGTCCTGCCATAGTCGCTGTTGCAACTCGATGAAATTGGGCTGAAAGTGATAGAATTAAATAACTATACAAGTTATGCAGTTGCCGCCTTCGGTTTCGAAGGCGGCGTTTTATTTTATAAAATATATGTCATGGGTTGCGAACTTGCAAAAATGAAATGAAAATGCAGGATTTCGGTTTTGTACTTGTAAAAAAACATTACAAAATGGCTAAAATAGAGAAAAAAGGGGTTGTAAAATGAAAGTTGGGTGACTATAATATTCATTAATAGCTCGGAATTTATTAATGAGATTTATAAAGCGGCTGCAGGACGGTCAGCTAAAAAATAGCTTGGTTTGCAGGAATATGCAGGTTGGGATTCATATCCGGAAATGGATTCAAGTCTGAATTGATTTGATTTCGAAAAGAAGCGGTTCGCCATAAAGGGACGAATGGCTTGTAAGCCGGTGAATGCAAGGGTTTAAGAGACGCAGGAAAACAGGGTGAGTATAAACAGTCATAATTGTGAATAATAAAACTTAATCAAGAATGACTTGTCGGCAATCTTTGTTTAGATAATAGAAAAATATATTTCATTTATTTTTATAAAATGAAAGTTACAAAATGAAAACTTGCAGAAAAAGATAAAAAATATAAAAAAATATGAAAAAAGGTATTGCAAAATGAAAGATCATCTCTTATAATAATCACAAGAGGTTAAGCGATACATAAAAAACTTAAGGAGGATATTATGGACAAATACTTAAGCAAAGATCAATGGAATGTGGAAGTATGCAAACGCTGTGGAGATGAAAAGAAAGTAAACCGCTTCGGTGTATGCGAAACGTGCGATCATGAAATAGATAACGATTATGCAGGGATCTACGGCTACAAAGAGATGGAAAACTAAGAGATCATAATTAATAATTAGGAGGAAAATATTATGGAGAAGTATATAAGCAAAGATCAATGGACAGTAGAAACCTGCAAGCGCTGCGGAGATGAGAAGAAAGTCAATCGTTTTGGAGTTTGTGATTCATGTGAGCACGAAATCGATAATGATTATGCTGGTCTCTACGGTTACAAGGAGATGGAAAACTAAGATGATTCAGCCTGAGCCCAGAAACTGAGCGCCCTCGTCGAAATAAAAGTCGACCGGGGCGCATTTTTTTATTTTATAAAATGTATCTCCTGCAAAACAAGATTCTTTTTAGGATAAAAAATGCAAGTTTAACGTTATGTATTTGCAAAAAAACATAGAAAAATTGAGCTTTTGCCTAAAAAAGGGGTTGAAAAATGAAAGATTACCACATATAATAATCACAAAGAGAATAATTGTATACAATTATTCAATAAGGGAGGAAAACAATATGGAGAAGTACATCAGCAAAGATCAATGGAAAGTAGAAACTTGCAAGCGCTGTGGAGATGAAAAGAAAGTCAACCGTTTTGGTGTTTGTGACTCATGCGATCACGACATCGACAACGATTATGCTGGTCTCTACGGTTATAAGGAGATGGAAAACTAAAATGAGCCAATCCGGCCCCAGAAGTTAAACGCCTTTGTCACTTAACATGACAAAGGCGTTTAGTGTTTTTTGAAAAAGATTAGCCTTTGATTACGGCCAGGGTTTTCATTCTCTTGACGGGTTCGATCAGATCGAGTTCGTTGCTGATCACTACGGTTATGTCTTTGTAAGCCAGTCTGGACTCTTCGCTGAGATCCCCTTTTTTGATTTTTCCGAGGACAACTTTTTGGTGCTCTAAATCTTTCAGCGTCTCCTGGAGTGAATATCGCTTCTTGGCTTCATGACGGCTCATCTTGCGTCCGGCGCCGTGAGAACATGAGTTAAAGCTTTCCATGCTTCCTTTTCCGCGCACCAGATAGGAAAAGCTGCCCATGGCACCGGGGATTATGCCTGTTTCATCCTTCATAACTCGAATAGCACCTTTCCGGTGAACCCAGAGCATTTGATCATCATGGCGTTCATAACTGGCGTAATTATGATGACAATGATGGTGTGCCAGAATCTCCGGAGCATTCCCCTCCATTCGGGTTGCCAGTGCCTGGCTGACAATGCTTCTGACCCGTTCCATCATGACTTCGCGGTTTTCGTGGGCGAAGTCCAGGGCAAACTGCATCCAGCGGATGTAAGCCTGACCTTCCGGACTGTCAACAGGGAGATAGGCCAGATCCCACTTTGAGGGGATCGACGGCTGCAAGCGGCCGCTCAGGGATTTTGCCAGTGTGTTGAAATGGGTACATAACGTATGTCCCACATTTCTGGAACCCGAATGAACCATCAGGCAAAGATAGCCCTCATCATCTTCCTGAAGCTCAATAAAGTGGTTGCCTCCGCCTAAAGTCCCGACCTGAAAACATGCCCGCTCGAGTTCCTGAACTAAAGCCTGCTCAAAACCATGGATTTTTATCCCTGAGAGGACTTTTTCAAAACGTTTCGCAGCCTGACAAGGTTGTTTTTGCTTATGATGTTCAAAGCCTGTAGGGATCGCCCGCAGGATTTCGTTGACGATGACTTCCAAAAGACGAGTGCCTGCGGTGTCCTTAAAAACCTCGGCAACTTTGACGGAGGTTTGTTCAAATACTACACCACAGCCTATATCGACGCCGACCGCATTCGGAAGGATGACCTCCTGCGTTGCCAGTACGCCGCCAATAGGCATGCCATAGCCGCTGTGGGTATCAGGCATTAGGGCAATCCAGCCGTGGGCAAAGGGCAGGTTTGAAAGATTTCTGGCCTGTTCCAGACAGACGGGTTCCAATTCTGCGGCATTTTCGAGCCAGACTTTTATTGGAAGTTTTTGGCGGCTGGGGTCAAAAAGGGTGAACATGATATGCCTCCTTTGGGAATGCGTGAGATCTTTCCTCTAATCTTATCACAACCAACACATGAAGGTCTGAATGGATGCGCTGATGTGAATCTTCAGGGCGTTCTGATCCCTGACCTTCTGTAAGAAAGCCACAAATACAGCTGTATCGGGCAATGAGCTGTCCCTGGCGGTGAGCGCTTACAGGAGGGGACTTGAGCATTCGCGATTTAATTGGGTTTATACGGGGTATAATCAACTATGCGTCCGTCTTTGTCACTGCTTTTGCTGATTTCTGGCATAGGCAGCGGTCGGGTGTAAATTTTTTCACTTCAAGTCGTTTAATAAAAAGCAAAAACACTCGACTTATAGTGAAGTTTTTACTATAATTGTCCCGGAAGATTAACTATTCAAAGGAGGTTGAAAAATGGCCAAGGCCCTTATCATCGGAGCTGGTGGTGTCGCCCAAGTCGTTGTTCACAAATGTTGTCAAAACCCTGACGTATTCGAGGAAATCTGCATAGCAAGCAGAACGAAGTCGAAATGCGACGCTTTAAAAGAGAAGCTCGACGGCGGAAAGACCAAAATCCAGACGGCTCAAGTTGACGCGGATAAAACTGAAGAAGTGATTGAGCTTATTAAACAGTTCGGTCCGGATATTGTTATCAACGTTGCGCTGCCGTACCAGGATCTGACCATCATGGACGCATGTCTCGCTACGGGCGTCGACTACCTGGATACAGCGAACTATGAGCCGCTCGATACGGCGAAATTCGAATATAAATGGCAGTGGGCTTACAGAGAGCGTTTTGAAAAGGCTGGAATCACTGCACTGCTCGGCAGCGGCTTTGATCCGGGCGTTTCCGGCGTCTTCTGCGCTTACGCTCAGAAGCATTACTTTGACGAGATTCATACTATTGATATTCTGGATGCAAACGGCGGAGACCACGGATATCCATTTGCCACGAACTTCAATCCGGAGATCAATATCCGCGAAATCACAGCGAATGGGCGTTATTGGGAGAAGGGCGAGTTCATCGAGACGCCGCCGCTCTCCGTCAAGAAGGTTTACAACTTTGACGGCATTGGGGAAAAGGACATCTATCTCCTTTATCATGAGGAACTTGAATCCCTTGCACTCAATATCAAGGGCATCAAGAAGATCCGTTTCTGGATGACGTTCTCACAAAACTACCTGACTCACCTCAAGGTTCTTGAAAATGTCGGCATGACGTCTATTGAGCCTATGATGTATGAAGGCAGAGAGATTGTGCCACTTCAATTCCTGAAGGCGCTCCTTCCGGACCCTGCGTCCCTTGGACCGAGAACGAAGGGCAAGACGAACATCGGCTGCGTCATTCAAGGCGTCAAAGATGGTCAGCCGCGTACGTACTATGTCTACAACATGTGCGACCACCAGGAAGCTTACAAGGAAGTCGGCTCACAGGCCATTTCCTATACAACAGGCGTTCCTGCCATGATCGGTGCCATGATGATTCTGAAAGGGCTTTGGAAGAAGCCGGGCGTCTACAACGTCGAAGAGTTCGATCCGGATCCGTTCATGG
The DNA here is from genome assembly GCA_009881125.1 of Acidaminobacter sp. The sequence continues at coordinate 9,228 of WXFH01000048.1, read as the reverse complement.
AAGAGCTCAATAAGCAGGGGCTGCCATGGCATGAAAGCTTTGAGCCGGTCCTGCTCGACTGATCTTGACAGACTGACAGAGGTGCAGAGATTGAAAAATATTGATTTTAACAGCGTTCCAAGTCCGTGTTACGTGGTGGATGAGCGGCTTCTCAGAAGAAATCTGGAGATTCTGGATTCAGTGCAAAAGCGCACTGGCGCTTCAATTCTTCTGGCGCTGAAAGGCTTCTCCATGGCGTCCGTGCTGCCCGTTGTCGGGGAATACCTGGCAGGGATCACAGCCAGCTCGCTTCATGAAGCGCGCCTTGGCCATGAGTACATGGGCAAGGAAGTCCACGCTTATGCGCCGGCTTTCATTGAACATGAATTCGAAGAACTGATGGGGTATTGCGACCATCTGGTCTTCAACTCCTTCGTTCAATGGGAGAAATACCGGGACAGGGTGAAAGCCTACCCTGGCAAGAAGATTGAATGTGGTCTTCGCGTCAACCCGGAGTACTCTGAAATTGAAGTAGAGCTTTACAATCCGTGCGCGCCAAACTCCCGCATGGGCATCACCCTTGACAATTTCCATCCGGAGATGCTGGAAGGGATTGACGGGCTCCATTTCCATACGCTATGCGAACAGAATTCGGACGCCCTAGCCAGAACCATTCCGGTAGTGGATGAGAAATTCGGGCCTTACCTGTCTCAGATGAAATGGCTCAATTTTGGCGGGGGACATCACATCACCCGCGAGGACTACGACATTGAGTCCCTGGTGGAGTCTATCCTGTTTATGAAAAACAAATACAACCTCAAGATTTATCTTGAGCCTGGAGAGGCCATTGCCCTCAATACGGGCTATCTGGTCTCCACGGTGCTGGACGTCACCAAGAACGGTATGGATTTGGCCATTCTCGATGCTTCGGCAGCGTGCCATATGCCGGATGTTCTTGAGATGCCGTATCGCCCGAATATCATTGGCGCGGGTAAACCGGGGGAGAAGCCTTTCACGTACCGTTTGGGCGGCAATACCTGCCTGTCCGGCGACGTGATTGGGGATTATTCTTTTGATGCGCCGCTGAAACCTGGAGACAGGCTGGTCTTTATGGACATGGCGCATTACACCATGGTCAAGAACAACACGTTTAATGGCGTCAACCTGCCGTCCATTGCGTCTTACAATGAGACTGACGGGATCAGGGTTCACAGGACCTTTGGGTTCGAGGACTACGTATCACGACTTTAGAAGCCCGAGCGGCTGGAAAGAATTAAATCAATAAATAAAGCGTTCTCTTTTCGGCGGGTGTGTTGGCCGGGAAGAGAACGCTTTTGTGTTGCTGAAAGTGAATTTCTGGCGATGTTTCGGGCGAGGAAGTTGTATAACGCCCAGATGACGCCGGTGCCAACGAGGTCAGGCTGTTTTATCTCAACCATCACACCGGAAAACGAATGAAAAAAGAGAAGGAAAATGGTATTGTGAACCATTTCTCCTTCTCTTTGCTAGCATAGAGGTTTGGATTATCTGTTGTTTGACACTGGGTGCTATACCTGACAAGCCTCTTCATACTCTGAGACGAGCTCATCCATGACGGTCTGAACCGTCGAGATCTTATCCAGCATGAAGGCGTTGTGTCCTGCGAAGACCAGCCCTTTATCGACTTCGCCTGTGACGGCTTCAATCAGTTTTTTGGTGATGCAGAATGGCGTAGTGCCGGGATCGCAGTGACTGAGGCAGCGGGTGCAGGCTGTGACAGGAATGCGTCCGGCTTCAAGGCTGCGTGTCATGTCGTTGCGGATCGCGCGGCCGGGGAGTCCTACGGGGCTCTGAATAATGACCACGTCTTCTTCCGTAGCGTCCAAGTACATCTGCTTGAAGGCGTCGTCTGCGTCACATTCTTCCGTGGCGACGAATCGCGTGGAAATCTGAACGCCGGCAGCGCCAATATCCAAGGCCTTTTTAATGTCGGCGCCACTGAAAATGCCGCCTGCGGCGATGACCGGAATTGGTTTTTGATAACGGTCCGCAAAGGATTTAACGGCTGCCAATACTTCATCAACTAGAGTGTAGAGGTCTTTGGCAGTGCCTTCCAGTTCTTCCCGGGAGAAGCCGAGGTGACCGCCTGCGAGAGGGCCTTCCACGATGATGGCGTCCGGAACGACCTGATAGCGTCTGTCCCAAAGTTTGAGCAGCGTCTCTGCGGCTTTGCCGGAGGAGACAATGGGCGCAAACTTGGTTTTTGTGCCCTGAACAAACTCAGGGAGGTTCTTAGGCAGGCCCGCGCCGGAAATAACGAGATCAATGCCTTCTTTGACGGCTTCCTTTACAAAATCTGTATACTCTCGTGTTGCTGTTAGGAAGTTGATGCCGATGATCCCGTGTGGGCTCAGTTCTCTTGCTTTTCTGATTTCGTTGCGAATCCCTCTTAGGTTAGCTTCCAAAGGGTTAGTCCAAAAATCAGGCTCTTTGAACCCGGGCTGCGCACCGGAAATAACACCGACGCCTCCTGCGTTCGCGACGGCAGCCGCCAGTCTGGACATGGAAACGCCAATGCCCATACCGCCCTGAATTACAGGCAGGCGTGCTTCGAGATCCCCAATTTTCAGGGTTGGCAGATTCAATACAATCACACTCCTTATAAAAAAAGGACCAGCGGTTGCCGACCCTACATGTAGACGATTTCAGTTTCCAACTCTAAATATAGGATAAAAGTCGCTAAAAGTCAATGATAGATATTAGTATCTGGTAACAAATCGGAAAATAAAACCCGTGGGAACCTTTAATGATCAAGGTTTCCACGGGTGATCCGGCCACATTTTTCTGGAGCTTCATGATGTTTTTCTCCGGCGTGCATAAGTTCTGACATATTTACCCAATGTGGAGGAGACAATGAGCCCACTGGCGATAGCGACCGCAATCATGAACGACTCTGAGCCTTTGGAAACTGCTTCAGTGAAATTCTGCAGCATGATCGACTCCATAGTGTAGAAAATCCCATACCCGGGCACGAAAGGGATGATGCCCGGAATGATGAAGATGGTGGCGGGTTTCCGGAAATGGTTTGCGAGGAGTTCACCAATCAGACCAACAGTGACTGCGCCCGCAAAGTTTGCGATAATGGTGGTGCCGCCGAGCTGCATGATGAGCGTATAAAGCATCCAGCCCAGCGCCCCGTTTAAGCTGGCTGTGATGAGATGCCGCCTCGGAATGTTGAAGATGACCGCGAAGCCCAAGGTGGCCAGGAAGGAAGTCAAACCGCTGGTGAACAGTGTCATGGCATCAACCCCCCAAGCAGTAATCTCGCTGCGTTCAGCGTGACGGCGACACCCAGGACCAGAGCGACCGAAATGACAATGGCCTCGGAGGTTCGCGACATCCCTGAAACGTAGTCACCGGAAATGGAATCTCTGACGGCGTTCGTGATGGCGACACCCGGAACCATGGTCATGATGGCGCCAATGATTATGATGTTCATATCCACCTGAATCCCCAGAAGGACGCATAACACCGAAAACGCTATAGACGCGGCCGCTGCAACTACGCCGCCGAAGATATTGCGCATAAACAGGCTCGCGTCGAGGGCGAAAAGGAACTCCGTGACCGCGGTTGTGATGACAGAAGCGATCATAGCGCCTCCAAACTCGATCAGCCCGCCATTATACATCAGAGTGAAGAAGCTGCTGCCTACTCCAGCGAACAAAAGTCTGGTCCACAAATTATACTGTGAGGATTTTTTAATGTCGTTCAGCTTGATCTTAGCCTCGGCAACTGTCATGTCGCTGGCTGAGAACTCCCGGCTTAACTCATTCACCCTGGTGATTCTCATCAAGTCAATCCCGATGCGCTTATTTCTTTCTATGTGGCTATAAAGCTCATTCTCATATTCGATCGATAAAAAGATGGCCGTAGGAATCACGAATGCCTGTACATTGCTGACCCCCCGAGAGCTGAGAATATGTTCAACGGTACTTTCAGCCCGGTAGGTCTCCGCGCCGTTCTCAAGCAGGACTCGACCCGCCAGAGAAGCAAAAAGAAGCAACTCATTAATTTCATAACGTTCCAAAGCGGGCACCTCCTCAGAAAATTTTTTAATATGTTCGTGTTTTAGCGCCGCCTCTTTTGAAACTTCTGAACTGCTTTGTTTGAGGCGCTGCGCCAGTATGTACCAGGGTTCGAAGTGTGATAAACTGTAGTCATCAGATCGACATCCGGAAGGCCCGCATGGCAGACTCCAAACACCACTGCGTTAACCCCATTATGTCATGATTGGTTTAGCGGATGCAATAGTCAGTTAACAGCACAAGTCATTTCAAGAAAGGCGGTTTGGCCGATGGTTCCCAATCCCTCACCGAAGCAAAAGCGCATCTTTGGTCTTGAAAGAAACATCTTTTTTATTGGACTCACCAGCTTTCTTACGGATACGACAACCAAGATGATCTATGCGGTCATGCCACTGTTCTTGCTGTCCTTGGGCGCCACCAAAACCGAATTGTCGCTTATTGAAGGGATCGCAGAGAGCACTGCGTCTGTCCTGAAAGCGCTGTCAGGCTGGTGGAGTGACAAAATCAGAAAAAACAAACCCTTTATGTTTGTGGGTTATTTGCTGACTGCGATCTTATCCCCGCTTTTCGCCTTTGCAGCCTCACCTGTTCAAGTGCTTGGCATCCGCTTTGCCGAACGTGTTGGCAAGGGCATTCGCACTGCCCCGAGAGATAGTCTGATCGCAGCCTCAACAGAAGAAGGCGGGAGGGGAAAGGGCTTCGGCTTTCACAAAGCCATGGACAACAGCGGCGCGATCCTTGGTCCGCTTCTTGCGGCAGGGGTGCTGCTTCTGTTTCCAGGGGATTATCGTAAAGTCTTCATATTCGCTGGAATTCCAGCGGCTTTCGGCGTTGTCTCCATTCTTGCTTTCGTCAAGGAGAGAAGGCATACAGAAGCACAAAAGCTTGGAAAGATCCAACTTCGGGATTTTTCGGGTCGCTATTACGCGTTTTTGGGAATTGTGTTCCTATTCACTCTTGGAAATTCAACGGATGCTCTGCTTCTCGTCAAAGCGGGCGATCTGGGTGTGCGGGCGGCGTGGATCCCAATGCTCTATCTCGTCTTTAACAGCGTATCGGTGCTCTTTTCGGTACCGGCCGGGATGCTCTCAGACCGGATCGGCAGAGAGCGTTTGATTATTGCCGGTTATTTGCTTTATGCGGGGATTTATTTTGGATTTGGCCAGGTGGTCAAACTTCCTTCGGTCGTAATGCTTTTTGCGCTCTATGGACTGTATAGCGCCTTAACGGATGGGACACAAAAGGCGCTGGTCTCAGATCTTGTCAGACAAGACGTACGCGGGACTGGTCTGGGACTTTACAACAGTCTGGTTGGGATCACGCTGCTGCCGGCCAGTCTGATCGCGGGTCTTCTCTATGACCGCGTGGACAATCAGGCGCCGTTTTATTTTGGTGCAGGTATGGCACTGCTGTCAGCGTTGCTCATGATAGGGTTTTACGTGTGGTTCAGCCCTGAGAAGAACAGAAGAAACGCGCTTTAAGTCGAAAGTTGTCCTTGCAGCAGTCGTTTAAGAGGTAAACGTCGACTTAGAAAAAACTTTACATTCGAAATTTCTGTGATAAAATTTCCTTGGATGGCAGCCCTCGTGCGCCATACCCTTTGTGAATGACCAGAAATGCCGGAAAGACCTCAAAACTGCTCAGAGCCAGCGCGGCCAGAGACAGACATCGTGATTCAATCGCCTTTTTTGGCGTGCGGCTCGTCCTGTTCTGGGGCGGGTCATTTTTGTGTTTTTGGGTAAGAATGATTCAAAGAAAAAACTCGGTGTCAGCGGCTTTTGGCCTATCGACCCCCAGTTTCGACTTTAAGAAAGGATGAGAGTCCTCATGAGGATCGGAATTATAGGCGCAGGCAAGGTTGGAACGTCCTTCGGTCTTTTTTTGAAGGACCGGGGTGAGACCATCACAGGCTATGTCAGCAGAACTTACGACTCTGCCTGCGAAGCCGCTGCGCTTACGGGCAGCAAAGCTTTCCAGGATCCATTAGAACTAATCCGGAACTCGGAGCTCATTTTTCTCACGGTGGTGGACGATCAAATAGAGCCCCTGGCAGCGGTGCTGGCGTCAAAACTTGCCGAAAACATCCCGCGGCCCGATCCTGGGGATCAACGCCATCCTATCTTCGTTCATATGAGCGGTGCCCACAGTATCTTGGCCCTTGAACCGCTTGCGGCTGCCGGTTTTGAAACGGCGTCTCTGCATCCGCTGCAGTCGGTGTCTGAAATTGAGCAGGCCAGAAATGCTTTTGGCGACACATTGTTTACAGTGGAAATGATGCTGGGAGGCGGCTTTGAGGGTTGGCTGGCGACCATCGGCATAAGCTTTGTAAGGATTGAGGCGGAAAACAAAGCGCTGTACCACGTCGGGGCGGTATTTGCCTCAAATTTTGTCGTGACGGTGTTGGATGCGGCGATTCAGCTGTTTGAACAGGTTGGATTCTCTGAGGAAGAGGCCAGACGAGGGCTGATGCCGCTGGTGTACGGTAGTGTGGACAATGTGGCGCGCTCAGGCGCGGAGAAGGCACTGACGGGGCCTGTCGCCAGAGGGGATGTCGCCACGGTGGCTAAGCATCTGGAGGCGCTGGAGGCCTTGGAGGCCCTAGAAGACCTGGACAGCGGAGCCTTGCCTGAAGCGGCGGCGCTCTATAAGTCCCTTTCCGGGGCAACGCTCTCACTGGCAATGAGATACAAACTGACCAAGGATCCTGGGGCAGCGGCCGAGCTTAAGGCCTTGCTCGCGAAGGAGGACGCTAAGCATGAAAGATAAAAAATTTACAGTCCGAGATTTCAAAGCGTTTAAAGCCCGCGGCGAGAAAATCGCCATGCTGACGGCCTATGATTACAGCATGGCCAAACTGCTGGATGATGCCGGCGTAGACAGCTTGCTGGTCGGGGACTCCCTGGGCATGACCATGCTGGGCTATGAAAATACGCTGCAGGTGACCATGGAGGACATGATCCATCACACCAAGGCCGTGCGGAGAGGGACGAAAAATGCCTTTCTCATTGCGGACATGCCGTTTCTCTCGTATCACATCACAATTGAAGAGGCGGTCCGGAATGCCGGGCGCTTTGTTCGGGAGGCGCTCACGGACGCGGTGAAGGTCGAGGGCGGCGTCGAGATGGCGGAGACCATCAAGGCTATTGTCAGGGCGCAGATTCCGGTCGTCGCGCATATTGGTCTGACGCCGCAGTCGGTGAACGTCTTTGGCGGGTTCAAGGTCCAGGGCAAGAGCCTGGATCAGGCGAAAAAGCTGATTGAGGACGCGCTGGCGGTACAGGAAGCCGGGGCGTGCGCAATTGTGCTTGAATGCATCCCGGCGAAGCTGGCGAAGGTGATCAGTGAAAAGCTTGAAATTCCAACGATTGGCATTGGCGCCGGCCCGGACTGCGACGGTCAGGTGCTGGTCATCCAGGACATGATCGGGATGTTCAAGACCTTTACGCCGAAGTTTGTGAAGCAGTTCGCCAGCGTCGGCGAGCAGATTGAGGCGGCGGCCGAAACCTATATCCGCGAGATCAACAGCGGCGCGTTTCCGGGGCCGGAGCACACCTTCGGCATTGACGACGAAGTGCTTGAGAAGCTTTACTAACAGAGCCAAAGGCTTTTAGCCGATGGCAGCGGTTCTCAAAAGTTGAAGCAAGTTGAAATCCAGGTCTGATGGGCCTTGTAAATTGGAGGAATGCCAACATGGAAGTGGTTAAAAACCCCCGCGCCTTGACGCAAACGCTGAAAGCGCTGAAAAAAGAAGGTAAATCTGTAGGGCTGGTGCCTACTATGGGCTACCTGCACGAAGGTCATTTGTCCCTGGTGCGGGAGGCGCGCCGGAATAATGACATCGTTGTCGTCAGCATTTTTGTGAATCCGACACAATTTGGACCTAATGAGGATCTGGCCAGCTATCCCCGTGACTTTGAGCGGGATTCGGCGCTGCTGGACCATGAAGGTGTGGATTTTATCTTCGCGCCTGAGGCGGAAGACATGTATCCGGCCGGCTATGCCACCTACGTGGATGTGGAGGGCGAATTGACCGGCAGGCTCTGCGGCGCCAGCAGACCGGGACATTTTCGCGGCGTCGCGACGGTGGTCAGCAAATTGTTTAATATAGTCGCGCCGGATCGCGCTTATTTTGGAATCAAGGATGCCCAGCAAGTCGCGGTCATCCGTCGCATGGGACTGGACCTCAATTTCGATCTTGAAATTGTGGCGTGCCCAATCGTGAGAGAAGCCGATGGACTTGCGCTCAGCTCCCGAAATGTCTACCTGACCGAGTCTGAACGGACGGACGCGCTGGTGCTGTCTCAAAGCCTCTTCATGGCCAAGGATTTGATTGGGGCGGGAGAACGAAGTGCTGAGGCTGTTCGCAGGGCAATAGCGGATCGCATAGGGACTGTGTCTTCTGCTGTGATCGACTATATCGAGATTGTGGATGCTATGACCTTGGCGCCGCTAGAGGTCTTGTCCGGGAAAATCCTGATTGCACTGGCGGTCAAGGTAGGAAAACCGAGGTTGATTGACAACCTTCAGATTGAGGTGAATTAAGATGATGCTCAATATGTTCAAAGCAAAAATTCACAGGGCAACGGTCACGGAGGCCAACCTGAATTATGTCGGCAGTATCACCATAGATAAGCTTTTGCTTGAGGCTTCCGAGATTTTGCCCGGCGAACGGGTTCAAATTGTCAATAACAATAACGGCGCGCGCCTGGAGACATATGTCATTGAGGGTGAGGCGGGCTCCGGGGTCATTTGTTTGAATGGCGCCGCGGCAAGACACGTCCACGTAGGCGATAACGTTATCATCATTGCCTACTGCTGGATCGACGCGGAAGAGGCGAAGAGTTTTAAGCCTTCTGTCGTCTTCGTCAACGACAAGAATGCCATCAGCGAAATTACAGATCACGAGACGCATGGAGAGATTATGTAAAGCTTGTGACGTGCACAAAGAAAAGTGGTTCCATCTTTCAGAGAGCTTGCTCGCTGAAGGGTGGGACCACTTTTCTTTGTATAGGGCGCAGCCCGATACCGAAGCGCAGCCTGCGGCCACACGGAGTGTGGCTGTGGGCGGAGCGAGGTGCACGTCGGTTGTGCGAGGCAGTAAAATACAGAACAGAGGAACAGCCCATGGAAGAGAGCTTGCTCGCTGAAGGGTGGGACCACTTTTCTTTGTATAGGGCGCAGCCCG
>WXFH01000047.1 GCA_009881125.1 Acidaminobacter sp. | reverse complement strand
ACAAAAAACAAAAAAATCACTAAAACCTATCAAAAGCGGCAGGCATCTTATTTCATTACCCTACCGACAGTCGTTGATTTTAAGTGATTGAAGGACGTTCCGCAGATTCAATTTAATCTCCTGCTATTATTATACCAAACACTTGTTCTTTATCAAGGGAAAATCAAGAAAAATATTTAGTCATTTCATTGTATTTTCATTACCACCCTTGTTGCTATATCGCAAAAAATGGATTAATGATGAAGGATGCAGACAAGACTCATATTGTCTTAATCATGACTTAAACCGAATACGGATGAGCGATTCATCCCATGACTGAAGTCACGGGTGTTCTCGCCACACTTATAAATGTTTATTTTTAAAGGAGGTACTCCCCTTTGAAAACCTGGATCGAAAGCACCATCACCACTTTTGTAAGAGACTTCGAATCCCGGCCTGAAATAGCGACCCGCTGGAAGACACCGCTTGTCGCCTATGCAGATGCACGTGATCCGCTCTTCCTGCTCTTCAAAGACGTCGTAAGCCCGACGCACTGCCTGCCTCAGGACTTCATCCCGGAGGCAGCGAGCGTAATCGCTTATTTCCTCCCCTTCGAAGCGTCCATTGTGAAAAGCAATATACCAGGCAGATTAAGTTCAGAAGCCTGGGGGCAGGCCTACATAGAGACTAACACACTGATAGGCGAGATTAACGCCCACATGGCACGAGAACTGGCCGCAAAGGGCTTTAAGGGCACCAACATGCCCGCCACTCACAACTTTGATGAGGAGCGGCTCATGAGCGACTGGTCCCATCGCCACGTGGCCTATGCCGCGGGGCTGGGCACCTTTGGGCTCAACAACATGCTGATCACAGAAGCAGGCTGCGCCGGGCGCGTGGGCAGCATTGTTACGGACTTAGTCCTTGAGCCTTCGCCCCGCCCTGATCTTGAGCGCTGTGCCTACAAGGCTGACGGGTCTTGCGGTGCCTGCGTCTCCGCCTGCGTTCACAACGCCCTGTTTTTTGAACATTTCGACCGTCACCGGTGCTACGAAATGTGCCTGGAAAACGCCCGCCATCTCAAGCACCTGGGTTTAGCGGATGTCTGCGGGAAGTGCGTCGCCGGCATGCCATGTGCATTTAAAGGGTAAAGTAAAAATGAAAAATGAGGCAGAAGAGGGTGTTCGTCACCCTTTTCTGCCTCACTTTTTTTGAAGTGAAACTCGGTGTCAATAGGCGTCAGCCGCAGACACCGAGTTTCTCCTTTGCAATGCGCCGGTCTCTGTAGAAAAAGAGCAGCGTTCCCAGGAAACGAAACAGCCCCGTCATGTAAAGCGCGAACACAATGCCCTTGAGTTCAAAGAAATAGTGACCCAGCATTGGCGCCGTAGCCAGACTGAGGTTGATTAACACGTTGTAGACCGCTATATACATGACCCGGTTATCCTGCGGCGTCGCCTCCAGCAGCGCCCCTAAAGTGACACTGAGGGTCCCGGCTGTAAAAAATCCGGAGATCAGAGCCGTTGGCAGCAAGATATACAGATTGGGCGACCAGGCATACATGAGGGGCGTCAAAGCCATGCCAAAGGTACAGATTGGCAGCACGAAACTGTTTCCGCGCTTTTCGATCTGACGGCTCCAGAAGCTGTAGCCAAAGAACATGGTAATGGCTGAGGCCACCGAAATGACCGCGAGCCAGAGTTCGTTCGCTCCAAGGGTCTTAATCATATAGATGTTGAAAAGCGGCCAACCCATGTGCCAGCCAAAGTGAAAGCCAAGACTGCACAGGGCGAAAAAGCGGAATTGTTTGTTGCTGAGGATTTTTATGACCTGAGGCTTGAGGGGCTCGCGTCCGCTGGATCTGGCAAATCCCGCGTCCTTTTTCGCAACCTTGAATTTCTTGAAGGCTTTGTATTCCATCACGCCAAAGAAGAAGGCAAGTCCAAAAAAGATCTGATAGATGAATAAACGCTGCTCATCGGTTTTTGGAACCAAGGTCAGGATATTGCCGCTGAGCAGCGTCACCGCCGTTAGTGCCGGAACCGTCAGCTTGTTGCGCATCCCTATGGCATTGGCCCTGGCCCGGGGTTCGAACAAGACACCTATAAAGCTCTGGTAGCTCGTCTGATAGATGGCGTCTGGAATGCACATCAGCGTAAACAGGGCGAGGAAGCCAAATGCCCGGTACTGCGGTGGAAGGAATGGAATGAAGGCCATGGCGAACAGGAACCATCGGCCAAACAAAATGAGCCTGGCAGTGGTGAGCTGCGTATCCTCTGAGCGCCTGAGCCACAGGGCGCCAGGCAGGATGGCGATCAGCGTCACCAAGCCCGGAAGGGCGTTGATCAGGGCAATCTCCAGCTCGCTGCCGCCAATCCGCTCCAGAAACTTGACGGAAAACGGTTTGTAAAAATTCAGCGCGGTCTCATACAGAATGCCATACAAGGCAAAGATGCGCATGTTATAGTCGATTTTACCCGTTGATAATTTGCGAAATCGCAAGGCCAATCCCTCACCTGCTGTTATAGTCTTCGTGATCTGTCGGATGTGTGAAGCCGTGGCGGAGTCCTGGGGTACTGGAGGTCCTGGAGGTCCCGGGCTTTCGTAGTTTACGGAAAGGTCCGGCATTATCTGGAACAATATGGACTATATGAGATATTTCGCTTCCAGCTCCGCAAGCGGCACCGGAATAGGCTGCATGCGCTCGAAGCGGTAAATTTTGTCGAAGCCGGCTTCTTTCAGCATCCCAACGCCAAGGCGGAACTGATCGCCTATAGTCTCCGGCACATGGGAATCCGAACCCAGGGTGACGATCTCCCCGCCCAGCTCTTTATAGAGCTTCAGGACATCAAGGGAAGGCAGGCTCTCGCCAAGGCCCTGGCGGATGCCGGACAGATTGATCTCAATGCCCTTCCCCGCTTTTATGATCTCTTTCAGGGGCTTCGCTATGACCTCACGATACTTCTCGAAGGGCAACGCTTTGACATCCTCATTATAGCGCTTGACTATGTCGAAATGACCTATGACGGAGTAGTCCTTATAGTCCTTCAGCATCTGATACAGTTCATCATAAAAATAGAGCAGTGCTTCTTCCGGGGTTCTGTCCCGGTAAAAGTCGCCGTTGTAAAGGTCTTGCTTTCCGGCGTTGTGCACGCTGGCAATGACAAAGTCAAAGGCATGCATGTTCACCAGCACAGAGCAGCGGCCCAGGACATGGGGCTGAATGCCAATCTCAATGCCCTTGCGCACAGTAATCCGGTCGGCGTATTCTTCCCCAATCACTTCGTACTCTCGCAGTCCAACTTCAACGTCAAAATCAAACTGAATTTCTGTGGAGTTATATTCGTAGTCGACGTGATCCGTGATCGCGATCTCCTTCATACCGGCTGTGACAGCACCCTCGATCATTTCTTTGACCGGAATCGCGCAATCTGTTGAAAAGTATGAATGCATATGATAATCGTACATAGTCGTTGTCGTTCTCCTTCACTGGTAAAATTTACTGTTATCATTATAACAAATCTAAAAAAAGTTTATATGGTCAAAAGTCACACAAAAGTTAAGAATTCATCACAAAATTTTTCAAAAACTGCCGCCGGCCATCTGGACATTCCGAAGAATGAACAGATGGCCGGCGCTTATGTATAATCTTGCTGATGACTTAGATCTATTTTGATTTGCCGATGGTTATGCTGAGTTACTCCCATCTCCTATCTTCAGTCGACTTTGCTGAGCGAATTAGAAAGGCGCTATCTCAACGGCCTCTTCTGAAGAAAGGTCTGCCGGTATAATTTCAGTTGTGCCGCGGTTAGGTGTCAAAAATCGAATATGTGACGCAATGATATCTGTGTTGAACACTTTATCCCCATCCTTATTTTCATAAGATGAAGTTGAAACCCTGCCTTCCACGCTGAACAAATCACCCTTCTTCAAATACGTCTGGCAGGTTTCCGCCAATTTCCCCATTGCGACAACTCTTGGAAAGTCTGCGGTCGGTTTGCCCTGGCGCCTGAGCTCATCCCGCTTTTCGCGACCGAGTGAACGGTCCACCGCAATGATCAGCTTGTTGACAGCTAGTCCGCCCTGGGTAAATTTCAACTCTGGTTCATGGGTGAGACGGCCGATCAGACTAACATTATTCATAGAATCCCTCCTGTGATTGGTATATTTTTACAATATCAAAAGAGGGATTAATTGTCAATATTTACCACGTCGAAATTACGAAATTTATTTTTAATTCAATCCACAACCACGACCAACCACCTTTCGCACTCTAATCTAAAAAAGAAGCTGGTCAAAATTGAGAATCCGCTCAGCGTTTCCCAACAAACCAACTTCTTCCTATCCCTTAAATTTAACCGCTCAACGCTACTCATAAAACCCGGCAGACAAGGACTCCAGTCCCGCATAGTCCTTGATGAGGATCTGGCTGCGGCGCTTCTCAATAAGTCCCTGGTCAGAAAAATCTTTGATCACCCGGCACAAATGTCTGTAACTGGTCCCCAGCATGGTTGCGATTTCCCTGAGATCAAAGGTCTTTATTTCCTGAACGCGTCGGTCATTGACCTGAGAGGAAATCGACAGCAAATACCCCGCAAACCTGTTTTCCAGCGGATAACTCAGATTGATGGCCATGGCATTGGACACCGCCATGACTTTATGGCTCAGACTCTCGATGATGAAATCCTTAAACACAGAGTCCTCTGCCGTTTGCGCCTTAATCACCTCAAGGTGTATTCCAATCAGGTGACAATCCGTCGCAGCGCTGACGGAGGTCCTCACCGGCCTGTTGATGCCAATCTCAACATCCCCGCACACCCCCGGTGGTTTGATAAATCTTAAAAGCACGACTTTTCCATTATCCAGTGCGTAAGATACCTTCAGCGTCCCCATGGCCAAAAAGTAAAACATGGTCACCGGCTGATTCAGTTCGTAAACCTCTTCCCCGCGCTCAATCTGATACAGGGTCATATGAGGCCTGAGATCCTTTGAAAAACAAGACATAACGCCCAGCTTCTCCACATAGTAATCAATCAGCTTTTCATCCATCAGTCTGATCACACGTCATCCCTCCTGCCATTTGTCCTTGTTATTGACATTATACCACTAATAGGGATCTTGCCGCCATAAATTAGGTCAATCTGCCACAAAATAAAGAGGAGTTGAACTATGGCGCCACGCGCCATAGTTCAACTCCTCAACCTTAACTAAACCTTATCTGGTCCGCCTTAAGCCGTCGCCTCTTTAATAAACGCCCCAAAGAGTCGCTTCAAATAGTTCGTCTCTTCAATCGAGTCGAAGAGTCTGCCTTCCTGCGGGATGACGTAACGTCCATGAGCCGCCAATTGCTCGCGAGTGTAAAGCTGCGGGGACTGACCGATTGGCCAGTAGACAGGACCATCGGCAGCCTTCATTTTATTAGTGAGGCCTACATAGCCAAACATGTCGCGGCTGTACTCCTCGGTGATCTCCTCGTGGCTCTGGACCGCGCAGTTGGTGCTGTAGGTATTCATGAGCTCCTTGAAGATCTCCCAGTTGCTGAGACCCGTTGGGGATTCAACGGCAGCGCTGACGCTGTGGATGCGGCGCTCCGCGGAAGTGATCGTGCCGTTTGACTCAACCATGACCGTGGCAGGAATGACGACATCCGCGATTTTCGCGAGCTCAGTCATATGGGTATCCTGAACCATCAGGAAGGACAGTCCGCGGACGGCGTCCACAGAGACATCCTCACCAAAGACCATCAGGCCTTTGATTTCGCCGCTGGCGATTTTCGCGTACTTGGACGCGCTGTCGAGGTCAATGCCCATGTCGACGAGACCCTGGCCGTTGGCGTTGGCGCGCAGTTTGATGAAGCCTTCCCGCGCGGACGCAATATGGCCGGACAGCATGCAGAGTGATGCAATGAGCTGCTCGCCTTCTAGGCTGATTTCACGGCCGTCATACACGATCATGGCCTTCTTGGCGTTGAGATAGAGCTCCGCAATTTCTGCGGCTTCGGAAGACACGCGAACATCTGAGAGTGACGCTTTAACGTCCTCTAAACCAGCAGCCCGTATTGCCTTAGTGCTGTGATCTGCCAAATACTTGGCGATTTCGCGGAGGAATTCCAGATTATTCTCCAGCTTGACGGAGCGCGCTGCCCAATCATCCAGCTTATTCTTACGATTATTGAGGTGAATCAGTTTAGCGCCATTTCCAACCGCTTCTTTGACTTTCAGCGCCGCGATCGCGTAATCCGTCATCATGTCGCCGCCAACAGAGATTATGACATCCGTCCTGGTCAGCTCGTCGAGCAGGTTCGGAGACGCGTCATACGGGAGGACATCCTTAAGTCCGCTCTTCTTGTTGCCAAGGGAGAAGATTTCGTTGGTGCCCAGAACCTCGACGCCGAATTTCTTCGCCATGTAGAGCTCCTCGTTGGTGTAGCGGTCAGAGATGCTGATGCCCACAGAATTGCGTCCGTGCAGGAGATGCAGGCTCTGAGCGCGTCTTGCCGCATAGAGGAAGGCCTCTCTGAAGGTCGTTTCTACCAGTTCGCCGTCTTTGCGGACCATCGGCTTAGTAATACGGTTTTCTGTGATATATGCCGAGAAGCCAAAGCGGCCCTTCGAGCACAGGAGCCCGTCGTTGACCGTGTTTTCACCGCTCACCGGCAATGAGCGCAGCAGCATGGCGCCGCGGCTCTCAAGGTCGCGGGTACAGCCCACGGAACAGCAGGAGCAAGCCGTCGTAGTCAGCGTAGTGCGAACCGGTACCGGCTTATGGATTGGCGTACGCTCCTGGAGCGCTCCGGTCGGACAAACGCTGATGCACTGGCCACAGGAAATACACTCCGTCTCTTTCAGGTTTTTCTCCATGGATGGCTTCACAATAGTGTCAAAGCCGCGGCTGACAAGACCCAGCGCCGTGTTGTCCATGACCTCGTCACAGATTCTGACGCACTGGCCGCACAGTATGCACTTGTTTGGATCCCGCTTGATAAACGGATGATCGTCGTCGTCCATACGCTTGTGCATCTCACCGGCAAAGCGCTCCGGTTTGACATCATAGGCCTGGGAATGGGTGATCAGATCGCACTCGAAGTAATCGTGGCAGCCGCACTCCAGGCATCTGTTGCCTTCCTGCACTGCCGCCGCCTCGGTATAGCCCTTGACGACCTCTTCAAAGTTGTGCTTTCTCAGTTCAGGATGCTCATGAGCCATATGCGGGCGAAGCTCGCGAACCACATCCGGGAAGCTCTCGCTGGTGAGGTCCTCACGCTTGACGTAGAATGGATCCTTGTGGGGCTTCAGGTTGCCGTGGAGATAGGTATTCATGACGCGCGCCGCCCACTTGCCTTCTGCAATCGCAGCAATGGCAATATCCGCGCCCTTATTCGTCGCGTCCCCGCCGGCGAAGACGCCGTCCAGGTTGGTCATGAAGGTCTCAGGATCTGCAACAATGTAGCCGTGCTTGTTCAGGGCGAGCTCCTCAAAGCCATCCCCTTTAAGACGTTGTCCAACGGACATGATCACCGAGTCTACATTCAAAATTTCCTCTTCGCCTTCAACAGGCACCACTTTTTTGCGTCCGTCCGCACCGCCGCCGACGACCTGCATTTTCTGCAGCCGGATCTGCTTCACGCGGCCGTTTTCGTCGCCAATAACCTCAATTGGGCTGAGAAGGAACTTAAAGACGACGCCCTCTTCCATAGCCTCTTCAATCTCGATATCCACCGCAGGCATATCTTCCTTGGTTCGACGGTAAATAGTGTAGACTTCTTTGGCGCCAAGGCGGATCGCCGTTCTTGCCGCGTCCATAGCCGTGTTGCCGCCGCCAATAACCGCGATGCGCTCGCCGGTCTTGATTGGTTCATTGACCGCGAACTTAGTCAGAAACTGTATGCCGCCAATGACGCCGTCCAGCTGATCCCCAGGGCAGTCAATGCCCATGCTGGTCCATGCGCCTATGCCTATGTACACCGCGTCAAACTTCTCTCTGAGATACTCCAGGGTCACATCAGTACCTATACGAATGTTAGGCTTGAGCTCGACGCCCATGCTGCGGATGACTTCCACTTCTGACTTCAGGACATCCTTTGGCAGTCTGTAGAGCGGAATACCATATTTGAGCATGCCGCCAAATTCCGGCATAGCTTCATAGACAGTTACTGCGTGGCCTTGGGTGCGCAGGTAGTAAGCCGCGGAAAGTCCGCTCGGGCCGCCGCCGACTATGGCGACTTTCTTCCCGGAATCCGGCAGCATTGGCGGCATGTAAGGGCTTCCGCTCTTAAGGTCGAGGTCCGCGACAAAATACTTCAGCCAGGCAATGGTGATGGACTCGTCCACGAGGCCGCGTCGGCATTGTGTCTGGCAAGGGTGAGGACAAACCCTGCCGATGGACGCAGGAAGCGGCAGCTCTTTCTTGATGAGCTTCAGTGCCTCCTGGTACTGTTTGTTGGCGATCAGGCCGACGTAGCCCTGAACGTCAACGTGGCCCGGACAGCCATGGGTACACGGTGCCTTACAGTCGCCGGTATGGTCGGACAGCAGCAGCTCAAGGGTCGTCTTCCGGCTTTCCCGGATACGGTCAGACATGGTTCTGATGACCATGCCGTCCATGATCTCAGTAGAGCAGGAGCGCACCAGGCGCGGGTTGCCCTCGACTTCTACGACGCAGATGCCGCAGGAGCCGTAGTTCTCTATCTTATCGTCGTGGCACAGGGTTGGGATGTCAATCCCGGCCTGAGCCGCGACTTCCAGGATCGTATGGCCGCGATAGGTCTGAATCTCACGGCCATCGATATTAACTCTGATATATGGCATTTGTTCACATTCCTTTCGCCGTTAGTAGACACGAATCGCGTCGAATTTACACTTCTGGAAGCATTGTCCGCACTTGATGCAGGCATCCTGGTCGATCTCGTGGACCTTGCGCAGCTCGCCCTTGATGCAGGAGACCGGACACGCCTTCGCGCATACCGTACAACCGATACACTTGTCCGCAACGACCTCATAGCGGATCAGCGCAGCGCACTGCTTCGCCGTACAAGTCTTGTTGTAAATGTGATCCTCGTACTCGTTGCGGAAGTACTTGATCGTCGTTAAAACCGGGTTTGGCGCCGTTTGGCCGAGGCCGCACAGGGAGCCGTCTTTAACCTTGTAGCTGAGCTCCTCGAGGAGTTCAATGTCGCCGTCTTTGCCCTGGCCGTTTGTGATGCGCTCCAGGATTTCCAGCATGCGTTTGGTGCCCATGCGGCAATACGTACATTTACCGCAGGATTCCTTGCAGGTGAAGTCCAGGAAGAAGCGCGCCATATCCACCATACAAGTGGTGTCATCCATGACGACCATGCCGCCGGAGCCGACAATTGCGCCGGTTCGCGTAATAGACTCATAGTCGACGGAGGTGTCGATCAGCTGCATAGGCACACAACCGCCGGAAGGTCCGCCCAGCTGAACCGCTTTAAACGGTCTGTCGCCCACAATGCCGCCGCCAATGTCATAGATGACCTCGCGCAGGGACATGCCCATAGGCACTTCCACCAGGCCGCCTTTTTTGACTTTGCCCGTCAGGGCGAAGACTTTCGTCCCCTTGCTGCTCTCAATGCCGAACTTGGCAAACGCCGCGCCGCCGTTGCGGATGATCCATGGCACGTTGGCGAAAGTTTCGACGTTATTGATGTTGGTAGGCAGCTGCCAGAAGCCCTTTTGCGCCGGGAACGGCGGCTTCAGTCTAGGCATGCCGCGCTCGCCTTCGAGGGACGCGATCAAAGCGGTTTCCTCGCCGCAGACAAAGGCGCCGGCGCCTGCTTTGATGCGGAGATCAAAGTTTCTGCCTTTGATGCCAAAGATATCTTTGCCAAGGATGTTTTTTGCTCTCGCGTCTTTGATAGCCTTCTCAAGACGGCGGATCGCCAGCGGATATTCCGCGCGGACGTAGACGACGCCTTCGTCAGAGTCAATGGCAAAACCGCAGATCATCATGCCCTCAATCAGAGTATGGGGATCGCCCTCGAGTACGGAACGGTCCATGAACGCCCCCGGGTCCCCTTCGTCCGCGTTGCAGACGACATATTTCTTAGGACCAGGTGATTTTCTGGCCGCATCCCACTTGAACCAGGTCGGGAAGCCCGCGCCGCCGCGCCCTCTGAGGCCTGAAGTTTTGATTTCGTTAATGACGGCCTCCGGCGAGCTCGATTCGTAGCAATTGCGAATCGCCTCATAGCCGCCTATATTTATGTAATCCTCGATATCCTCAGGATTGATGACACCACAGTTTTTCAGAACGACGCGGGGCTGCTTCACGAGACTGTCAGCATCCTCCACACTGATCCGGTTATTTGCGTAATTTCTGAAATCCTCCAGGATTGGTCTGACATCCTCCGGCAAGACTTTGACGAACCGGAACACCTCGCCGCCTTCATGAACCTCCATGATAGGCTCCAGGTGGCACATGCCAATACAGCCTGTGATCTCGTAATCGATTTGAAGATCCTGGATGGCTTCCAGCTCATCCATGAGTTTATGCGCGCCTGCTGCAAATCCGCAGCTGCCTGCGCCGACAAGCACTTTCATCAGCTGACCTCCATTTCAGATTGGGCCTCTGCCCTGAGTTCTCTCAGTACGCCGACCGTCTTCTCCGGTGTCAGCTTCGCGTAAGTTTCGCCGTTGATCATCATGACCGGCGCCAAGCTGCAGCAGCCCAGGCAGGCGACATTCGTAAACGTGAAAATACCGTCACTTGTCGTTTCGCCCTCACAGATGCCGAGCTCCTCCACGATTGCCTTCTCAATGGCAGACGCCCCGTTAACGTGGCACGCCGTCCCCTGACAAAGCATGATCAGATTCTTGCCGACCGGCTTCATTCTGAACTGTGTGTAAAACGTGGCGACGCCGTAGAGCTTAGCTTCTTTCATGCCCGTTTTTTTGGCTATGTAAGTTAACGTTTCAGACGGCAAAAACCCGTAAGTTTCCTGCACACCCTGAAGAATAGTGATTGTACTGCCTTTGACCTTGCCGTACTTTTCAATAATAGGATCAATCAGACTGAGATCCACGAGCGCTCGATCCTCAACTTGATCCTGAATCCCCATGGGATCCTGTTTGCAGCTGCATGTCATTTTGGCACCCCGTTTCTTGATGTTTAAGCAATCAAAGCCTTGTTGAAATTTTCTAAACCTGCGGCATCTTTTTTGCTTTTTTTTGCCGATGGTCTTTTCTGCAAATGTTCGTTTAACTTATGTCAAACACAGCCTTCGAGGCACATTGCACCACTATTTTATCATAAAACGAGTCATATGTTACCCAACATCTTATAATATCTTCACTTTATAAAAAGACCACAAATTTTCTAATAATTCTGCAAATTGTAACTATTTTTTGGCAATCCGGGACACTTAGTGTCCCGACTTGATTTTCAAAGGGTTGGAGTAATTTCCTCCAGTGAAGTCGAGGAAGGAAGGCGGTGTCAGACACCGCCTTCCCTACCAATTTTTTTGTCAATATTCACAGAAAGCAACCCAATTTACTCGGGTTGCTTTTCCTTAAAATTCAAATTAATTAAACGCGTTTAACTATTTCCTTAAACCATGGCGTAAATTTCTCCGGATGTGCTTTGATCTCAAGTTTCAGCGTCTCCATGTCGATCCAGCGGACAGCCTCCACTTCTTCCGGATTGAAGGCTTCAACAACACCATTGAAATGACCGGACACCATGGTGTCATATTCGTGCTCTGTAAGACCATTGTCAAAGGCTGCCTTATAAACAAAATGCCCCTTAACTTGAAGGGCTTCCGGCGGGATCTCTATTCCAAGCTCTTCCTTCAATCTACGGGATGCCGCCGCGGTTATAGTCTCCCCTTCTCTCGGGTGACTGCAGCAGGCATTGGTCCAAAGGCCGGGTGTGTGATATTTCCCAAGGGCACGCCTCTGAATCAGCATCTCCCCGGCGTCATTGTACAGGAGTACCGAGAAAGCCCTGTGAAGCAGGCCTTTTTGATGAGCCTCAAGCTTTTCCATAGTTCCGAGAACAACATTCTCCTCGTTTACCAGTACCACTTTTTCTTGCATATTGGGATTCAACATTACGCTGCCTCCGAAGTGCCTTGCCGTTTTTTGAGTTTATCGACGAGGTTGAGTTCAGCCACCAGCATCCCGGCCAAAATGAGCCCGCCGCCTATGACGCCGTTTCTCCCCAGGACTTCACCGATCATCACATAGGCGAACATGGCCGCGAAAACAGGTTCTCCGGAAAAGATGAGTGCCGTGTGGGTTGAAGTGGTGTATTTCTGAGCTACATTCTGAACAATAAACGCTAAGGACGTACAAACTATGGCTAAAAACAAAATGGCAAACCAGGTCTCGCTGCCTGTCGGTACAACTGGCGTTTCAAACAGCAAGGAGGTTATGCCGCTGAAAACGGCAACTGTGCCGAGCTGTACAATGGCAAAGGGGATCGAGTCTACCTGCGTGGTATATTTGCCCACTGCAAGGATATAGAGCGCAAAGCCCACTGCGGCAATCAGCGTCAGCAAATCGCCCAGGTTCAGGCTGCCGGCAGCGCCCGCATCTGAGCTCCCTCCAGTCAGCGTCATCAAGCCAAGACCTACAAACGCCATGAAAGCACCAACCAGCGAGGACCTGTCCGGTATGCGCTTCAGAAAAAGCGCCATAAAAAGCGGAACCATCAGCACACTGGTGCCTGTTATAAAGGCAGATTTTGAAATCGTCGTCAGAGTGATGCCCACAGTCTGAAGGGCATAAGCCGCGAACATCACCGAACCGACACCTATGCCAAGCAACAAAGTTTTTCGGCTCATCCGGATCATGTCCTTCAAAAAAATAACGACTGAAATGAGCGTCGCTATACCAAAGCGAACAGCTAGAAAATTAAAGGTCTCGAGGCCGACCAACGCATTTTTCGTCAGCAGGAAAGAAACGCCCCAGGCTATTGTCACAATGAGCAGCGCCAAATCAGCTTTAACCTGATTTTTGTTCATGAACGCGCCTCCGTGTCAATATCTGTTTCCAGCAGCTGATTCTCAATGTGGGCTCTGGCGAAGTTGATCACCGCCGCATAAATCAAATAGAGAAACAGAACTACCGCCGGCTTTGAAATCAGCCAGGCAGTAAGGGCTACCCCAACAAATCCAAGGCCTATAATCAGGTGATAACGTCTCGTCTTTTCCAAAAATAGTGTCTGACTGGCTGCATCTTCATATCTGATCCGCTGGCCAATGCTGCCGTACTGGGGTTTTCCCCCCTGTTTGATCTGGAGCGCGATATAAATCATCCAAATGCCAAGCGCCGCAGTCAATGTTACCAGAATAATTTTACCCATGATTCACCTCATATGAATTGTCTAAGCAGCATTTAAGGCGCCATGAGCAGAACTGACCGGCTCTTTGCCTCACAAACGGGCCTCTCTCAAAGACAGGCTGTGAAGCATAAAAACGACGCCTTACTGTCGTAATAAATTTTTTGGCATGCGGGCTGCTGTTATGGCCGCAATGGCAACTTTAAAAAAATCCCCTGCCAGAAACGGCAAAGCGCCTGCAATAAAAGCCGCCCCCAGGGACATGCCCGTAGAAATTGCCAGCCAAGGTACGCCTATGGCGTAAACGACTATAACCCCACCGACAAGCGATGCGATCACTGCGCCTTTAAACCCTTGAATTTTGGATTTCAACGCATCAATAACAACAACTGACAAGATCCAGCTAAAAAGATAGCCGCCTGTAGGACCTACTAAAATCGACAAGCCGGCACGTCCCCCTGAAAAAACGGGTACGCCTGCCGCACCCAGAAGCAGCATCAATGTGACGGCCATAACGCCGCGC
Source organism: Acidaminobacter sp. (assembly GCA_009881125.1). Next base: position 36,526 of record WXFH01000047.1, on the reverse strand, counting down.
TTTTTCCCAAGCAGGAGCCCAATGAGCATGATTCCAAAAGTCTGACCTGTAACCGGTACCGGTGAAAAGGGCAGCGGGACAGCAACGTAAGCCAGAACAGCGAGAATCGCCGTAAACATGGACACCAGCATCATATCCCGAAGGGATAAGTTTGTACTTTTGGCAGCATTTGTAGTCGTCATGATTGTAAACCTCCAAAGTTAAATTAGTTGACAATTCGAGTATAAAACCCTGGTCATCAATTGTCAACCTATTTAATTTTTAGGTTTACGTTAAGCAAACTTTTGCTGTTAGACTTCTCTTTCTCTCAGAACGACACTGGCCTGAACCTCAGCTTCACCAATCCTTACTGCGAAGCGCGCGCTCTTGGCGAGGATTTTGAACTGACGGTAGGTCAGCGCTTCCATTTTTGCCCCCTTGGCTTCCGCCAGACTCTCAATATAACTCTTCGCTTCTGAATCTGCCTTTTCCAGCTCTTCAGTCCTGGTGATCTGGTCAATGTCCAGCTGAGACATCAACAGCTCAAAAGTGGTCTTAAAGGACGGGACTCCGTCACAAAGGGCAAGGTCAATCACCTCTACACCCTCCGGCGCCGGAAAACGCGCTGCTATGACCGCGATCCGGTCCCCTGCGCCAACTTTACTGAGTGCCGCGTTCAGAGCAGCATTGAGAATAGGATTTCGACTCATGAAAATTCTCCTCTTGTTAAAATTTTAATTGGGTGACGCGGACAAAAACAAAACCGGTGCCTGTCACCAAACTTGAAATGGTGCCAGAGCTTCACACAATTTGGACACAATTTATCAGCTTCTCATCCAAGCCTTCTTCATTCGCCAATCTTTTTCCTGCCAGCTTCCAAAGTCCCTCACCCGGCCGCAGGGCGCTCCCTGTTTAATTTCTGGTCCAAAGGTGTATAAATAGAACGTCAAACAAACCTATCACCTATGAATCATTCGAGGAGGGTTCCTCATGGAAGTCTTACTGGCAAAGCAATGTATTCCCTGCACTATCGACACCCCGCCCCTTGAGGCGGATGAGATCCAGCGCCTGAAGCCACAGCTTCACAGTGACTGGACAGTACTGGAAGACAAGCAGCTGGAACGCCGCTTTAAATTCAAGGATTTCGTCAGCGCTCTGGAATTCGTCAACAGAATTGGTTTATTAGCCGAAGAGGAAGGCCATCATCCCGACCTTGAACTGAGTTGGGGACGCGTCGTCGTCCGGTTGATGACCCATAAGATCAAAGGTCTGTCCTACAACGACTTCATTCTGGCAGCAAAAATCGACCTTTTGTAAGGCTGCCGGCCACTTCCAAACTGTCACTATGCAGCGTCACAATCCAAAGCCCAAAGCGCCCTACCAGCGCGCTCTCCCAAACCACGGCGAGAGCGCGTTTTTTCACGCCTATGCCCCTACCCCTTCATCATCAGCCGCTCATACAATTCCGTCCAGCTGCTGACCGCCTCGCCGTCCCAGCCCCGGTTGTAATCCGTAATCCTGCCATTGTAATTAAACAAAATTTTTCGTTGGGCCTCCGTGGACCGCAGATTGGCCGGATGGTCATCCACGAATACCGCCCCAGGCTCCAGCATGTGAACACGGCCTTTGCCAACCCCATTATTGGATTTGTTGACTAAAATGATGATCTCATCCACAAAGGGCATGTGCTGCTCAATCCACATCACCTTTTTCGAACCGTTCTCAGGGGAGGCAGAGGTACAAATGACTATTTCGTACTCGGACTTCAGTGCCTGTATGGTTTGAAAGGCACCCTCGTAAAACTCAAGATGGCTGAAAAAGTCCTCCAGACCAAAAATCCGCCGCACTTCGGCAACTGGATCCGCGCTGCGCTGATGAATCAGCGGGCACGCATGCCGGAACACCCAGTCCCCCGCATGCTCTTCGTGAGCAGGCACAAAATCTTCAAAGTGCTGATAATGCTGATTATATACCGCGCAAAAAGCGCGTTCGGAATTGACAATGGTCGAGTCAAAATCCAGATAAAGTGTCGGTTTCATGTCAACCTCCCAATGCATTCGAAACTCATTACAAAAATTGCATGTTTAATTATTATACCTCGTTCGCGCATTAAAGGGAAGACGGTGAAACAGAATCAGGACCCTTTCATCCAACTTCTGTTTCCCCCGTCTTCCCTCATCTTCCGAACCTTACAATCCTCTTCTAAAATCCGCAAATACGCGTCCTTCCCTCAGCTCGATCACCCGGTCGGACCTCTCTGCCAGGACCCGCTCGTTGTTGACCATAATGCAGGTCGTCCTGAATTTCTCATGGATCTGCCAAATCAGCCGGATCATGACCTCAGCCGAACGCTCATCCATCCCTGCCACAGGCTCATCGATCAAAAGGATCGACGGCATATTGACCAGTGCCCTCACCAGCGTCACCGTCTTCTGCTGGGTCTCGGACAGCGCCCATGGAAATTCCGCTTCACAGCCGGACAAACCGGCTTCCAGGATCAGCTTCTTGGCATAAGGCAAATTTGACGCTTCCACTTTTCCGTTCAATATACGGTCTGTAAGCAACACATTCTCCAGCACGGTAAATTCTGGAATCAAGGCAGGGCGCTGAAAAACGAAGCCCAGTTCCTGTCTTAAATAGCGTCCGCGTGTCGCCCCTGTCATCTCGGAAACACGCCGCTCCCGCACCATGACCTCCCCTTGATCCGGTGTCAGCATCAAACCGGCGATCTGAAGCAGCGTACTCTTGCCAGCGCCGCTTGGGCCGGTGATTGAAGTGATCTCACCATCGGCAAAAGCCAGGTCTATGCCTGAAAGCGCACGTTTCTCATTATTTTTGCCAAAGGATTTGACAACCCCGGAAAGTGATAATGCCGATGGCTGAATATTACCCATGCCGAATCACCTCCGCAGGATCTTTGCTGATCACCCACTGGGCCACGCCCCTCGCTGCCACAGCCGAAGCCAGCGGCAACACCGCCAGGGACAGGACCAGACTGACCAGATTCAGCTCAGGTGCCTGCTGATAGGCGCTGATCCCCAAAACAGACTGAGTCTTATAAAGTCGAATAAGCCCCGACCCTGCTGCAATCCCTCCAAAGACCCCAAACAGCGACAGGTAAAAAGCATAGAGCGCAAACACCATTCCCCCCTGACCGCTGCGAAGTCCCAGGGACTTAAACACCGCCAGCTGAACAGCACGCTGATACACGGACAAGGACAGAATCAGCACCGTCCCCACGAAAATGATCAGCGTCACCGCGATCATCAAAAGCCTTATGGCACTGCGCTGCAGGGCTGCGGCTTCAAACAGCTGCTCATGGGTCGTCTCCCAGCTTCTGATTTCGAGGGACGGCCAGTCAAGCACAGAGGCCAGCTGAAGTGACGCTTCGCCTGCCTTGAAAGCGTCTTCCAGCTGCAGCTCAATTTGCGCCGCGGCCTCTTCCAGTCCAAACGCCAACTGCAGCGCGGATAAATCCACATAAGCCATTGACGCATTTTCCTCTTCGAGCTTCAGGTCAAAAATACCAACGACATTAAAAGTTGCCGTTTTCCCATGATCGTCCTCCAGCACCACCCCATCGCCAACCTCCAGAGACAGGCGTTCGGCGAGCAAAGTCCCCACGACAATTTCACGGCCCTCTTTAAAGGTTCGACCGCTGATCATGGCGCTTCCCAGCGGGTACAGATCCCCAGCGCGAGCCAGCTTCAGCCCCCGCATCGTCAGAGGCGTGTCCCCCGCAGCTGCCGGATCGGACGGCGGCAGCCTCAGCACCACTTGCTGATCCAGCGTCGGGGTCATGGCCACAAGCCCAGGCAGAGCTTTGCCGATGGTCTCCTCAAGCCCCACCCTATCCTCCAGGCCTTGCGTCGTTTCTCCCAACTGTCTCACCACAAGGTGCGGAATGTTCCCTGCATAGGTCTCGTCCATGGCAGCGCGCATCCCTTCGACGAGCCAGGTCGTGATCACCAGCACCGCGACGCCCATAGTCAATCCGGCCACAATCAAAGCGGACTGCATCTTGGATCTTTTGATAAATCTCATGGCAAAATAGGAAGCCAGCCTCATCTGAGCTCACCCCTTATCATTTCAAACAGCGCGTCATGATTCGTCACCACTCTGACCTCAGGAAAGGCGTCCGCATTGTGCCTGAGGGAAGCGCCGCCTGCAGCGATCAACAGCTGCGGAAACTTGCCTTTGAGCTGGGTTATGGTATCTTTTAGCGCCAAAAGGTTATAATGATGTGTCACGCTAAACACTACGGCTGCCGGCTTGACACTGTCAACCAGAGACATCAGCTGATCCGCCGGCAGGTCTGCGCCTATAAAGCGCGCATTGAACCCTTTGATCCGCAGCAGCGACGTGGTAACCTTGGCGCCAAGGGTGTGGGTTTCGCCGTCTGGACAGGCGACGATTACTGGCGCGGCGCCTTTCTTGTTTTTTTGATAGAACGCCTCTATGTTGAGCCTGAGATTGGCGAGAACCAAATCCAAGATCTCACTCCGTATGTGCTCCTTCCAGATCGCGCCGCCATCCCTTGTCCATCCTTGGGTGGAACTCATGCTTTGGACAAAGCCTTCGCGAAGAAAGCCTGTTAGGGTTTCTTCGGCATCCGCGTAGTCGACAGCGGCCTGGATCGCACCTTCGAGATCCTCGGCACCGACCAGGCTGTAAAACGTCTCAAATTGGGTCATAAGCTCACCTCGCGTACTTCATACCCAAAACAAAGACCCATCTAACGATGTTGTTCGCTTGACAGGCCTGGCATTCACGGGTATTTTGTTGTGGGCGAGCCGGCGGCTTAATGGGATCCGCCGCTTTTTTTTAATCTGACCCAGGTGTTTTGACGCTGGATCTGGCAGGCATCTTTCTCGTCGCTATCAGGTCCACGCCGCTGCCGCCAACGTTCCTGAATACAGTGGCGCCGGCTTCCACGGGCGCCTTTACGGCTGCAGGCTTCAGCGCGGCTTCAATTATTTCCGAAAGACTTTCGCCGATGGGCACCTCCGTACGCAGCGCCATACGCTTCATGTGCCCGTTCTCCACCGGGACCAGATAGGTCCTGATCTTGACGGCGTCCGGATGGTAGGCCTTCGCGAAGGCTTCGCCTCTGGGGCATTTGTTGCCTTTCAAATTGCCGCTCTCCGGCTCGAAGACCATCCTGCACTTTGCCGTACAGGCCTTGCAGACGATTATGAGGCTTGCTGCAGAATCATGCTGTGGCAGCTTCATCATCTTGGTCCTCAGCAGGATAGCGCCAGACGTAAAGGTCCGGAGCCGTGTAAATTCGCTTGTAGCCTGACTTTTCCAGAACACGGATGGATGCGGCGTTGTCTTTATTTGTACAGGCTATAATTTTTTTCGCCCCCGGCAAGGTGAGTCCAAAGGCTGTGAATACCTTCAGAGCGTCCGTCATGTAGCCTTTTTCCCTGAATTTTCGGCGGATGCCATAGCCAACCTCTATGGTGCCATCCTCATCCGGTGCGCCTTTGTACCCTATAGTGCCCAAAATTTCATGATCCTCCAGCGCTGCGATCAAAAAATAAGTTGAAAAAATGGCGAGCTCCGGGGCCTCATTCATCTTCATCAGCTTGATTTCCAGTATTTTAGACATATGCTCATCCGGCGCCTCCAGCGCGCCTTTCAGATCATACCGACTGGCTGTCCGTCCCGGATCTGTCAGTTGGTCCTCCAGATCCTCCGCCGTCAAAGGAATTAAATAAGTCGTTTCGCCTCTCAGCGCTCTGTCCATCATGATGCGATGTATCCGGATTCGGATGCATCACGACCCCCCTTTTGTCAGTTTGCTGATCTGTTGATCATGCATGTTTAGGATTTCCAATTTTACCAGCGGTCGGTCTTTGGTTTAAGAACATTCCGATGGCCATTACGTCTTCTAGTTCCTATATTATTTATATTATCACTTTCTGAGCCAAGATAAAATGTGAAATGAATTTTCCAATATTTTCGAATTCTGCATTGACATTTCTAACTCGCACTGATAGAATCATACTTGTAAATTTTAATTCATTGGAGGAATTTGAAATGGAAAAAGGAACAGTAAAATGGTTTAACTCGGAAAAAGGCTTCGGCTTCATCACTGTTGAAGGCGGCAATGACGTTTTCGTTCACTACACTGCGATCCAAGGCGAAGGCTTCAAGACTCTTGAAGAAGGCCAAGCAGTTGAGTTCGAGATCGTTCAAGGTCAAAAGGGTCCTCAAGCTGCTAACGTCAGCAGACTCTAATTTCCGAAGAACCACACTTCGTCTTATTCAAACTTTGAGACAAAAGTCTGTTCCTTGTTCTACTTGGAATAGCACCTTGATTCAAAAAGTAAATTAAGATCACGAGGAAAGGGCTTACGCCCTTTCTTCTTTTTTTGTTAAAGAAACGGGAACATGGCGACTTCATGTTCCCGTTTCTTTTTGTATAACTATCAAAAAAGGATGTGCTCCGTTACCATAAAGACAATAATGCCAGCAGCAACGACGCCGGCTATGATGGCCATAGACGCGTTGCGGGGACGAATCCTCAGGATTACCGCCGCTATGCAGCCGGTGTATACCCCAGTGGTGGGCACAGGAATTGCCACCAGAATAAAAAGCCCCAGGAGTCTGTACTTCCTGTAATTCTGTACCTTTGACGCCGCCCGGACTTCCAGGCGTTCTACAAAGCCCCTGAGCTGTTCCAGACGCTTCATGTGCGCGAACAAAGGCTCAATGATGAGCAGCAGGACCGGCACGATCACTGAATTCCCAATGATCGCGAGGATGGTGCTGTGAAGCGTCGAAAAGCCCAGGGATACCCCGAGGGGAATCGCGCCTCTGAGCTCTACGACGGGCATCATGGACATGGCAATAATATAGAGTTCATTTGGAATCTGCTCAAAAAAACTCATAGGCGCTCCCTAAGCCTGCCTCTGGCAATGGGTACATAAGCCAGGCGGCCGGAAATTCTCTTACTTTCAAACAGTGTCAGAGTCTCAACGCGAACCTTGATCCTCTCTGTTTGGATCACTGCTGCGTCATCCTCTGCGACTATTTCACGACCCAGGGTGACATGGGGTCTGAAGGGCCTGTTGGCGCCAGGCTGCGTTGAAGCACCGGGTTTTCCCTGAGATGACAAGGTGTCATCTGCTGCAGACATGACATGTTTGTATAAAGTCTCAAGGCGTTCTGAAGCCTCAGAGCCAAACCAAAGAATTTTGCGGTTCTTCCTGGAGAAAAACCCTGTATGACAAAGAATCAGGTCGAAGGCTTCGCTGACTGCAGCAGCCTCAGCCACGCACGCTTTCCAGGCGGCCACCGCTTCCTCGGTTACTTCTCCAATAAAGAATACCGTCAGGTGATAATTGTCCGCCTCTGTCAATTTGCCCTTTTGAATCCGCGACAGCACCGGCCCGGCAGCTTTGTGGATGCGGGCTTTTGCTGCCGGAGGCAATTCAAGACCAATAAAGAGCCTGATCTTGCCGGGTTTTTCTTTCCCCTGCCTGATCCCTCCGGCGCCATCCGTCTCAGAGTCTGCAGCAGGCGAACCCACCGCCTTACCCTTTATAATCTTGCCCTCTTGCTCTCTCATTTGGACAACCTTTGAACAATGTCATGACGGGCACAGGACACCAAATGGTCATTGATGATCCCTGTCGCCTGGAGGTGGGCGTAGATAATTTTGGTGCCCACGAATTTCATCCCCCTGGACTTGAGATCCCGGCTGATGGCATCAGAAACTTCATTCTCACAAGGCACCTCTTCCAGGGTCTTGGGATAATGAATCAGAGGCTTCCCTTCCACATAACGCCACAGGTAGTTCGAAAAGCTGCCGAACTCATGCTGGATTTCCAGAAAAATCTTAGCGTTCATAATGGACGCTTCTATCTTTTTGCGATTCCGGACTATACCGGGGTCCTGCATCATCAGCTCAACCTCAGCAGGCCCGTAAGCCGCCACTTTAACTGGATCAAACCCTTCATAGAGACGTCTGTAGTGGTCGCGCTTTCTCAGAATGGTCAGCCAGCTGAGGCCAGCCTGCGCGGATTCCAGCACCAGAAATTCAAAATGTATTCGATCCTCATAAACCGGAACGCCCCATTCATGATCGTGGTAATCAATATAAACGGGGTCAGACAAGCACCAAGGACAACGGGACATCACAGATCCCTCCATTCTATTCTTTGCCAAAACAGTCGGAGCGTTATAAGCTACAAGGTCTTCTTATAAAAATAGCGCTTCAGTCCATCCGGGTAATCATCGAGAATTCCAAACGCTTTGTAGCCCAGTTTTTCATAAAAGTCCGGCGCTTGAAAACTGAAGGTATCCAGATGGGCAAATACCGCGCCTTCTTTCCTGGCAATCGATTCTGCGCGATTCAGCAGTCGTTCTCCCCAGCCCTGGCCCCTAAGCGCGTCCTCAACAAAAAGTTTATCCACGAACAAAGCGCTTCTGTAAATTTTACCAATCAATCCACCCAGCAGCTCACCTTCCGCGGTTCTGAGAAACAGTCTGAGCATCCTGGATTTTTCAACATGGGTTGGCCAGCTCTGAAGGTTATAATTCCATAGCCGCTCACTGATCAAAGCCTCATCTCTGATTTGATCTTCTTCCTCAGTATCCAGACCTTCATCCACTACAATCTGCATGGATGGAGCTTCATGAGACGTACCGGAATTGAACTTGCCGGAACGGGCTGTCCATGTGCTGTTTTGATACAGCTTCCTGCCATGCTCAATATCTTTTTCCATGACCTCTTCCGGCACCATGCTCCCACCGGTTGCCCAGGAGAGATGGATCGACTGATTAAGGGCCTCCGGTGTATACCGCTCAAGCAGCGCCTCATAGACGGCCGTATCACGCTTCAGCCAGGACGGCCCGCTGATGCCCGCGAGGGCGGAAGGCTCCAGGCGAAGGGACTCAAAATCCGCCATCATTGCCAGGTCGGACAGCATATGTTCGTCTGTGACACTGAAGACACCATCCAAAAGATGTCTCAGGACTTTCCCTACGAACAGGGAAGGACGTCCGACGGCAAGACCATCGGCAATAGTCCGGTTGTCCAGGCCAAAATCCTGGACGCTGACAGCGTCATGCTGGTCGGTCATCATGCCCAGAAGCATACAGGGCGAATGGGTCGGCTCAGCGAAGTAGCAGTGGACGTGCTCGCCAAAGAGCATCTTGAGGCCAAAAGCGACCCCGCCGGGACCACCGCCGACACCACAGGGCAGATACACAAACAGCGGCGATGTTTCAGAAGGCGTGTAGCCCAGATGATCCAGCTGACCTTTAAGGCGCAGCGCGGCCACCGCATAGCCCAGGAACAGATTCAACGAGTTTTCATCATCCACAAAATAGGTTTTGGGGTCCTTTTCTGCTTCCTTTCGCCCCTGCTCCACGGCAACGCTGTAATCCGAATCGTACTCGAAGACTTCAACGCCCTTCTGGCGCAGCAGCGCTTTCTTCCAGGCCTTGGCGTCCGAGGACATATGCACTTGGGCCTTAAAGCCCAGCGCGGCACTGATGATGCCAATGCTGAGTCCCAGATTACCTGTGGAGCCCACTGCGACGCTGTAATCAGAGAAGAATTTTTTGAACCTTGGCTCCGCGAACGCGGCGTAGCTCATGCCGGGGGTCAGTAGTCCCGCTTCCACTGCCAGCTGTTCCGCATGCTGCAGAACTTCATAAATACCGCCCCGGGCCTTGATCGATCCCGATATTGGCAGGTGGCTGTCGAGTTTGAGCATCAATCGGCCAAAAGGCACTGCAAAGGGCGTCTTCTCAAGTTCGGCCTGAAATGACTCGACACGGCGAATTTTCGATTCCAGAAGGCCCTGAGTGCTTCGCGTCTCAGGAAACGCCTCCATGAAGAAGGGGGCGAAGCGTTTTAGTCTATGCTCCGCAGACTGAATTTGCTCAAGGGTAATCCCCGTTTCAAGGATCGCGTCCTCAACAGGCTTCAGATTTTGATTGCTCCAGAACACCTCTTCATAGCTCCTGATGCTGCGAATTTTGGGGTATTCAGTTTCCCAGGTCTCAAGGGCTTTGCCAAGAACTTGATTCACATCAGATGCTGCTTGCAGTTGAGTCTTCTCTGACATCTCCATACGCCTCCAACTTTCAGTTGATAAACAGACACAACCCGTGGGCTGCTGTCGCCGCTCACGGGTTATTGATCAATTTTTCTTATTCAACTTCAAAAATCCAGCCTTTAGGGGCTTCAATTTCGCCAAACTGGATGCCCGTCAGCGTGTCATAAAGTTTGCGCGTGACCGGTCCAACTTCCGTCTCACTGAAGAAAATCTTTTCTTTGCCTTTGTGGGTGATGGAGGCAATTGGCGTGATGACTGCCGCAGTGCCGCAAGCGCCGGCTTCAGCGAACTCATCCAGATTGTCGATCAGTACGTCGCGCTCTTCGACTTTCATGCCGAGATAATCCCTTGCAATCTGAATCAGAGAGAGCTTGGTAATGCTCGGAAGTATGGATGGAGATTTAGGTGTGACGAAGACGCCGTCCTTGGTGATGCCAAAGAAGTTGGCTGCGCCTACTTCCTCAATCTTTGTATGGGTGGCCGGATCCAGGTAGATACAGTCCGCATAGCCCTGCTTCGCCGCAATTTCATGAGGCAGCAAGCTGCCGGCATAGTTGCCGCCGACCTTGGCTGCACCTGTTCCGTTTGGCGCCGCGCGGTCATAATCCGTGACAATGAATTTAACCGGTGCAAGTCCCGCTTTGAAGTAAGCGCCTACCGGCATGCAGAAAACGCTGAATAAAAATTCAGGCGCAGGTTTAACGCCTATATTGTCACCGATTCCGATCAGGAACGGGCGCAGATAAAGTGTCGCGCCATGGCCATAAGGCGGTACCCATTCGCGGTTGGCTCTGACAACTTCTTTACAGGCCTCTATAAATTTATTAGTTTCATAATGCGGCATAAGTATGCGGTCACAGGTCGCCTGCATCCGCTTCGCGTTCTCGTCCGGTCTGAAAAGATGGATGCTGCCATCCTTGAACGTATAGGCTTTCAAGCCTTCAAAGCATTGCTGTCCATAGTGGAGAGAGGTTGATGCCTCACTGATGGTGATTCTGTCGTTGTCGAACAAGCCACCCTCATCCCATTTGCCGTCTTTCCAGAATGAACGAAAACGCCAATCAGCTTTAATATACCCAAAGCCTAACTGACTCCAGTTGATTTCATTAGGTCTCATCGATACGCCTCCTTTTGCCTTTATCATACCGCTGCCAGCGGCATCTGTCCAGCCTTCCGGGACTAAAAATTGGCAAACTGAATCCTCACAATTCGCTCATAATTTCATGCTATAATCTACTTAAAGTTACCGGCAAGGCACACACCAAATGGTCATCATGACGCGTCAACGCGACCATCGGCCAGTTTTTCGTCTTGGTGGCGTTGACCCGTCATGACAGCACCCGCAATCCCTGGAGGCGATCCAACATGAAATCTGAAATCATCCTCGTCGTCGACGACGAGCCCAGAATCCTCGATATTGTCTGCGCCTATCTTGAAAAAGAGGGCTACCAGACACGCCGCGCCACTCGCGGCCATGAAGCCCTGGAGATTTTCCGGGAGGAAGAGGTCGCCTTGGTGATCCTGGACCTCATGCTCCCGGACCTCACCGGCGAGGAGATCTGCCGTCAGATCCGGCTTAAAAATAATACCCCCATCCTGATGCTGACCGCCAAGGTCGACCGGGACTCCATTGTCCACGGACTCAACCTGGGGGCGGACGACTATGTCACCAAGCCTTTTGACGGCAAAATCCTTGTGGCCAGGGTCAAAGCCCTGATGAGACGCCAATCCAGTCAGGCCATCCCGGCGGAGCAGTTTATTTTCGGAGAGGGCCACTTGGAAGTGGACCTCGACCGCAAGACCGCTTCCCGTCACGGCCTGGCCCTGCCCCTGACCCCCATGGAATTTGAGATTCTGGGACTTATGGCCCGGCATCCCGGCCGCCTCTTCTCCCGGGATGAGCTCATCATGAGAGCTATAGGCTATGACTACGACGGCAGCGACCGGACCATTGATGTCCACATCAAAAACATCCGCCAGAAAATTGATGACGCCGGGCACAAATATATCCGCACGGTGTATGGCCTTGGCTACCGCTTTGAGGGGGGCTCTTCATGAAGACTACTCTGAGAGGACGTCTGACGCGATTCCTGCTGGCCTCCGCCCTGGTCAGCGGCCTCACTGCGCTGCTGCTCACCAACGCTGCCCTCTACAGCACTTTTTACAATTACAAGGAAGCCGTCCAGCTCCAAAGCGCCAGCGACTTTTCAGAATACACCTCTCGGGTTTACCAGCTGAATGATGGCTGGACCGGGAAAACGCTGACTATGCTGCTGGCCTATCCGGGCACGGATGAATTCAGCTTCAGAATCTACGACACTCAGGAACTCATGGTGATGAACAGCCAGCTCCGCCCGGACCGCGTCAGCTTTCACCAGAACATGATGCGGCGCATGGGCAGAAATGCCATGTTCTTTCAGTCCAGGTTCTATGACGGTACTAATGTCGTCGAGGACATTGTGATAAACGGGGAGACTATTGGCACCGTTGAATTGATCTATCCTTCCACCTTTTCGGTGGACACCGCCGAGCTGGACTTTACTTCCGGCGTCAACCGCTCCCTGCTCATGTCCCTGGCTATCGCCCTCGGTCTTTCCGGGCTTCTGTCTGCCTATCTGTCCAAACTGCTATCCCGCCCCATTGTCAACCTCACCGAGGTCACGAAGAGCATCCGAAACGGTCACTTTGGACGGCGCGCTGAAGAACGGCAATCCGTACGCGAACTGACCGAGCTTTCAGGAGCTGTCAACGATCTGGCCGAGACCCTGTCTCACCAGAGCGAAATCAGAAAGCGCTTGACCTCAGACCTCGCCCATGAGCTGCGGACGCCCCTGACCATCATCCAAGGCCAGCTGGACGCCATTCTTGAGGGTATCTTCGAGGCGACACCTGACCGTCTGCTCGTCGCCCGCAGTGAAACCGAACGCCTGATTGGCCTGGTGGAACGCCTCCGTGAGATCGCAGACCTTGAGGACGACACCGTTGAGCTCACCTATGATGACATTGACCTCACCGTTATTGTCCGCGACGCCCTGACTCTATTTGAAGCGGATGCCATGACCCGCGCTCAGACATTAACCTCCGACCTTGCTTTTTCTTTGCCGATGGTCGGTGACGCCCACCGACTCAGACAGGTTCTTGTCAACCTTCTTTCCAACGCCGTTAAATACACACCGGACGGTGGCCGCATCCATGTGGAGACCGGGACCATCGGCAGCAGCGAAGCGTTTTTGAAGGTCTTTAACAGCGGGGCAGGCATTGCGCCCGAAGATCTGCCATTTCTCTTTGACCGGTTTTACCGGGCGGACGTGTCGCGCCACAGGGAGACCGGCGGCAGCGGCATTGGCCTGACCATTGTCAAGCTGATCGTGGACGCCCACCATGGGCGTATTGAGGTCCACAGCCCGGCCGGGGAAGGGACGACTTTTACAGTGATCCTCCCCCTTCAGCCCTCTTCATAATTCCTACACATTCCTCCTTTATACTTAGGGTAAGTAAAGGAGGTGCATAGTTATGTTGTCATCCTGCTTCAACGCGTTCAGCAGCTTTAGAGGCGGCTATAACGGCTTCGGCGGCATGGGGTCATTCAGGGACATCAATCCAATGTGGATGATGGGCTTTGGACTTCTCAGGCTCCTGATTCTCGGACTGATTATCTTCCTGGTAATTCGTTATCTCATTCCAAGACTCAGGCGCACAGAACCGGCACCTCATGTCAGCGGTGCAGTCCCAGGCGGCACCGGCTCAGTCGATGGTGCTCTGGCCATCCTGAACGAGCGCTACGCCAAAGGCGAAATCGACTCAGAAGCTTACCAGACAATGAAAGAAAATTTATTGAAGTAACCAGGCAAAACACAGGAAAGAGGAAGGCAGCCGCTTCAACCGGGCTGCGCTTCCTCTTTTTTCTTTTGGCTTTTTTGTAGTTAGAATGTGTATTCAAAAGTCGTCGCTAAAGTTGAGCAGTTTATGGGCCTGGTTAAATTCAGACCTGAGCAGCCCATACACCACATGGTTGACATAGTGGTCATAGAGCCACTCGTTCTGGCGAAGGATCCCTTCAATCCGGAAGGACAGCCGCTCAGGAACGGCCCTGGACTTGACATTTTTCTCTGCGCAAAACATCTCTATGCGGTTCAGCTTGAGGTCCTGAAAGGCCATTCTGACGACCGCGTCCGCCGAGCGCAGGATGATCCCTTTACCCTCCGAGGATTTTCCGATCCAGTAGCCTATGTTGGCCTTCCTGTTTTCCCAGTCTATGTGCTGAAGCCCTATGATGCCGCATATTTTTTTGTTGTGGATAATGACAAATTCATAGCCGGTTTGCTGCAGCCGTTTACGATCCGACATTTCTATATAGCTGAGGACGGTATGAATGGTAAAAGGCTTCACCACCCAAGGCAGCCACTGCTTCAAATGCTGTTCGTTGTCAAGTATCAGCTCCAGAACGGCCGTAGCGTCTTGCAGTTCAATGGGGCGAAGCATCAGCTCCCGGTTGATGATGAGTCTCATTTTATTCCTCCAGTCTGTCCTTCAACAAACGTACAAAATTGGCTCCGGCTATGTTCTCAATGTCACTTTCTTTGTAGCCACGCTCTCTGAGATGCTTCAGAACCTCAGAAGCCTTTTCGGCGGTTTCGAGCCCCAGGGTATCCGGCGCAGTCGACCTGGATGCATCCAACATACTGCCCTGGATCAGGTTTTCTTCAATATAATCGCAGAAGTCATAGCCAAGTCCAACATGCTGCACGCCAACCAGCGACACTATGTAGTCGATATGATCCACAAAGCGCTCTATGGTTTGCTTCGCAGGATCGAGATCTATAAAATCCCTGTAGCTGTTGATCCCAATGATCCCGCCGGTTGAGGCAATTGCTCTGATCTGCTCATCTGTGAGGTTGCGCGCCGCGTCGCACAGCGCCCTTGCATTGGAATGTGAGGCAATCAGCGGCTTAGAAGTCGCCGACATGACCTCCCAGAAACTCTTCTCGTTGAGGTGACTGACGTCCAAAAGGATCCCCAGGGCTTCAATTTGTCTCACAGCTTCAAATCCCAGGGCTGTCAGGCCGCGGTCCGGGGCCTGTTTGACGCCGGTCGCCAGAGGGTTTGCCTCATTCCAGGTCAGCGACATGTGACGGATGCCCAAGTCATAAAGTGCTTCAAGCCCCCCCAGATCGCTTCCAATACCGCTTAGACCTTCCACGCCCCAAACCACTGGCATTTTGCCCAGGGCAGCCGCTGCATCGAAATCAGAAGCGGATCTGACCAGGTGCAGAAGACCTGAGGCTTCCTCCAGCTCCGCTTGAGCCGCTTTGATTATTTCGGCCAGCCTCTGCTTCGGATTTTGATCAAAGGGCGGATCAATCCACATGACGAAAATGCCGCCGCTGACGCCGCCCTTCTTAAATTTTTCCAAATGGCGGTTTCGAAAGACTTCTCTCTCGCCTCGACTGCGCCGCACCACCACATCACTCCAGATGTCCGCGTGGGCATCAAAGATAAACGTCATAGACAGGCTCCTCTCCCGGTTATGCTCCTGGTTATGCTCCTGGTTATGCTCCTGGCATTGAAATATCCGGATTGTTCAGCAGGGCGACTATACGGTCTCTGACAGCGTCCGGCAGAGGCTGCTCCAGGGCTTTTTCCAGCCGGTAGGGCGCTTCAATGCCGTTGGCGCCAAAATGGGACTCAATGAGCGCAACCTTGTTTTCCTTTCTGTCCATGAGCATATAGAGGACATACCAGTCTTCCAGCGCTGCTATTGGGACCCCGACACCGTTCAGAATGGCGACCCGGTCAATGGCATCATGATCGAACTGATAGTGGTAAACCCCCTGATCGTGGGCTATGGCAAACCCTGCAATCAAATCGATTTCAACGCCGTTCACCTTGTATTCCCTAAAAAATGCCGTCTTGTATTTAGGATGATCCAACTCCGGCGGTTTTGAGGCAAAGGGTTCCAGGTACGCGTCCAGCTTCGCGGCATCCTCCAGCTGTACCAGGATGTCGAGATCGTTCACGGATGCCGTGAGCCCATGCTCGTATAAAACCGATGAGGCGCCCGCAGCCCAAACGACACCAAGTTGGTTAAGTTGCGCTGCCAATTGGCTGAGATGCTCTGTCCATGCTGCAGCTTCCAATTTATTTCCTCCTTTGTTATTATTCCGGTGTTTGAATACTTAAATACTTTTTCTCCAAGTTGACTATTTTGAAGGCTTTCAAAGCATTTTAAATTTTGACTGCTCAAACACCGGAATAATGAGATCACAATGACAGGTCTTTACAATTCTATGATATAATACTCTAATGAGTTTTTCATTAAAAAGATTCTTGCGGGCGCTGGAATGTGACATTCAAAAGGCACCCACCTCTTATAGAATCGCCTTTGAGGAGTCGTGCGTCCATGTCAAAACTGAGCAATAAAGAACTGATCAACTGGCTGGCCTATCTGACGGTCTGTATCGTCTGGGGCTCTACCTACCTCGCCATAAAAATTGGCGTCACCGGCATTGCGCCACTGTTTTTCACCGCCCTGCGCTTCCTGATCGCAGGCACTTTGATGCTTGGGTTTGCCATGGTGAAGGGCTACAAGTTCCCGACCCTTGCCAAAGAAGTGGTTCAGCATGGCATCGTCGGTCTGCTGCTGCTCTTTGGCGGAACAGGCCTCGTAGGCCTAGCCTCACGATATATCAGTTCCGGGTCCTCCTCCCTGATTGTCGCTTCCTCCCCACTACTCATGGCCCTGCTTCAAATGGCCGTCTACCCTGAGATGAGAAAGACGGATTGGCGGATCTGGCTTGGCCTGGTGATTGGCTTTGGCGGCGTTGGACTCCTGATAGTGTCCGGTGGTGGCGAGATGAGTCTAGATCCCCGGGGCGTGGCCCTGGTTCTGGCTGCCGTGACCCTGTGGTGCGTCGGCACCATTTACTCCAGAACTGTCAAGCCCCAGTGCCATGTGGTGGTTCAAATTGGCCTGCAGATGCTGATCGCAGGCATAGGGATTATGATTGTCAGCTTTCTGGCAGGTGAAAATCACACCCTTCAGGTTTCAACCTCAAGTCTGCTGGCGCTCTTTTACCTGGTCTTTTTTGGCTCCATCCTGGCCTACAGCGCTTTCATCTACATCATCCAGCAATGGCCGCTTTCCAGAGCCAGCACTTATGCCTACATCAATCCCGTGATTGCGGTGCTTCTGGGCTGGCTGGTCCTCAGCGAACCGGTCACGCCTAGTATTTTACTGTCTATGGTCGTCATTCTGGCGGGGGTCATCCTGGTTCAAAGTGTCAATACGAGGCCAAAGCCGGTTTTGGAAAAGACAGATCAAGGTGCCTGAGACCCTTTAAAAAGAATTTTTGCCGATGGTCCCGAAAGCCCACCATTGGCACAGACTCATTAATATCTTAGAATAAGAATAGGAGCGCTGCTGTACTCAAGTTCAGCGACCTCAAAATACTGCCTTAGGAGGGCCAAACCATGGAATATCTTTGCACTGTCTGCGGCTATCGCCATAAAGGGGACGAGCCCCCTGCCTTCTGCCCGATTTGCCAGGCAGACCACACCAAATTCGTAGAAATGACGCCGGAGAACGAAGAGAAGTACCACCACTTGTTTGTGGACGCGTTTTAAAGCCTTATGAAGAACCCCGCAGCGGGCGCCGCTGCGGGGTTCTTTGCTTAGAAAACTCGGTGTTGATAGGCGCCAGCCGCTGACACCAAGTTTCGGGAGAAACTTGGTGTCTGACACCGAGTTCCACTAAATCTCCGGCTCCCCTTCCATATCCTCAGCCGGTTTGCGGCCAAAGTTGAAGAAGGTCCCAAAGGACGGCTTCATCTTCTTCGCCAGCTGATCCAGGGGCTTGCCCACCATGGACAGCATGAAGCTGCGGGTGTCGCGGCGTGCCTTGCGTCTAAGGTCAACGTCGCTTTCACCGGTATTATAGAGGGACCTCTCAAATGAAAGGATGGAGAGATAGCCATAGTAATAGGTCATGTAACCATTGGCAAAGCCTTGAAGGATCGAGGACATGATGACGTCCGCAAACGGGATCTTTCTCGTCAGCTCAAGGCTGCGGCTGCTGAGAATCTCGACGATTTCATCATCCAGACTTTCAAACAGGCCAGTCACAGAAGCCTGAAGCACCGTGCTCCTATAGTAGCGCGCAATATTGAGAAATGAGTCCCGCATCCTGAAAGACGTATAGATCTTGTGGATCATGCTGATGTTGAAGATCAAAATCATAACTGCGTCCAGAACAGAATTCTGGTTGGCGGCTACGACGGCAAAGCACTGGGTCGCGGAAGCTGCGGCGGCAGTCTTAGCCTCCGCGCTTCGTTTCTTATAATAGGCTTCCAGATACGCCTGAACCGCCTGGTCGTCCTCACTTTTCAAAAGTACGTCAACCTCAGAGCGCAGCGCGTCCTCCGTCAAATGCCGTCTAACCTGCTTCAGCAGCTTTCGCTTTTGCTTCAGCATCCCCCGCATGCTGACGCTGAGGGTCTCCGGCGTTGGATACGCCTGCCAGCGCAGGATGGGCAGCAGCACATAGACGAGGAACAACATCCCCAGGACAGCGTATAGCACGAGGTCCAGCCAGTCCACAATGCCGTCCAGAAGCCGCCCCCAGGTCAGCACCTGATCCACGGCCAGGCTCAGCATGACGAGCACAAAAAAGGTTGCCACAGCGGTAATCAGCTTTTTCAATTTATTTCCACCTTTCCATCGGCAAACTCCAGCTTCCGGCCTACAGCATGCCCAGCTCAGATTGGCACTTCGGGCACAAGCCATACACTTCCAGCCTGTGACCTGTAATTCTATAGTTTGTGGACCTGGCTAAAGCTTCTTCGTAGCCGGCCAGCGGACAGCCTGTGATGGTCATTCTGACCTTGCACTGGGTGCAAATGAGGTGATGTCCGTGTTCGTGACGGTTGAGCTCATAAATCGCCTTGTTCTCGTCCGCGCTGACGACTTTTTCCACGAGGCCCTTCAGTTCAAAGGCGTCCAGAATTCTGTAGACCGTGGAAAGGCTGATCGCGGCGGCCTCCTCCCGAAGGTTCAGGAAGAGCTGCTCTGCGGTTATGGGACCATCGGCCTTCTTTAACTGCTCTAAGAGGTCCAGGCGCTGGCGTGTCAGCTTAATGCCGCAGCTTTCCAGCATCTCTTTATTCCCAGAGCTTTTGCCGATGGTTCCCTGACCAGCCCCCGCCACAGTTTTCACACGCTTGCTTCCACTTTCACTGTTTGGTTTCATCTAGTTTCACCTCTTCTCACGCACTCAATCACTCTGATCAGCGCCGCAAGGCTTTGATCAGGAAGGCCAGGGCGAAGGCTATGGCGTTCATGAGGACTATGACCGCGCCGGTGGGCAGGTTGTAGGCAAAGGAGATGAACACCCCCAGCACAACGCAGACCACTGAGATCACCGTCGCTATGAGAATGGTCATTCTGAAGCCCTTGGACACTTGCAGGGCGGTGACCGTTGGGAAGACAATCAGGCTGGAAATCAGCAT
Source organism: Acidaminobacter sp. (assembly GCA_009881125.1). The sequence continues at coordinate 16,965 of WXFH01000047.1, read as the reverse complement.
GGTGCCCACAATGCGGATGCCGAGGGCAATTGTGATGGAGGTCAGCACGGCCAGGAGATAGTTGTAAAACTTAGTGTTCATGCCCACGGCCTGGGCATATTCCTCGTCGAAAGTGACGGCGAACAGGTCGTGATAAAAGAACATGACCGTCACAATGACGACCAGGGACAGTGCCGCGGAGATCGCCACGTCAAAGTTGCTGATGACCAGGATGCTGCCGAAGAGATAGCTCATCAGGTCCACATTGAACCCTTTGGCCACGCTGGCGATCAGCACGGCCATGGCAATGGAAAAGGAGGATACCAGGCTGATGGCCGCGTCTCCGTGCATGCTGGCCTTTTCGCTCAGCTTCAAGATGAAAAACGAGGCGAGGATCACTATGGGGATGGAGACCACCAGCGGCGAGGCGGACAGCCAGAGGGCTATGGCCACCGTGGCGAAGCTGACGTGTGCCAGGCCGTCGCCAATCATGGAGTACTTTTTCAGGACCAGAAAGAGGCCCAGCACCGACGCGCTGATGGCGATCAAAGATCCGACCAGAAGTGCTTTGAGGATGAAGTCGTATTGGACGGCCTGCTGAATAGACTCGATAAAGGTCATCATGGGCGCGCCTCCTTGTCAGAGGATTCCGTTTTTCTTGCCGATGGTTCCTTCGCCCCCACCCTCTGCAGCTCGTCGTTGGATTCCTCAAGGAAACCCTCGTCGCTCTCGTGACTGTGATCTATGGATTGGCCATGGGCGTGGACGTGGTCTACATGAATATGAGGCGCGTGAAAGTGAAAGGTCGGCTTGGCCGTAGCCGTCTCCGGCAGGTCATCATGCTGCCAGCAAAATTTGTGCTGGGAAAGGGGTCCGAAGTAGTGGGTCATATCCTGGGAATGACAAAAATCCCCATAGGTCCCGAAAAAGACCACCGTTCTGTCCAGGTAGAGCATTTTTTTGGTGTATTGTCCTATGGAGCCTATGTCGTGGGAGACCAAAAGTATGGTGACCCCGTCCTGTTCATTGAGTTCTTTCAGGATGCCGTAAAAATTCTCACGCACTTTGGGATCCAGGGCGCTGGTCGGCTCGTCCAGAATCAGCAGCCGAGGTGACGACACTAGGGCCCTGGCGAGAAGCACCCGCTGCTGCTGTCCTCCGGACAGATTTCCAATTTTTTTCTCGGCCAGGTTCCCTATCTTCAAGCGGCTGAGGATCCCGTCTACTTTTTTGTAGTCCTCCTGGCTCAGATGCTTTGGAAAACGCTTGGAGGACAGGAGCCCCATGGCGACGACCTCTCGAACTTTCGCCGGAAACAGCGGATCCCCGCTGATGACTTTCTGCGGCAGATATCCAATGAACCGGTTGTCTCTGACCTCGCCTGCGTAGGAAAACCGCCCGCCGGTGGGTGTGATAAGTCCCAGCATGGCTTTCATCAGCGAAGTTTTGCCGGAGCCGTTAGGCCCGACAATCCCGATATAATCTCCCGCTTCAACCGTAAAGCTCGCGTCCGTCAAAACCTCGTGTCTGCCATACTTCAGTGTGATATTGTCCGCTTTGAGGATGATGCTTTTGAGATACTCTGATTTCGGGGGTTGTTCAGCGCTTATCGATTGTGCTTCGTTTAGGTTGACTCTGTCAGGATTATTCACGGTATCCCATCCCCAATTTCAGTTTTTCGAGATTCTGCAGCATGAGTTCCAGGTAGCGCGTGCCGCTCTCCAGCTCTTCCTTCGAGAGATTGTGTGCGCCGTGAAGCAGGACCATTTCAGCGCCGGTTTCCTGGGAGACAAGCCTTGCAATCTTTGGATCCACGAGCTCTTCATAATAGATAACCTTAAACTTCGCCTGATCCATGGCGTCGATCAGATCTGCGATTCTTTTGGGTGTCGGCTCCGCATCCGGTGAAAATCCGTCATAAGGCGACACAGTGGTGAGTCCGTAGGCTTTCGCGAAATAACCAAAGACGAAATGTCCGCCATAATAGATGGTCTGAGTTTCAGACTTTGCGAACAGATCCTTGAAAGCCAAGTCGAGGGCGGTCAGCTCCTCAAGGTAAGCCTCGGCATTTTCCCTAAAGACGGCTTCATTCTCAGGTTCAATTTCAATCAAGGTTTCCAGCAGCGTAGAGACCATGATTTTGGCGTTATTGGGATCCAGCCAGATGTGCGGATCGTAGGCGCCCTCTTCATGGGCGGCTTCCCCCTCTTCTTCGTCTTCGTGAGCGTCTTCCTCACCCTCATGACCCTCTTCATTATGAGTTGAGGCCAAAAGCGTAATCCCTTGGCTCAGATCGACAATTTTGACTGACTTTCCGTCCAAATTGCCAATAATTTTAGTGGCCCAGGGTTCCATGACCTCGCCGGTGTAAAGAAATGCGTCCGCTTCCGTAATCCCCGCAATATCTTTTGGTGTCGGTTCATAGGAGTGGGATTCTACCCCGGGCGGCAAAAGGAGTGACACTTCAACCAGATCCCCGGCGATCTCTCTGACAAAGTCATACTGCGGGAACAGAGTCGCTACCAGCTGTGGTTTTTCGGCAGTTTCTGAAACTTCCGGTGTTTCAGAGGTTGGCACCTCTGATGAAGCTTCAGGATTAGCTGTTCCACAGGCTGTGAATATCAAAGCTGTAAAAAGTATTATGCCTAATGCCAGGCGTGATTTTATTAAGTATGACATATGATCTCCCTCGTTTCAGTGTGATGGGTTTTAGTTGCGAATCATTCGCATTTGCATTTACATTATATACCTCCCTCAGGATATTTTCAAACGCGATCTCTAAATTTTTTCTGATGAGGAGTTTGAGTTGGTGTCAGACACCAAGTTTGCTTTGGTGTCTGACACCAAGTTTGTTTTGGTGTCTGACACCAAGTTTGTTTTGGTGTCTGACACCAAGTTTGTTTTGGTGTCTGACACCAAGTTTGTTTTGGTGTCTGACCGAGTTTGTTTTGGTGTCTGACACCGAGTTTGTTTTGGTGTCTGACACCGAGTTTGTTTTGGTGCCAGAGCTTGTGAGAATGTTTGTTAATGAGACCATCGGCAAAAGCTTCTTTGGTATTAATTCCTTCCATCTGAACAACGTTACTCTTGTTTACGTCAGCAGAAACGGGTATATTTAATCTTAGGCTGGATTTTTCTTCGTACACCGGCACTCCCTATCATGCTTTGCCTGTCGACTCGGCCTTCAGAACTTCGTAAGCTGTCCAGGCGATCATGAACTTAACGAAAGGTCGATTCTATGAGAACATTAATCTGGTATCTCTATTTTGGAATATCGCTGCTTGAAACGTTGCCTGAATTGTCAAAAGCACGAAAGCTGGAAGCCGCGGGAGAAACTGAGGCTCTGGACCAAATGGCATTCAAACGTGCCCGAATGTGGTCTCAGAATCTCGTCAAAAAAACAGGAAGCAAGATCACCGTCACAGGTGCTGAAAACCTCCCTGCCAATGGCGCCATCCTCTTCGTCTCGAATCATCAGTCGCACTTTGACATTCCTCTGATTTTGGGCTATGTCCCCGCGGACCTTGGTTTTGTCGCGAAGATTGAAATGCTGAAATTCAGGATCGTGAATGAGTGGATGAAGTACATGCACTGTATCTTCATGAATCGTGATGACATACGGCAGGCCATCAAGGTAATCAATGAGGGCATTGAGGTTTTAAAGTCCGGGTACAATCTGGTGCTCTTTCCCGAGGGGACCCGCAGCCTGACGGGTGAGCTTTCTGAGTTCAAACCGGGCGGCATGCGGCTTGCGGTCAAATCCGGGGCACACATTGTGCCTATCGTACTGCACAACGCGAAGGACATCATGAAAAAAGGCAGCATCACCATCCACCCTGCTGAAGTGGAAATTCAGATTCTTCCTCCCGTCGAGCTTCAGGAAGGCGACCATAAGGATTCCATCGCCCTCAGCCAGAGAGTCCATGCGCAGATCGAAGCGGCACTGAATGAGAAAAAAGCAGTTAAGTAAACGACTTTTGCTAAACGCGACAAAAGAAGCCGCGGCGTATACAAGGTGTTTTCAGGACACCTTCTACACGCCGCGGCTTCTTTCCATTTTGAAGTTTATCGAAATCGTTCATCCCACTCGCCGAACACTGCCGCGGATCACACCACCTTGGATTTAACGGCGTAATAGGCTTGCTTGATGACTTCCACCGCCGTTCCCAGAATGATAATGACCATTAAAATCTTCAGATTCAGAATGCCAAGCTTTGCCAGACTCGATAAATCGATACCGTATTGAATCAAGGCCGTTTTGATGCCTTCCGTATTAAACACAGCCGGATTTTGGATCAGGGCAATGAAGATGCCAAGCCCCAAAAGGCTGACAAGAATCTTGACCATGCGTTCTGCGAATCCCCAGCGGCCCTTCTGAATCAGTCTCACGTGCAGCAGCGCCTCCAGGACCCACACAAAGTTGTAAAACATCACATAAGCGCTGAGAATGGCGACGTTGAACAGTGGAATGGCTACCCATTTCGCGACAGCGTCATCAAAGAAATAAGCGCCAATTTTATCCGGATAGACATTAAACACCAGCAAAGCAAGTCCTATGAAAACCAGGGAAACAACGCTGTCAGAAATGCTGACTCGGTCAGTGGAGGCAGGCACGACGGGAAGCTGGTCTGCAGACCAGGTCTTCGTTTGCTTTTCTTTGGCGTGCTTGGATTTTCCTGTACGCGGCGCTTCTGTCTCTTTAAATGCCTCTTCAATTTCCCTGCCCGCTTGGCGCAGTTCTTCTGCTGCCTTTGAATGGCTGAATTCCTGACCCGCGGTCGTATATTGAATCACTGCAAAAATGATGGTAATGGTTCCAACCAGACTTATAGCGGCTGACCAAAGTGTTCCAAAGTAGCCTATAATGATTTCGATGAGTCCCTTTTGTGTCGGATCGCCTTGAAGTGCTGAAACAACAAGGGCAATGGTCAGGCCTATGCCAACTGCGATCCCGACAATTTTCAAAATCATCCAGTATAAGTCGATCAGTTCAGGACCAATCAGATAGCGCTTTTCCGGCATGTATTCTGAGGCGACTTTTTCAGGGTCTCCAAATTCGTTAAGCAGATCAAGTACATCCTGCTCCGTGGCGTCGCGGCCTTCCAACCGTTCTTCCAGGGCATCCATCAGATTTGAGCGCAGCTCCCGCTCAATATCCTCTCTCATGGATTTAGGGAGTCTTCGCGTCACAGCATAGAGATATCTGTCCATCCAGGTCATCATTTTGACGCCTCCTCACTATCAAGTGAAAGCATAAGGTTCATGGTTTTAACGAGCTCGTTCCATTCCGTTTTTAAGGCTTCAAGGGCCTCCCGACCCGTAACGCTGAGCTGATAATAACGTCTCGGCCTTGGATCCTCGACCTCCCAATTGCTTTCGAGCAGGGACTGCTTTTCCAGACGTCGAAGCAACGGATACAAAGTGCCCTGATCTATGGTCATGCCGCTGTCGTTTAACTTTTGAACCAGCGAGTAGCCGTATTCCGGCTCGTGCAGCTGACTGAGCACCCCTATGACCAGGGTTCCGCGGCGAAGCTCCTGCATCAGATTTTGAATCGCATCATTTTGCGTCACTCTGACCGCCTCCTTATGATCCTATTATACTATACGATACACACTATTGTCAATTCTTTAATATTAATCCTAAGTCATCATTAACGAATTATTAATACTATGTTTTATGACTTAAGTCACATTGATGGCTTGGATTACTTTTATTGTGGTGGCTTCATTGACTTCATTCGGGACCGTTTCATGAAAAAAGCAGGGGCTTTTGATCCCCTGCTTTTCTTGATTCTACATTCAATAATGAACACATACAATTTTTAGTGTTGCGATTACATTACCGTCCGCGTCCCCAAGTCAAAACCTGTCCGCGTCCCCAACCTACCGACGCATCCACAACCCAGTTCAATCTACTTGATATCCGCGTGATACTCCTGCAGCGACTTGAGCTTGTAGCCGCCCTCGCCGTTAGCCTTGAAGGCCGCAATGCCCTTCGCGCAAGCCATGCCGGCAGTCAGCGTCGTCACATATGGAATCTTGTGCTTGATCGCTGATTTTCTGACATAGGAGTCATCAATCTGGCTGACCTTGGAGGCCGGCGTGTTGATGATGATCTGGATTTCTTTGTTGGCAATGCCGTCCGCAATGTTCGGACGACCGTCGCTCATCTTGTAGATCAGCTCGGACTCAATGCCGTGCTGGGCGAGGAACGCCTTGGTGCCGCTGGTCGCTTTCACGGTGAAGCCAATCTCGACGAAGGCTTTGGCGACGTCAACTGCATCCGCTTTATCCTTGTCGTTGACGCTGATGAGGACGCAGCCTTCCGTTGGAAGCATCAGGTTCGTCGCTTCATAACCCTTGAAGTATGCCATGCCAAAGTTGTCCGCCATGCCAAGAACTTCGCCGGTAGAACGCATTTCAGGTCCAAGAACCGGATCAACTTCAGGGAACATGTTGAACGGGAACACCGCTTCTTTCACGCCAAAGTGTGGAATCACGCTGGTTTTAAGGTCCTTGACGCTGGACTCGACGCCGGTGAAGTGGGCCATCATGAGCTCAACTGCGATCTTAGCCATAGGAATGTTGCAGATCTTCGACACGAGGGGTACCGTTCTGGACGCGCGCGGGTTCGCTTCAAGAACGTAGACCTTGTCGTCCGCTATAGCGTACTGCATATTCATGAGACCAATGACGTTGAGGGACTTGGCGATTTTCTTTGTATACTCAACAATAATGTCGAGGTTCTTCTGAGAAATGGTTATTGGAGGAATGACACACGCTGAGTCGCCGGAGTGGATCCCCGCCTGCTCAATGTGCTCCATGACAGCCGGCACAAAGGCATCCTTGCCGTCTGCAATGGCGTCAGCTTCGGCTTCAAGGGCGTTGTTGAGGAATCGGTCGATCAGAACCGGACGCTCCTTGGTGATGCCCACAGCCGCTTCCATGTAGCTCTTCATTTGCTCTTCTGTATAAACCACTTCCATGCCGCGGCCGCCAAGAACATAGGATGGACGCGCCATGACCGGATAACCAATGCCGCCAGCCACTTCCAAAGCCTCTTCCAACGTCACTGCCATGCCGGCTTCCGGCATTGGAATTTCAAGCTCTTCCATAATCTTTTTAAACTGGTCGCGGTCTTCCGCCAGGTCAATGGTAGCAGGCGTTGTGCCAATGATCTTGACCCCGGCCTTCTCAAGCTCACCTGCAATGTTAAGCGGCGTCTGACCGCCAAACTGAACAATGACGCCCAGCGGCTTTTCCTTCTCGTAGATACTGAGCACGTCTTCGACCGTCAGCGGCTCAAAGTATAGTTTATCCGATGTATCATAATCCGTCGACACCGTCTCCGGGTTACAGTTGACAATGACCGTCTCATATCCCATGTCACGCAGCGCGAAAGCCGTGTGGACACAGCAGTAGTCGAACTCGATGCCCTGACCGATTCGGTTCGGGCCGCCGCCGAGAACCATGACCTTCTTGCGGTCGCTGGCCGTCGTCTGATCCGGAGCGTTGTAAGTGGAGAAATAGTAGGACGCGTTTTCTACGCCGCTGACCGGAACCGCTTCCCAGCCTTCAACGACACCAATGGCTTTTCGCTGCTCGCGGATATCCACCTCAGGGACACCAAGGAGCTGAGCCAGATAACGGTCCGCAAAGCCATCTTTCTTGGCCTGGGTCAGAAGCGCGTCAGGCAGCTTGCTCCCTTTATACGCGAGAACCTCTTCCTCCAGGTCGACCAATTCCTTCATCTGCTGAAGGAAATACGGCTTGATATACGTCTTCTTGTAAAGCTCCTCAATGTCCGCGCCTTTTCGAATCGCTTCGTAAAGGATAAACTGACGCTCGCTGGACGGCTCCGCCAGCATGGACATCAGCACGTCCAGGCTCAGCTCGTTGAAGTTCTTCGCATAGCCAAGTCCATAACGTCCAATTTCAAGTGAGCGAATTGCCTTCTGCATGGCTTCCTTATAGTTTTTGCCGATGCTCATAACTTCCCCAACCGCGCGCATCTGAGTGCCGAGTTTGTCAATGGCGCCAGGGAATTTTTCGAATGCCCATCTTGCGAACTTGATGACGACATAATCGCCATACGGCTCGTATTGATCCAGGGTGCCTTTTCTCCAGTATGGAATCTCATCCAGGGTCAGACCTGCAGCGAGCATCGCGGAAATCAGCGCGATTGGGAAGCCCGTCGCCTTGGAAGCGAGTGCCGATGATCGCGACGTCCTAGGATTGATCTCAATGATAACAAAGCGCTCCGTCTTAGGATCGTAAGCGAACTGAACGTTCGTGCCGCCAATAACCTCAATTTCCTGGACGACTTTGTAAGCCGCCACCTGAAGGCGCTTCTGAAGATCCTCGCTGATCGTCAGCATAGGCGCTGAACAGAATGAGTCCCCCGTGTGAACGCCAACCGCGTCGATATTCTCAATAAAGCAAACCGTAATCATTTGATTCTTTGCGTCACGCACGACTTCGAGCTCAAGCTCTTCCCAGCCCAGTACGGACTCCTCGACGAGGATCTGGCCCACCATGCTGGCCGCGATGCCGCGGTTGGCAATGGTTCTGAGTTCTTCGATATTGTAGACCAAGCCGCCGCCGGTGCCGCCCATGGTGTACGCAGGTCGAATAACAACCGGGTAGCCGAGCTCATGTGCGATTTTCTCTGCTTCTTCAACCGTGTAAGCCGGCATGCTGCGCGGCATGTCAATGCCGAGTCGGTTCATGGCCTCTTTGAATGCAATGCGGTCTTCACCGCGTTCAATCGCGTCAATCTGAACGCCAATGACCTTGACGCCGTACTTCTCAAGAATGCCTTGAGCACTGAGCTCCGAGCACAAGTTGAGCGCCGACTGTCCACCGAGGTTAGGAAGCACCGCATCCGGGCGCTCTTTCTCGATGATCTCTGTCAGGCGCTTCACGTTTAATGGCTCAATGTAAGTCACATCTGCAGTTTCAGGATCAGTCATAATAGTCGCTGGGTTTGAGTTCACCAGGATGATTTTATATCCGAGGTTTCTGAGCGCTTTGCAGGCTTGAGTCCCTGAATAGTCGAATTCGCCGGCCTGGCCGATCAAGATCGGGCCTGAGCCAATAATCAAAATGCTTTCAATGTCAGTACGTTTTGGCATGGTCTACCTCCTGAGTATTTCGGTGCGCCAATCTTAATTATGCGCACGTCTGTATATTTATTTACTATTTTACAAAAGACTTCAGCAAATTGCAATTGTTTTTGTTGCTGTTCGACATAGTTTTTTTAATGATACATCTATTCAGCTCCAATTACAAATGTTGTTTTGAAAAGAAATATCAGAATCCTGTGAAATCAAATTGTCTAAGCCTCCAGAAAAGCGTAGAATGGTGTTGGTACACAATAAATACCATCGTAAAACTCATTGTGTTTCCATGTGGTTCATGTACAATAACCAGATCAATAATCAGAATTTTTAGGATTTTACGCTTCATTGACTACTATGCACTCTCAAGCATAAAAATCCTAAAGGAAGCAAGAAAGTATCCACTGCTTTATCATGTTTGAACCACCTACCTTCAAGGTTGTACACAGCACACTATTCCCCAACTGGAGGCGATCCCTTTTGAAAACACTGTCAGAAGTCGTCCAGCATTATCCGGCATCCGGAATTAGAAAGATGTTTAAGCTTGCCGCCCAATATGAGGATGTCATTAGCCTGACCGTCGGCGAACCTGTCTTTGATACACCGGCCTTCATCAAAGACGCTGCCAAAAAAGCCATGGATGAAAACAAAACCCATTACGTGGGAAACGCCGGCATCCTGTCACTTAGAAAAGCCATTGCCGAAAAGTACTCAAAGCAGCTGAATGCCCCTCACACAGAGGATCATGTCATGATTGCCTTTGGCGGCATGGAGGCTATTTTGCTGTCACTCGTCTGTGTTGTCAATCCCGGGGATGAGGTATTAATCCCCGATCCGGGCTATCCAAATTATGCGGGCCAGATCCGCCTCCTCGGCGGGATCCCGGTTCCGGTTCCGGTCTACGAGAAAAACCATTTTTGCATCCAGGCGGAGGATATCGAAGCTGCCATCACCGAAAAGACAAAAGCCATGATACTCAACTCTCCAAGCAATCCTTTGGGAGCGGTCATCCCCTATGAGGGTATGAAAAAAATCGCGGAAGTTGTAGAGCGTCACGATCTGTTCGTGGTGTCCGACGAGGTTTACGAGGCGCTGGTTTACGATAACGCCTGCCATCACAGTCTTGCAGAATTCGACCGCATCCGCGAGAATATCCTGATCGTCAACAGTTTCTCAAAAACCTATGCCATGACCGGCTGGCGCATTGGGTATGTTGTGGGCGATCCGCGAATCATTTCCAATATGCCTAAGCTTCAGGAGGGCATTGCGTCCTGTCTTCCTGAGTTTATACAGGCCGCCGCAGCGGAAGCTATAGAGAAAGGTGACGCCGACATCAGCGAGATGCGCGCCCAGTACATCACGAATCGTGATCTGGTTCTTGAAGAGCTCGCATCCATCCCCGGGATCACCTGCCACACCATAGCCGGCACCTTTTACGCCTTCGTCAACATCAAAGCCTTCGGCAAATCCTCTCAGGCTTTCGCCGAGGACCTGATTCATCACGCCAGAGTTCTTACTGTTCCGGGCTCTGCCTTTGGCGCCATGGGAGAAGGCTATCTCAGGCTGGTCTTTGCCGGTTCGGAAAACATGCTTCGAGAAGCCTTCAGAAGAATCCGGACTTATATTGAATCCCTCGACAGCATTTAGCAATTTCATAGAACAGTAAAAGGGACGGAGCAAGTGCAGGCAGACTGTCAAAACTGACTGCCATAAGACCTTGCGCCGTCCCTTTATTATTTTTTGCCCTTACAAGCTTCCAAAAACCTCACCATCAGCTCAGGCCGGCTGCCGTAATGCAGATGCGGATAACCGGCAAATAAAGTCTCTGTAAGGTTGACGCAGTGCCAGCTGCGCTGCTTCTTTTCAACAAAAAAGCCTTCGCCGTTGTGATCGCTGTCCGAATAATGAAACTCATGGACGGGAACTTCCGCACCGGCCTCACATAGGAGATTATCCTTCAATGCCTTCATTTTGGCATAGCCAAAACGAATCAGGTGATTCAGCATTTTAGATTCGCCCTCAATCGCCCCCACCATTGCGTGTCGCTGGCCTTCAGCGTCTACCATGGTCTCGAGGAGATACATAAAGCCGCCGCACTCCGCCAGCGTTGGCAGATGATTTTGAACAGCAGTCCTTACGCTGTCCAGCATTGAAGTGTTGTGAGACAGCTGTTCCCCATATAGCTCAGGGTATCCGCCATAAAGAATCAGTCCCTGCAGATCCTCAGGCAGCGCCGAGTCCTCCAGCGGCGAGAAGAAAGCAATCTCCGCGCCAAGGGCTTCCAGCAGATCGAGATTGTCCTGATAGAAAAAACAAAATGCCTTGTCCCTGGCCACGCCAATTCTGATTTTATTGCCTGAAGTTTTACGAACAGACTGCCATAGATCCGTCCATTCCAGGACCTCTGCTTCACGTGCGAGCTCGGTCAATCCGTCCAGGTCTATGGAACGCTCCGCGGCTTCAGCAAGCTTCTGGATTTTAGTCTGCAAATCCGCAATTTCGTCCGCCGTGACAAGCCCTAAGTGCCTGCTGCCGATGGTCGCTTCCTCCACCATCGGCAAATAACCATAAACCCGGATGCCAAGCTGAGACTCAATCATGTCTTTGTAATACGCATACAGACCCTCGGAGCACTGATTCAAAATGATCCCCTTGATCAGATTGGGTCTGAAATTCAAATAGCCCTGGATCAGCGCAGCGAGGGAAAGCGCCATTCCGCCGACCTCCACAACCAGGATTTCCGGTGTACCGGTCAACCTGGCGAGATGATTTGACGACGCCTCATCAGAGGTCATGCTGACGCCATCATACATCCCCATAACGCCTTCAATAATGGAAAGATCCGCATCCTGCGATGACCTGGCGAGAAGGAATCGAACCCCCTCCTCCCCGCTCAAAAATATATCGAGATTGCGGGATTTGACGCCAATCACACTCGAATGAAACATTGGATCAATAAAATCCGGGCCGCATTTGAAGCCGGTGACACGATTGCCTCTCAGCTGCATTGCCTTCATCACGGCGCAGGTGACCGTTGTCTTTCCGGAGCCGCTGCCTGTCCCTACGATCATAAAGCGCGGCAGTCTACTTTTTTGAATCTCCATGGCACACCTCATTCAAGCATCTTGTCTTATTCTATCTGGTTGTTGGGAATCGGTTGAAGACAGTTTCAGTCGCCTGATAAATGCCCTCCGCGACGCGCTGCTGAACCTCAGGGTTCGTCAGCTTCGCCAGATCACTTGGATTCGTCATAAAACCGAGTTCCAAAATAATTGCAGGCATTTTAGTATGCCTCAGGACATACAAACCATCTCGCGGCTTCAAGCCCCGGTCTGCAACATCCACTATTGGAAGCAGCGTTTCATGGAAAATCTTTGCGATTGAAATCGAACTCAATTTTGTCGTCGATCCACCTGGCATATAGAGTGTTTCCATCCCTTGAAATGCTGATGTATTCATGGCATTGTTGTGAATGCTGACAAAAATGTCCGCCTCTAACGTATTCGCAAGGTCTGTCCTGTATTGAAGGCTTTTGTTGACGTCGGTCGTTCTGGTATAGTACACCTTGTAATCCTCGGATCCATCGAAAAGCGATTTGACGTAATTCGAGACCATCAGGTTGATGGACTTTTCATGTTCGCCACCAGCCACCGCACCTGGGTCTGAACCGCCGTGTCCTGCGTCTATAACGACAATTTTGTCATAAAGCGCTTTGGGCTTATAGCCTGCGATCACAATGCCCTTGGCCGTCACTTCCAGCTTGTACTCATAGTACTCCAGCTGTTTAATGACAATCCGCGTTTTGCCGTCCGGATCCTGTTTCAATTCAATATTATCAATGGCTCGATCATCCACAACCAGCTTACCGCTTCCAAAACTGTTGGAAACATCTTCCGGAAGTATGAAAGTATAGGTCATGTTCTCGTAATCGTCAATCACTTCGATATCCGATTTGTCAAAGCTCAAGTCTCTCTGGTTGAAGCGAATCATTGGATTCATGTCACTGCTCGTATATTCGAAGTTTTTCAGCCCAGTCTGCGTAAATTGAATCCAGGTTTCAGAACCGTTCTGGATCACTTCATAGTTCGCTGTCCCGTCCATCACGGCCACCACGCGGGTTGTTGCGGCGTTGTACTGGTCTGTCCTGATGCCGGTCACAAATTGCCCACTCGCCTCAGCTTCCCTCCAGCCGATGGAAGACTGCGTACCCACGAGATCAATAACCACCCGATCCGGATCCGACATTCTGAAGGTCTTTACACTCGTTGGAGCCATACCGGAGACCCGAATGAAATCTCCGAGATGACTTTGTCCAAGCTCAACGGTGTGAATGGTTTTAGGCTCAAATTCGACGATCAGACTTTTTCTGTCTTCGCTTAAAGTGACGCTGCACCTTTCGTTGTTGCTTTTTAAGTCTATGACAACTCTGGTCGTCATAGGATCCACTGCAAACTGGCTTGTCCGGACTCCCGATGCCACAGGATTGTTGGTATATGTCTGCTGAGACAAACCATTTTGAGCGTTTACGACGTCCATGACGATCTTCTTATCCATAGTTTGAACCTTGATGTCTGAGATAGCTCCGGAAGCGGAAATTTCGAACCTAGGTCTGTTGCTGTTGAGTGTATACTTCAAGGACTGAAGCTTCACAACATCACCGTCAATGTCTTCAAAGTCCTCGATTGCTTCCGGCATACTCAAAGGTACTGCATTATTTGGATTTCCGTCAGTCCAAAGAATTGGATTTCGCTTTAATGATGTGGGCAATGATTTCACACTGCTGCCTGTGGTTAATACGAAATTGCTGTTGGTACTCAAAGCATCATCAATATCTGAATCGTATTCTGGCAACGCTGCTGGTTCTGGTTCTGGCTGAGGTTCTGGTTGTGGTTGTGGTTGAGGCACCGGCGTTGGCTCAGGCGTTGGTACTGGCTCCGGATCAGGAACAGGAGCTGGAGCCGGTTCACTTTCCTGAGCAATAATCGCAGCGGTGTAAGAGATAGGATCCCAAGCAACCTCATAGCCGAGCGTTTCTGAAACAAATCTTAATGGGATCATGGTCTTAGCATACTTCTTATCTGTATCTCTGATGAGTTTGGGGACAACTTTGGCGTTGTCCGGATCAATTTGCTTCTTCTCACCATTGACATAGGCGACATTGCTATTGATGGCGACCACGATCGTGTTGCCGTTGTAAGACACGGTTACTTCCTTTTTCTCGTGATTCCATTCCACCTTTGCGCCAAAACCTTCGCTTTCAAAGACTTCCTTAATTGGAACCAGCGTTCTTCCCTCAAGTATAATGGCAGGCATGTCGCCGATGGTGATCTCCTCATCCTTAACTTCAATTGTTACAGTCCTGGCAGTATAATCCTGTACTTTCCCATCAACCTCTATTTTAAATCCTAATCTCGCTTCGCCAGCCATCGAAGGCTGGACAACGCCGAGCAGCATAGCAATCATAAGTAACCAAACGGTCCACAACTTTCTCATCTGTCTTAAAACCCCTTTCGTTGCTCTGTTACAGTTATTTTTCCGTACAACATCATTATACCCGCATTTAAATTGCTAGGGGGAACTGCTAAGCATTTGTAATTATGTTTTAATGTCAATGCCACAAGATTGTAAAGAACATGAGAAGTAAGTAACGCAAATGTTTAGACGCCCATGTCCTAATTCTGGTTCCATTAAACTCAGGCCTATATCATAGACAATTTCCTGTAAATCAACCGCTTCAAAAGGCAAATTCGGTTGGTTGCTCAGTCAGATATGAATTTATTGATCTTTACTCGCCACTTAATACAAAAGGTGCGGTTTTGCTATGACATGGTCATAACAAAACTGCACCTTTTTCAGTTTCGGCAAGGAAAAATTCAATTCAATTTCGCTGCAAACGCAAGACCCTTCTCAACTACTGCTATTTGGCTGTCTTCTGCTGTGTCGTCCATAGTATAATTCCAGTTTAATGCAACATGGACGATTTGATTTGACTCAGGGTATTGCATTTTCAATTCATTTAAAGCAACTGATTCTACATGGCTGAGCGATACTGCATTGTCGATGTGAGCCCTCAATTCTTCCACTTCAAGCTGCATGTCTCGAATCTCGCTATGTAAAATATGGACATCATATTTAGCCTGGTAGATCGCTGCGCTGCGGATCACAACTCCGGAAAATGCCAGGCAAAGAACTGCACATATAGCAATAACCTGAATTGCAGCATTTAATCTCTTATTTTCATGCCGCTGACATAACTCAGTCTCATAACGCAGCTGTGCTTCTTTCATATTCTTATCAATGACGTATTTCCAATAATCATCATAATAAACAAAGTCTTGTTGAGTTTTGTAATTAGACAATGACAAGCCTCCTTCAGAATCTATCAGGTAGAAGAAGCGTTGGGCTATATTTAAGTTGATTTTATCAGGTTATTCAGTTTCGAATTGGTAATATTTAGTTATTATTGTCATTTTTGTTATTTTGTGTCTACATTTATATATTATCACATTTATAGATATAAAATCAATTTAATATTTGAAATTTTCAATAAAATACCTCATGAAACACATTCGTTTTCATGAGGTAAAATTTGGTGTCTAGTTCTATCATTTTGAGAAACTCGGTGTCTGACACCGAGTTTCTCCAGGCACCGAGTTTCTCACAACAAAAAACACCAAAGCCTCCGATTTCTCGGAGGCCTTGATGTACGTGGTTTTTAATGGTGCGCCCGGAGGGATTCGAACCCCCGACCTTCTGATTCGTAGTCAGACACTCTATCCAACTGAGCTACGAGCGCATATTTTTGGAGGCGCCACCCAGATTTGAACTGGGGAATAGAGGTTTTGCAGACCTCTGCCTTACCACTTGGCTATGGCGCCAGATTGGTGACCCATCCGCGGCTCGAACGCGGGACACCTTGATTAAAAGTCAAGTGCTCTACCGACTGAGCTAATGGGTCATGTTCATTCGCAACTACTAGGCGCCTAGTAGTTACGTCTGAAATTCATTGGAGCGGAAGACGAGATTCGAACTCGCGACCCTCGCCTTGGCAAGGCGATGCTCTACCTCTGAGCCACTTCCGCATAAAATTGAAGATTCGGTACATTATGAACCTATTAAAGGTACTTTGGTGGGGGGAGAAGGATTCGAACCTTCGAAATCGTAGATAACGGATTTACAGTCCGTCCCCTTTGGCCACTCGGGAACCCCCCCATGTTTTTAATTGTAATTGGCGACCTAGAAGGGACTCGAACCCTCGACCTCTAGCGTGACAGGCTAGCGTTCTAACCAACTGAACTACCAGGCCGTGGTTTCTTACGGCTTCCTTTTACCTCGCGTTTGAGATGACGCTAAGTAAACTTTCCACCTTTACTACTTTTAAGGTAGTTTGGTGGGAGCTACAGGGATCGAACCTGTGACCTCTTGCTTGTAAGGCAAATGCTCTCCCAGCTGAGCTAAGCTCCCGTAAATGGTGACCCCTAGGGGAATCGAACCCCTGTTACCGCCGTGAAAGGGCGGTGTCTTGACCGCTTGACCAAGGGGCCGAGAATTAAATGGTTGCGGAGACAGGATTCGAACCTGCGACCTCCGGGTTATGAGCCCGACGAGCTTCCATCTGCTCCACTCCGCGACGAGTGTGGTACATGCATTACTAATAATTACTTAAAACTACTTAAGGTAGTTTCTTTTCCCTTCGGGAAAAGACCGTTTTTTTGCTCAGCGGCTAATGCCCCGCATTCGCATAAAAAAACTAACTTGGTGCCGGAGACCGGAATCGAACCGGTACGGTCTTTGAGGACCGCAGGATTTTAAGTCCTGTGCGTCTGCCAGTTCCGCCACTCCGGCAAGAAATGGCTCCAAGGGTG
>WXFH01000046.1 GCA_009881125.1 Acidaminobacter sp. | reverse complement strand
AATCAATGAAAATTATGAAATTGTTTTACAATTTACCTTAACCCATTGTCGTCCATCAGATAATGGGTTAAAAAAGAGACGCCACTTCCATATTTTTGATATACTGGTGGGGAGTGAGGAATGGGAACCATCGGCGGAGTCTTGGCTCTGGCTTATTATAGATTGAGGGAGGATCCTAACCATATGAATATTTTAGTTACAGGCGGCCTTGGCTTTATTGGCAGCCATACGGTCGTGGAGCTTATAAAGAACAATCATACCGTGATCATTGCGGACAATCTGGTCAATTCTAAGCTGGAGGTCCTGGATAAGTTACATCAGATCACAGGCATCAAACCGACGTTCTATCAGATCGACGTGACGGATGCGGATCAGACGGAAAGGGTGTTTACGGACCATCAGATCGATGGCGTGATTCATTTTGCTGGGCTTAAGGCCGTGGGCGAGTCGGTGGCGAAGCCGCTGGAGTACTATTATAACAACCTCGTGTCGACCATGGTGCTCAGTCGGCTATGCCTGAAGTATGGGGTGGGGAAGTTTGTGTTTAGTTCATCGGCTACGGTGTATGGGGAGAACGAGGTGCCATTTGTCGAGACCATGACTTTGCTACCGACTACGAACCCATACGGCGAGACCAAGAAAATCAGTGAGCGCATTCTGGAGGATACATCGCGCGCGAATCCTGGATTTTCTGTGAATCTGCTGCGGTATTTCAATCCGGTAGGGGCGCATGAGAGCGGGCTGATTGGGGAGGATCCGAATGGGATACCGAACAACCTGATGCCGTTTGTGACGAAGGTGGCAAAGGGTGAGATGCCGAGGTTGAGTGTGTTTGGGGATGACTACCCAACTGTCGATGGAACTGGAGTTAGGGACTATATTCATGTTGTGGATCTGGCGGAAGGGCATGTGGCGGCGATTGAGAAGATGGGTGAGGGTGTTTCTGTCTATAACCTGGGGACGGGTAAAGGGACATCTGTGCTTGAACTCGTTAATGCTTTTATAGAGGTAAATGGTGTTGATGTGCCTTATAAGATTGTTGGGCGAAGGGCTGGAGATATAGCTGAATTTTACGCAGATGCATCCAAGGCTGAGCGGGAGCTTGGGTGGAAGGCGAAGCGGGGGATCCGGGAGATGGTGAGGGATGCTTGGGGGTTTGAGAAGAACAATATGTAAATCAGCATAAGTGCGAACTCTTTCACATTTGAGTAATAAAATGTGTCGAAACCTTTATTAGACATCATTTGATTTTTATGGTCATAAAGCAGGGTGATATTATGAAAAATGAAAAACTGAAAACCAAAGCTTATGAAATCAACCAAGCAACATTTTAAAAACACAAGATAAATAAGCTAACCGAAACACACCATCCATCACATTATATGGAAAACATTCAAATCGAGCACTGGACTTGAAATAGTGGACGTATTTCCTCGTACGATAAAAATCAAAAATACACTCAAGACATTCAAACGGCTGCTTTTAGGCACGTTGAGATCGTAACACTGCTTGTGAGGGAGTGAAACGACTGAAGAAGTAGAGGTACGTCTCATGCAAAGGTTGCTGGATTTTTGACAGAACATTCTCCGAAACCCTGGATGGGTGGAGACCATTCAATTAAGCAATTGTTGCGCCTTATTAAACAAAAATGTGGAAAAGTAATGGATACTGGAGTTGTGAATTGGACAAATGAGCTAATGGAAGAACAAATCAAAGATATCGTTGGGAGATTCTGTAATAGTATATAGTATTCTCGCTGCAAGGATAGTTTAGGAAAAATAAAATAATCCGAGTTATCACAATATATTAGAAAGGGTGTTTAGATGAAAAAATTTCTTAAGAGATTAGGTATTTTTTTCCTTGTACTAATTGTATTGACAGGTGTCATGGCCTTATACGGTACTTTTGGGCTTAAGCAGGCGCTTAATCTAACTACACATCCTGTCGACCTTTCTCAGATTTCCGATGGAACTTATAATGGTAGTTATAATAGTTATCGATGGAGCACCAAAGTAGAAGTTACTGTAAGTAATCATAAGATAACAGAAATCAAGAAGATAAAAATACAGCAGGGTAGGGATAGCCTGGTGAATAATCTGATTGATGAAATTATTACAAAGCAGTCAACTAATATAGATGCCGTATCGGGTGCGACAGCCAGCAGTAATTGTTTCCTCAAGGCTGTAGAAAATGCCTTATCAAATGACAGTAATTAATATGTTTGAAATCCAGATGTTAAGGATGAGATGTGCCCTTACCTGGAACGATTTTCGGAATGCTGACGTTTGATTAATTTGAAAAGTCTGCAATCACTTAACTTCAGCAAAAACATCTTCATTATCTTCACAAGTTGTTCCAGGTAGAATCGATGAAGTTTATGAAATTGATCTACAATTTAACTTAACTCATTGTCGTCCACTAGATAATGGGTTTAAAAAGAATTGCAACTTCCATAATATAACTTAATTGACAGTGCACCCGATCAACTATTCCCTAAATCAGGCTTTAAGTAATACTTTGATGACAGTTTCAGTCTGATCTGATACCACTGTCATACATTTATAATTGTTTGAGGGACTGAGCCTAATTAAAGCTTCTTATGATTACACACTAAAGAAAGAAAATAAAAACAGAGTTATTATGGTTATATCCATAATAACTCTGTTTATTAATCGAATATTTTAGTGTATAATCTCATTGTGGAAGAGGTGATTGAAATGATTGAACGAAAATATTACTATGATCAAATCGTTTCATTTATGGATAAACCGATGATTAAAATTCTGACCGGAATTCGCCGATCTGGAAAATCGACCTTGATGAAGTTGATACAAAACAAATTAATTGAAAATGGTGTTCCTCCAGAACACATTATTTATATAAATTTTGAAAGTATGAAATATATTGAGTTGAGAACAGCTCAAAAATTCTATGATTATGTTGTAGGGCTTATAAAAAAAGAGACTAGGATGTATCTTTTTTTTGATGAAATCCAAATTGTCGATCGCTGGGAAGAAGCTGTTAATTCTTTTCTCGTAGACTTAAATGTGGATATATACATTACAGGATCAAATTCAGATTTGTTTTCATCGGAGTTATCAACGCTCTTAACTGGCAGGTATGTTCAGTTTCGATTGCAAACATTATCCTACAGTGAAGTGATTGATTTTCACGCAGCACTTGGAGAAAATGAAGACAAAAATAGACTCTTATGGCAATTTATAAGGCGTGGCGGATTTCCAGCGGTTCACATTGCCAATTATGATGAATCGACTTGTTACAGAATCATCAGCGATATTTACGATTCTGTTGTCCTGCGTGATATAGTTCAAAGATTTAATATAAGAAATGTAGAGCTTTTAAATAGAATTGTGACTTATATAATGGATAATGTGGGGAAAACGTTCTCTGCTAAAAGTATCTCTGATTATTTCAAGAGCCAACAACGTAAAGTTGATTTGAATACGATTTACAATTATATCGAAGCGTTAGAAAGTTCATTTGTCATCAGCAAAGTGAGTCGGTATGATGTTCACGGCAAAGAAATTCTAAAAACGCTTGAAAAATTCTATCTTGCAGATCATGGCATTCAGCACGCAATTTTCGGTTACAGGGACCGGAATATTTCAGGGGTACTTGAAAATATTGTCTACAATGAGTTAATAATGAGAGGCTACCGCGTTTACATTGGGAAACTTCATGATTTAGAAATTGATTTCATTGCAGAAAGACAAAACGAAAAAATTTATGTACAGGTAGCCTATCAGATGAGCAGTGAGAAGACGGTCTCTAGAGAGTTCACACCACTTCTGATGGTGAAAGATCACTATCCTAAATATGTAGTGTCAATGGATGAAAATTTCAAAGACAATATTGAAGGTGTTAAGCATGTTTATTTGGGAGATTTTATCTTAGGTTTAGACATGTGAGTACATGCTGTCACTTGATTTAATAGCCGCGCATATCTGTGACTTCGGTCGAGGGTGGTTCAAGTTTGTCCGGAAATTGACCTCGATCTTTGACCTGGAGTTGCTCGAAAGGTTGTCATTAGATTAAAAAGCTAATAATAGGTGGCGCAGCAGTAGGAATGATTGAGGATTCGGAAATATTTAACTGGAATAACGATTAAATGCTTTATAAATGACATGCAAAGGGGACCAGACAAACATGAAAGTCAGAAAAGCCGTCATACCTGCAGCAGGCCTCGGAACGAGATTCCTGCCTGCGACCAAAGCCATGCCTAAGGAAATGCTGCCTATCGTTGATAAACCAACGATTCAGTTTATTATTGAAGAAGCCATCGCTAGTGGAATCGAAGAGATCATGATCATCACAGGTAAGAGCAAGCGGGCAATTGAAGACCATTTTGACCAGTCTATTGAACTTGAACTGGAACTCGAAAAGAAGCAAAATCACGAACTCCTTGAAATCGTGAGAAGCGTTTCCGAGATGGTGGACATCCACTATATCCGTCAGAAGCAGCCTAAAGGTCTTGGTCATGCCATATACTGCGCGAGGACCTTTGTGGGGAACGAGCCATTTGCGGTGCTGCTTGGGGATGACGTTGTACATAACGCAGAAGATCCTTGCCTTGGTCAAATGATCCGCTGCTATGATGAGGTTAAGTCGACTGTGTTAGGCGTTCAGGAGGTCCCTCATTCTGAAGTGTCGAAGTACGGCATTGTCGATGGGATGCAGCTTTCGGATCGAGTTTATTCGGTGAGGGATTTGGTGGAGAAACCATCGGCGGAAGAAGCGCCCTCTAATGTGGCGATCCTGGGACGGTATATTATCAAGCCTGAGATATTTGAGATCCTAAGGGACACAAAGCCTGGAAAGGGCGGGGAGATCCAGCTGACGGACGCGCTGAAGGAGCTGGCGCTGAGGGACGACATGTATGCCTACAGCTTCGAAGGGAAGCGGTATGATGTGGGCAATAAGCAGGGCTTTCTGGAAGCGACAGTGGAGACGGCGCTGAGGAGAGAGGATCTCAGAGGGGTGTTCCTTGAGTATATGATTGGTGTTGTGGAGAAGGAGACTGGGAAGACGCTGGGGTAATAGGGCGTTGGATACTTCTGGCGGCGCATCTTCACTTATGTGGTGACGCGGAACTACCGGTGACATAACATTAAGTGGTATACTCGAGTTGTAGTTCATAACGAGTCCTGACACTGCAAAGGAATGAAGCCTGTGATGAATGAAATCTTTGATATTATCTCTATAGAACTGGCTGTAATTATAACCGCTATGATTCCGTTTGTTGAGCTCAGGGGTGCGATACCGGTTGGTATTTCCCTTGGACTTACGCCAGTACACGCTACATTAATAAGTTTTATTGGCAGCATGATCCCGGTTCCGTTTATCTTGTTCACGATCAGGCCAATTTTCAAGAAACTTAAGAAGACGAAAGCCTTTAGTCAGCTCATTTCTAGACTGACGCACAGATCTTTGAGTAAAAGCGGTCAGATCCAGAAGTATGGGGCATGGGGGCTTCTGATCTTTGTAGCTATCCCGCTACCCGGCACCGGGATCTGGAGTGGAAGTCTTGCGGCGGCGCTGCTGGACATGCGGTTTAAATGGGCGTTCCCGGCGATTCTAGTCGGAAATATGATTGCAGCAGGACTTATTTTGGGACTTAGTCATGGCGTGATCAATGTGATGGGTGGGGTAAGATGAAGCGTTTTAAACTAATTTCATGGATTGCGGTGGTCCTGTGGATGGGCGTGATCTTTTCACTGTCCGCTCAGCCTGCGTCCGTTTCAAATGAGCTGAGTAAAGGGATCACGGAGATCGTGATCGAAGCAGTGGAGAAGGTGGTGCCTGCGGGGAGTCTTGAGGTGGAAGATTATAACCACTATATCAGGAAGAATGCCCACTTCTTTGCTTATATGCTGCTGGGGGTCCTTGTGGCGAATGCTTTGAGCGCTGGGGACTCAAGGACTGTTATAGCTAATGTAGTTTTTGCTGGAGTGATCTGCGTTGGGTATGCGATCAGCGATGAGATCCATCAGTTGTTTGTGCCGGGCAGGGGCGCTCAAGTTAAAGATGTTTTGATTGACAGTGGTGGCGCTGCAGTGGGAATTGTTTTATGGCTGGTTGTTGCTGTTCGGATGAGTGATCTGAGGTCGAGGAAAAGGGTCAGAGAGCTTGGATGGACAGGGGCGGTTGGGGAGAAGGGTTGAGCTGGAGATCATCTTCCTTAAACAGGATTCAATGAATATGACTGAAAATGATTAAAAAAGCGCCAGGATTGATGACTTAGAGAAAATGATCATCGATCCTGGTAAGTTTTCGGGCGTTGAATGAGAATGATAATCATAATCCGGAAAGTGTTTTGTTGCGCAAGCCTCACCAACACATTCTGAGTCTTCAGAAATTCCTGTGAAACGCTACTTGTCTTCAATGACTTCAAGTACTACTCCAACTTGTGGATTACCTTCAATTTTTCTAATGTCTATTACGGCTCGAAAGAGCCACCGTTCAATCGGGTGGTGAGCCACCCATCCGGCGGCAGGGAGCAACCAATCCGATCTCAGAGAGCCACCAAGCATAGCTGACACTGCTGTCAAAGGTATTTCTATTACAAACGGGGTATAAATATTATGCCATTACAACAGCCCTTGACAACAACGGAGGTTGAGTCATATGAAAAAAAATCGAGCAGCAAGATCAGGTTCTCAATTGCTTCGCTTCAGTAAGCCAGCACTGGTCGCATTAGGCCTGGTTATAGTTATGATCCTAATAAACAGTTCGACAGTCTATGCCTTGGGGCCAACTCCGGGACAAGAACTTAAAGCGATGGGACTCGTAGAAGGTCGTGCCGGAGGAGATCTCGCGGAGAATAGTTATTTATCCCGGACTGAAATGATGGTAATCTTAGCCCGGATGCTGGGTGAGTTTGATCAAGCCGTGTCGTGGAGCTTGCCATCAGGTTTCGCAGACCAAAATAATCACTGGGGTGAGTCCTATGTGGCTTACGCTCAAAACAGAGGTTGGACTGTAGGTATTGGAAATAATCAATTTGGGTATGAGTACCGCACTACAGTCCAGGAAACCAGCGTGTTTATGCTCAAGGCCTTAGGCTATAGGTCGCCACAGGACTTCATCTGGGAAACCGCGTATGACAAAGCCAGGTCTCTTGGATTATTTGAAGGGCTGAGTCTAAGCCGGAATCAAAATATTCTTAGAAGCAGCTTGTTTAAGGTTATGGTCAACACTCTTGAAACAAATTCAAAAGGCGATTCCTACAGCTTGGGTGAAAGTCTGGGCGTATTAGTCGGACCGAATATAGCGTCTCAGGTCGCAAATGAAAGAATGGATTCACCTCTGGCTGCTGTTAGAATTGGCGATAAGTGGGGCTATATGGATTCGGACGGAAGACTTGCCATTCGTTTTGAATATGACCAGGCTTATGATTTTTCAGAAAACATTGCAGCAGTAGCGCTGAATGGAAAATTTGGCTATATAGACAAAGCCGGCACACTGGTTATAGATCCCCTTTATGAGGATGCAGGAAACTTCTCAGAGGGTTTGGCTGCGGTGAAGATGAACGGCAAATATGGTTTTGTCAATAAACGCGGGAGATGGGTTATAGAGCCAAAATATGATTATGCGGATCAGTTTTCAGAAGGTCTGGCAAGGGTAGTCATTTCAGGCAAAGTTGGTTTTATTGATGATCAGGGGAATCTGGAGATCCAGGCCAAATACGAGGAGGCCAACAATTTCCTGAATGGTGTAGCTGCTGTAAAAGAAAATGGTCTGATTGGATATCTGAATGTCTCCGGAACTCAGATCATTTCACCAAAGTACTTAATATCCGGAAATGCTGTGGATGGTCTGATTCGATTCAATACGAGTGATTCAGTCGGTTTTATGAATATTAGCGGGACAGTCATGATCCCGGCCCTTTATCTTTGGGCGGATGATTTTTCAGAGAGCCTGGCAGTAGTTGAAACAAAAGCTCCGGATGGTACCTATAACTTCTTTTATATCAACACAAAAGGTGACCGGGCCTTCAGTCAGTCCTATCAGGATGCCTATGGGTTTTCAGAAGGATTGGCCTTCGCCATGACCGGAGGAAAATATGGCATAATAAATAAGAGAGGCGCTATGGTTGTTCAGCCAAGGTTCAGCTCAGTTGATGATGAGGGCTTTTCAAACGGTCTGGCATGGATCACAATTGGAAATCTCGTTGGATTTGTTGATACCAGTGGTAAAGCTGTGATCGAGCCACAATTCGACGAGGCAAGAAGATTTTCAAACTGAAATGACAATAAGCACCGTACCTGGAACGATTTTCGGAACGCTAACGTAAAACAAATTTGAAAAGTCTGCAATAACTTAGTCCTGACAAAAACAACTTCATTATCTTCACAAGTTGTGCCAGGTAGAATCGATGAAAATTATGAAATTGATCTACAATTTAACTTAACCCATTATCGTCCATAAGATAATGGGTTAAAAAAGAGACGTCGCTTCCATGATTTTGATATACTGGTGGGGAGTGGGGAATGGGAACCGTCGGCGGAGTCTTGGCTTTGGCTTATTATAGATTCGAGGAGGATCCTAACCATATAAATATCTTAGTTACCGGCGGCCTTGGCTTTATTGGTTTTCTTTGCCATGATGGCCTCCTCTTCTTCATTTGTATAGGACTCAAGTCAATCACGAATCCTCCGCGTCATCTTTTGCAGAAAGGGTAAATACTGAATAATCTTTCAAGTCTTATCCCTGTAAGGAGTGAGCCGTTGTGGGAAGAATGATCCTCATGCTTCTTGTGATCTGTGTGATGCTGGGGGCCTGCTCACCTGCCGTCCCGCCCAAACCTTCTGATGCACCGGCTCTGGCTGGGATGCATACTTTGATCCATAATGATGATGAAGGCCTTGCACTGCTGCCCACAATCCCGAAGCTGTCTAAACGGGGCATCAATGCGCTTGTGGTGGAAGTGAACTACAATTTTGACTGGAAGAGCCGTCCGGAGCTGGCAGCAGATGACGGCCTCACCCTGCAGACTGCACGGGAAGTTGCAAAGGCGTGCCGCGACAATGGTATCCGCATCATACCGGCTTTCAACTGTCTTGGCCACCAGTCATGGGGAGAACGGACCATGGCCCTGCTGAAGGTTTATCCCCAGTTGGATGAAACACCGGGCCAATACCCGAAAAACAAAGGAATTTACTGCCGCAGCTGGTGCCCCCTGAATCCAGAGGTCAATCCGATCGTATTCGATCTTATGGATGAGCTGATCGACGCCTTTCAGGCCGATGCATTCCACGTGGGCATGGATGAGGTGCTGATAATAGCCTCTGATTTCTGCCCCCGCTGCAAGGGGAAGGATCCGGCAGAACTTTTTGCTAAAGCTATCAACGACTATCGTGCCCATCTTGTGGACGTGAATAAGGTGGAGATGTTCATGTGGGGCGACAGGCTCATCAATGGAGCAGACCCCGCCACCAGTTACAGCAAATGGGAAGCTTCATTCAACAATACCTATCCAGCGGTTGACCTGATCCCCAAGGATATCATCATTTGCGATTGGCATTATAAAGAACAGGAAAGCTATGGTTCCATCCCCTATTTCCTGTCGAAAGGCTTTTGCGTATGGCCCGCCAGCTGCAACGAAACGGCTGCAGCCTCCGCACTGATCGATTACTCCCAGAGCTATTGGAGCGATCCCCAAATGCTCGGGCATCTGTTCACCCATTGGGGACTGACTGACAACCAGAGTCTCGCTAAGTGGCCGCCCCTCGTGAAAAACTTCAGAAAGCTGCGCTGAGCTAACGTGCCCGTACCTGGAACGTTTTTCGGAACGCTGACGTTTAACTAATTTGAAAAGTCTGCAATCACTTAACTACAGCAAAAACAACTTCATTATCTTCACAAGTTGTGCCAGGTAGAATCGATGAAAATTATGAAATTGATCTACAATTAACCTTAACCCATTGTCGTCCATTAGATAATGGGTTAAAAAAGAGACGCCACTTCCATATTTTTGATATACTGGTGGGGAGTGAAGAATGGGAACCATCGGCGGAGTCTTGGCTCTGGCTTATTATAGATTCAGGGCTTATCCTAACCATATGGTATCTTAGTTACTGGCGGCCTTGGTGCGAATATCAATAAAAAAGTAGACCACGTGATGGAAAAAAGTAGACCATTTGTGATGGGAAAAACTGAAACGTTCTTGACAAAACAACGTGAAAGTACTTTGAAACGTCGATGCCAATGATCAACACTTTATCGTGACCCACTGCTTTGAGTGGCTTTTTGATGTCATTGTTATCAAACATGCCAGACACCTCCTACAATATTTCTATCGTGGGATCTGGCTTTCCAACAAAAACTTATCATAGGCAAGGGCACGTTAGGCAAGGGCACGTTAGGCTTGACAACGTTGTCGCCGCCATGGTAAATTCTGAGTAGGTACCAAGGGCGTTCAACGATTCCGTGCACCTGTGAAAACGAAAGCCTTGTACAAAAGCTACAGGCAGAAAAAAACCGTCCTTGGAAAAAGCGAGGTCATAAAATGCCGAAATTTGGTAAGAATACGGTGTATTTCAGTTCCTACGCAAAGTTGCCTGGTGAGATGCCCTCCGCCTATTTCAACCGCAATCTGGACATAGGCCTCATTATCAATTATGAGACCCATACCATAGAAGGCATGTCCTGTACTCTGATTACCGAGGATACCAAAGAGTTCCTGAAGAGTATTTTTATTGGTTCTCGTATGGATGAATCCGGCGTTCAACAACTGATCAATGAGATTAATCACCGCTACTTTGGCGCATCTCAAAAGGCAATCTGCGTGATTGTTAAGATGCTTTATGAAAAATATAATGCCTGGATTGCGGAACGACCGATCCCATCGAGGTGAAGCCGCTCTTGTCAGGTAGCCTCAAACATTGTCACAACTTAATCCTGCTGCTTTTTTTGCGAAGAGTGACCACCATGTGACTCTAATCAAGCAATTAAAATCCGGCGAAAAAATGAAAGTACATTCTTTCATTTTTTTGGCCGGATTTTTTTGTGTCACTGTCCTTCTATTTGACTTTATACTTTAAAAATTATTTGAAAAGGAGAGATCTGCATGAGCTTGAACCGTGCCCCGGAAAATCATGTCTTCTACAGAAATCAAAATTGGCATTATCCTAAAATACAGAGAGGTGAAGGGGTTTACCTGTTTGAAGAAAATGGAAAGCGATATCTGGATGCATGCTCGGGATCTGCTGTCGCGAATATTGGCCATGGCAACAAAGAAATCGCAGAATACGCGAAAGAAATAATGGAACGCATTGCGTTTACACATTTATCGAGATTTACGGTGGATACCATTGAAGCCTGCGCGAAAAAGGTCAGCGACTGGACACCCGGCAGCCTCAACCACGTCTACTTCGTCTCAGGTGGCTCCGAGGCGACTGAAACCTCTATAAAGCTGGCTAGACAATATTTTGTTGAAAGAGATGGCGGCAGCTCCTCAAAATGGAAGATCATTTCAAAATGGAACTCTTTCCACGGCAATACCATGGGTGCCATGGCCATGACCGGGATCACCGGTCGTAAAAAAATATTCGACCCTATGACAGTGCAATTTCCAAAAATCCCTCAATTCTATCACTACAGAAATCCTTGGGGCTGCGAAACACTTGAAGAAACCAGCATCCGCTGCGCCGAAGCCCTGGAGGCTGAAATTCTCCGCCAAGGCCCTGAAAATATCCTGGCATTCATTAGCGAACCCGTGGTCGGTTCCGCCGCGCCCGGCATTCACCCTCACCCCGTCTATTTTCAGATGGTCAGAGAAATCTGCACAAAATATGATGTGCTCTGGATCGACGATGAGGTTATGGCCGGATTTGGACGAACGGGAAAAAAGATGGCAATCGACCATTACGGGGACTTCGTTCCAGATATCCTATGCGTTGCCAAGGGTATGAGCTGCGGCTACACGCCTATAGGCGCTGCAGTAGCGTCGGATGAAATTTTCAACACCATCATGGTCAAGGGCTCAGGCAGCTTTCACCACGGGCACACCTACGCTTCCAATCCCCTTTCAACAGGGATCGCCCATAAGGTGATCGAGGTCATTGAACGGGAAAACTATGTTGAAAACTGCGCTCTACAGGGTGATGATCTCTTAAGAAAAATGGAAACCCTCTACAAGTATCCCATTGTCGGTGATGTGAGGGGCAAAGGCTTGATGCTCGGAATTGAATTCGTGAGAGATCAAAAGACTAAGACACCGTTTGAAGCCAGTGCAAAGATCAACGCCATCGTGACTGCCCACTGTCTGGAAGAAGGCATCGTGCCATACCCGGGCAGTGGTTCGGCAGACGGCGTCCGGGGAGATCACATACAAATCACTCCGCCAATCAATATCAGCAAGGAAGAAACCTCTGAACTGTTTGAAGCTCTCGAAGCCGCCATTAAAAAAACCTGTGATGAAGTGCTGTGATTAAGCGCCACAGCAGCCCGCTTGTTACTTTAAATACCCGAGGAAATGGAGGATCTCAATGGATAAATTGATTATTACTCTGGCGCATACTGGCAATGTCCCCACCAAAGAAATCAACCCAAACACCCCCGTCACGGTTGAAGAAATCGTCAACGACATCAAGGCGTGCGCAGCGCTTGGCGCTTCGATCGCGCATATCCATGTCCGCGACGCAAGTGAAAAGCCCACCAGTGACCGCAGCCTTTTCAAAAGTGTATTGGACCGTCTGGACGCGGAGAAGGTCAACATTATCAGGCAGTTGTCCACGGGTGCACGTGGTGGAGAAAACACTGTGGCATGGCGCGGACAGATGCTGGATCTGAAGGTTCAGATGGCCAGCCTTTCGACCGGCTCCTCCAATTTTCCGAACAGCGTCAACGCCAACGCACCGGAGCTGGTGGAAGCGCTCGCGTCAAAGATGCTTCAAAATGGCATCAAGCCAGAAATTGAAGCGTTTGATCTGGCTATGATTTCCAACGCCCATTTCCTCCTGAAGCGCGGCATATTGAAGGGCCCGCTGCACTTTAATCTGGTTATGAACGTTCCCGGATCCATCGTCGGAACTCCAAAAAATCTGATGTATATGGTGGACAGCTTGCCGCCGGATTCTACCTGGACTGTCACTGCCATCGGCAAAAGCCATGTGCCGCTGATCACGATGGCCATTGCCATGGGCGGACATGTCAGAACCGGACTAGAGGACGTCATTGAATACGAAAAAGGCATCCCGGCTTCGAATCCAATGCTCGTCGAACGCGTCGCAAGAATCGCGAAAGCGGTTGGCCGTCCTATCGCGACGCCGGAAGAGGTTTATGATTTGTTAAGTCTTCGATAAAAGTGGTTGTTGAAGCCCCTCACGTTGAGGGAGAAGTGCTTGCGCGATAAAAGTCAAACAGGGATGGAGAGGTTGATGAGATGATGATTGAAAAACAGTATAAAATCGCAGTCATTCAGTTGAAGGCGGTTCAGGGAGACCCAAACGCAAATCTGAACCGGGCGGAGCATTTTCTCCGAAAAGCCGCTGATAGCGGCGCAAGGCTTGCCTGCCTGCCTGAGTTGTTTTACACCGGATACCACCTTGATTCTGAAACTTTTCAAAAGCTCGCAGAGCCTGCCGATGGTCACCTCGTCCAGTCCCTCTCCAAACTGGCCAGGGAGCTTGGCATTTACATCATTGGAGGGTATCCCGAATCAACGGATCTGCCGGGGCGCCTCTATAATTCAGCCATTTTCATCAGCGATCAGGGCGAAGTGATTGGCAACATGAGGAAGGTCTACGCATGGGGCCAGGAAAAGCTGAAATTCAGAGAAGGCGACGCGTTTCCGGTGTATGACACACCACTCGGAAAAATTGGCCTGATGATCTGCTACGACGTGGAATTCCCTGAACCCGCCCGGATCATGGCACTTAAAGGCGCTCAGCTGATCGTGGTTCCCGCGGTATGGAGCATTCCTGCGGAGCGGCGCTGGCATGTCGACCTTGCCGGAAACGCGCTGTTCAACGTGCTTTATATCGCAGGGTCCAATCCGGTTGGCGACAATGCCTGCGGTTGCTCCAAAGTCGTTTCTCCTTACGGCGAAGTAATCGCAGAAGCCAGCAAGGATGAAGAGGAAATCGTCTTCGCACAGATCGACTTGAATGACATTCTCACCGCGCGTTCGAAACTGCCCTATTTCAATGATTTTAAGGAAGATACCTTCAGCATGGATGCCCTCCGCCGTTATTGATCGAGAGGTCAGACGGCTTTACAAAGACCATCGGCAAAAATCTGCTGGTGGTTTTTTCATGTCCGCATGCCCGTACCTGCATGCCCGTACCCGGACTTGCCCGTACCTGGAACGAAAATCGGAACACTAACGTAAAATAAATTTGAAAAGTCTGCAATTAGTTAATCTTGGCAAAAACAACTTCTTCATCTTCACAAGTCGTGCCAGGTAGTGCGCCAAGAAAAGGGCGTGTCAGATAGTGGGTGGGAACCCCACCGAGTAAGGCTTAGCAAGCCGCTCGCAGCGAGTTTTGAGTGCCTGATGGTAACAGATGGTGCTAAGCGTAAACAGCTAGATAGTAGGCGGTAATCGTGAGATGGATGGGATTGAGCCTCGAAATACTTATCGGGAAGGTTCATGCTTTTACCTGAGCAGAAAACAATATTTGCTTGTTCGCCAAGCGAGAACAAGCGGCTTC
>WXFH01000045.1 GCA_009881125.1 Acidaminobacter sp. | reverse complement strand
ACTGCTTGAATCTTTTCCTCGTAACTGATCTTTGATTTTCTTTTCATAGAAAAACTCCCCTTGTAGTGACAGTTTTATTATTTCAACTGTCTACTACAAAGGGAGCATATCAAAGCTTTTAGCTTAGTGATTATGCCGATGGTCTTTTGAAGTTGGTGTTGGAAGTTGGTGTCAGCAGCCTTCGGTCTATCAACCCCTTCTTCCACATAGTCTAAACCCCCTCATATCGGGGTATAATCCTTAATAATCTCATTATTGAGAATCCTGCATAACGAGGTCAGCCTCGTTGAAATAGTTCGGAGGATGGCGCGTACATTGCCATAGAAAGGGGATGTGAGGCATGCCAGGTATACTCTGGACGGGCAAAATTGGATTTTTCAAGAAACAGCTGTTGAACCTGAATGGCATGATCGCATGGATCTCCGGAAACATGAAAGACACGGAGATCATGAAAAAGGACATTAAAAAAGCCTATAACGGGGACCGCAGCGCCGATATTGAAAATTACGACACCTACGGACAGGAGCATTACGAATTGATAGCAAACACGCTGCTGGAGGAGATCAACGTCAGCGGGAAAGTTGTCCTGGATGTGGGCTGCGGTACGGGAATCTCAACGTTTAAGCTCTTGGAGCGAGACGCTCGCAAGGTATGTGCGGCGGATCTTTCTGAGTACATGGTGGACGTTTTGAGGAAAAAGCTGGAGACGGCCGGGTATCCCCCAAATGTGGCAGAGGCAAGCGTTGGAGATGCTGAAAACCTGCCTTTTGAGGACGACGTTTTTGACGTTGTCATTTCCAGTATGGTCTTTGGGATGGTGCCCAATTAGGATAAAATGATTAGGGAAATGGCCAGGGTGGCCAAGCCGGGCGGGATTGTTGCTATCTCCACCCATGGGCCAACCCATTACGCAGAATTGTCAGAGGCGGTTTTTGGCGCGGTTCCGAAACGTTACATGCTTGGCCGGAGAATTTTATACTGGCCGAGGGGGCGGGAAGATATGCAGAGTTTTTTCCGGGCGGCAGGATTAAGTGAAGTTAAAGTGAAACAAGCCATCTGGAAGGATGAATTTCAAAGCAGTGATGACATGTATGAGTTCGTTGCGTCGTCAACCGGAAATTTCTATGCTTCCTTTATTTCTGACAAAGCAATTAATTCGGTGCTGAGAGAGATCCGAAGGTACTTTGTCGACCGAAAGATCCAAACCATTACATTGGATGTCGTTTATGCCTACGGCAGGAAAGCGGATTAATAATCCGTCGTGCACCTGGAGGCAAGCTTATTCAACGTCAGAGTCAAAACCTGAAATTCAAAACCTCAACCTCAACCTGAACCTATTTTGGGGGTTGCTATGATGAATAAAAACTATTTGATTCTTTTGATTTTCGTCCTGATCCTCACCTTAGCTGGCTGCAACATTATGAACCCGGGAGAGCCCCAAAGACCTCAAAGTGATGCTGGGTCGGATTCACTGAACGACACAGGTCAAGCCCTGCTTATTCCCGTGCTGCTGGAAGATACCGATCCGGAGGTAGGGCGCGCTGAGTTCACCCTGCGCGTTCAGTCCGGCACCACACAGATTATTGGTGAACAACCGACGCCATCCCTAGGGTACAATGGCAGCTATTTAGGGCCGGCCATAAAATTGACCAGAGGCGATGAGGTGCGCATGCACGTCACCAACGAACTGGGAGAAACCACCTCGGTCCACTGGCACGGTTTAGAAGTCGAAGGCACCGCAGATGGCGGTCCACATCAAGTCATTGCAGCGGGAGAAAGCTGGAATCCAACCTTTACGGTCAATCAGCCCGCCGCTTCCTTATGGTTTCATCCCCATGTCATTGGGACAACCGCCATTCAAGTCTACTATGGTCTGGCTGGATTGCTTTTGATTGAGGATGAGAATTCCAAAACCCTCGGCCTTCCTGATGACTATGGCATCAATGACATTCCGCTGGTTCTTCAGGACAGAAGCTTTAACCAAGATGGATCGTTCTTTTATGCGACGAACATGATGGATGGGGCATTTGGAGATTATATCCTGGTGAACGGGGATATAGCCCCTTACTTGGAGGTCAGCCAGGTGAAGATGCGGTTCAGGGTCGTCAATGGCGCCAACGCCAGAAACTTCTATTTGGAGTTGGCAGACAGATCGGCCTTCTATCAGATTGCCTCAGATGGCGGTCTGCTTGAAGAGCCCGTCCTGACGCAAGCGCTTTTCATTTCGCCGGGGGAACGCGCCGAGATCATTGTAGATTTTTCGAAGTATAAAGAGGGCGATGTTGTGGAGTTGATCAGCGATAATGCGTTGGTCATGACTTTCAGGATCGGTGGCGCTTCCGAGGACAATACAGTTGTTCCGGAACGGCTTGCAGAAATTGAAAGACTCGATGAACGCCTTGCCATTGGAACCAAGACCATTGAGCTGGATGGCATGGGGCACATGGTAACTTTGAACGGCAGAAAATTCGACATGCACCGGATTGACGACAATGTCACTCTGGGGGATATTGAAATTTGGGAGATCACAACCACGGGTGCTATGATGATGGGCAGCCCGGGGCATCCGTTTCACATTCACGGCACTCAGTTTCAGATTCTTAGCCGTGACGGTCAGGAACCCGCTTCAAATGAGCAGGGATGGAAAGATACCGTCTTTGTCAGGGCAAATGAAACCGTGAGGATTATTGTCCGGTTTAACTATGCGGGCATATTCATGTACCACTGCCATATTCTTGAGCATGAAGAGGCGGGGATGATGGGGCAGCTGGAGGTCGTAAATCCGTTCGTCAATTGAATGAAGATAGTTTAGGTAGGAAGACGGGGTTGAAAGGCAATGGCCGCAGACACCCAGTTTCAGAAGACGGTGTCAGACACCCAGTTTCACTTAGAAGTGGCTGTGCTTTGGATGATGACAAAAAACCATCGGCTTCAAAGGTTTCTTAAAAACTTTGAGCCGATGGTTTTTCAATTCAATCCATAGTCAACTATTCCTCCGGCAGCTTGCACGACCCTGAAAATCCAGCCGGGGGAATCCCGAGGCCATGGATTAATCTGGCCCAGTAATTGACCTGCGCCGCCGTGCTGGCGAGAATGACAATCTCGCGCTCGTCAAAATTTTGCTTAAGCGACTCGATAAACTCAGCCGGGAAAGACAGCGGCGTGGCGGAGATGAGTCTTGCGTATTCCAGCGCCAATTTCTCGCGAGTTGAGAAGGAATGGGTGGTTGATATGAGTGTGTGATCCTGGAGCGCAGCCAGTTCCTCAGGTGTGATGCCTGATTGTGCATACTCGGCTGAATTCATATCTATGCAAAATGGACAAAAGGCTGTAAAAGAGGCCTGCATTCGGACAAGCTTCAGCATCCGCTCTGAGATGGTCCGATCCTTGTGGGCAACCATGGATTCCAGCACCGCTGAGCCAATAGCCGCTTTTGGATACCACGACAACAGTTTTGGGATCTCTAAATCTTTGCCGGTGACCTTTTTCGCGATCCATATGCCAGGTCTCAACAGGAGGGGAATAGGTTTTGGGGGACGAATAAAAGCGGCCATGGGGACCTCCTTTTTGCCAAGATGGGTTTATCTTCAATTCCATTAACAGTTAATGTTTGCCGATGGTCATATTTTCAGCAATTTCACGGCTTCAGGGCAGTGATTGGAATGACCATGACCCCGTCTTCCCTTGTATAACCAAAATGGCTGAGCCCGCAGATTACGCCCAACACTGCCGGAGCTTTCGCTTTGGGATCTTCCTCCATAAGTTTTTGAATTGCCAGAAGATCTCGAGCGGCATCGTCGATCTGGTTAGCACCAAGTTTAATTTCAAATGCGCCCCAGCTTCCATCAGGCAATTCAATGACAGCATCAATTTCACGGCCGGAGTCATCTCGATAGTGAAAGACCTGCGCTCCAAAGGATTCGGAATAAATTTTCAAATCTCTGACACACATTGCTTCAAATAGTAAACCATAAGTATTCAGATCATTCAGAAGCCGTTCGGTGTTAGCCCCGAGCGCAGCCGCTGCCAAAGAAGGGTCGATGAAATGTCTTTTAACTGATTTCCCTACCCGAATAGAAGAGCGTAGATTTGGATTGTATGCTCGCTGGTCTTCGATAATGAATAGTCGGGTCAAGGCATTCAGGTATTCAGCAATTGATTCGGCGCTGATAGGTTCATCTTCTTTTTCAATCATATCTCTCTGTAATGTTCGATTGGAGACCACGGTACTTTCGTTTCTGGCTAAGGACCGCAACAACAAAGTGATTTTTTGAGTATCTCTGCTTTTGCCATCCATACGGCGAAGATCTTCTTCGATCACATTCTTCAGATACACCTTGGGGACTCCTGCTGCAGCTGCATCATGAAGTCCAATACTGCCAGGCCAGCCACCTCGGATCGTCAAAGTGATCAATTCCGGCAGCGTTGTTTTTTTTGCCTGTGATGGCTTTAATGGTGAAGTAAAAAGTGACTCAAGTGAAATGCTGCCATTTGATTCGCCAGACTCAAACAATGACATGGGACGCATAAGAAGTCTTGCTATACGGCCGGTGCCGCTATGCAAAATCCCTTTTTGATTAGGTGTTGCAGAACCTGTCAGTAAAAATTGTCCGCGATTTTGAGTTTGGTCTACTTCAAAGCGTACCGCATCCCAGAGTGCGGGAACCTCCTGCCACTCATCGAGCAGTCTGGGTGTCTCGCCTGGTAAAACTAAATCAGGACTCAGCTGAGCGAATAAGCGATTTTGAAAATTATTTTCCGGACTTGCGACATAATAGACACTATTTGCATGATTCAAAGCGGTCCAGGTTTTGCCACACCATTTGGGGCCTTCAAGGCAAACCGCACCGAATGCGAGGAGATACTTTTCCAATTGTTCGTCAAGAATTCGTTTCTTATATCCTTCCCGTGACAGACTCATAAAAACCTCCAGCAATATTAATTAGCGTGGGTTGTTTAATTTGATTTTACCACAATCCGAGAAAATCGGAAATATAAACCCGAGGATTTCGTTAATTCAAACCTGTTGTTTTCGAAAAATCAAACCAGAGGATTTCGAAATTTTCGTTTAGTTAATTTCTGGAATTTGTTTTAAGTCGGGATGACCATCGGCTAAAAAGTTCTTGAACTTTTGGTCATTTTCATTCTATTTTTGTCTTGGCGGCATAAAAGCCCTTCTAAGATTATCGCGATTAGCGACAATGACAATAAGGTTTATTAATGCAATAGCTCCAATTTCCCGGGACGGGTAACGGTATACCGCCATGAATACCGGAAGCAGCCCAAGCACGATCAGAGCGGCTGGTGTCTTCTTTCTGATAATGACGAAAAAAACGCCAAACAGCAGTAAAACGACAAGCATTAGAAATGGATTATAGGCAAAAAGTGACCCTGCTAAGGTCGCTATGCCCTTGCCGCCCTTGAATCCCAATTGAACTGGGAAAATGTGGCCAAGGACGACGGCCATCAGGCTGCCTAAAGCGGCAATGTCGCTGATTTCAAGGACATAGCTGCCTAAAGCTACTGCTAAAGCGCCCTTCAGTATGTCGCCACCGGCCGTAATTAAAAAGCCTTTTTTCCCGGCAGTACGTCCGACGTTCGTTGCGCCGGTCGCTCGAGACCCGGAGTCGCGGATGTCAGATTTATATTTCCACTTGATATAATAATAACCGGTGTTGAAGCATCCAATGCCGTACGAGACCAAGATCCAGATTAAGTCTTTAACATTCAAGGCAGGGCCTCCTTTCTGCGGCTTCGCAAGTTTCTGAAAAGCTGTGACGGTGAGGGAGCGTGGGTTTTTGGAATTATTGCTTTGATACCACAATGGTGCTTGGTGTAACATTTTTCAACCCGTCAAAGTACCAGATGCTGCATTTTGGGGTATAAATTAGCGAAACAACGCATTACACAGCGCACAGACAGGGGGAATGGAGATTGAGCGGGAAAGTACTGATTTATGGCGGCAGCGGCGCGGTCGGATCTGCCAGCGCCAGGCTTTTGAAGGAAATGGGCTACGATCTGCACCTGGTGGGATCAGGGGAAGAGAAACTCAGAAAAATCGCAGAGGAACTCGGCGCCGGCATGAGTGTCGCGGACCTTCGGGACCCTGCATCCTTTAAGCGGATCACTGAGGAAGCGGGCAAGGAACTGGCCGGGCTGGTATACGCGGTGGGCACCATCAATCTCAAGTCTTTAAGGCGACTTGAAGAGGCGGACTTTATGGAGGATTTCAGACTCAACGCCCTGGGGGCCGTCATGGCGGTTCAGGCGGCAGCAGCAGCGCTCAAAAAGCATCAGAGCGCTTCTGTAGTCCTATATTCCAGCGTTGCAGTTCAGCAGGGCATGGCCATGCACGCTTCGCTAAGCATGTGCAAAGGTGCGGTGGAAGGGCTGGTCCGGTCACTGGCGGCTGAGCTGGCGCCTCAGATTCGCGTCAACGCCATAGCGCCTTCGCTGCTGCAGGACAGCGACCTGTCCTCTGCCATCATAAAAAGTCCGGAGGCTGTTGAAGCTCTGGGTAAAACCCACGCCCTGAAGCGGCTGGGAAAGGCTCAGGATATTGCGAGCCTCACCGCATTCCTGATTTCTGACCAGGCAGACTGGATGACTGGCCAGATTATAGGTGTGGACGGCGGGAGATCGGTTATTCAAGTTTAGGTGTTTAAATGCTGGGGCGCAAAAGTATCGATACAATGCTCGGTCTTCATTCGAATTGGTAATTCTATACTTAATAGGGTATAGACATACAATAGGAGGAGGTGAGCAAAGTGAGGAAGCTGTTGTTGCCTATCGACTCAGGTGATTTATCAGAAAACCTGAAAAACTGCGTAAAGGATTTTGCTGTAGACATTAAGTCTGATGTGACACTCTTATATGTCATCCCGGTTGCACCGGTTGAGCACAATCTCATGAATGTGGACCTGTATAACTATCGAGAGAAAAATAAAGAGCAATTTGAAGCACATGCGAACGAATTGCTTGAAAAAGCTGAAGCAGACCTGCGGGCTCTCGGTGTTGAGACTATTGAAAAAACTATTGCATCCGGAGATCCGGCGGATGAAATCTTAAAGATGATTGAGTCAGGTCAATATCATTATGTCATTATGAATACTCATGGCATGGGCGCTGTCAGGCGCTTGCTGATTGGGTCAGTTACAAACAAAATTGTCCATCATTCTGATATCCCTGTTCTGACAGTTAAGTGATCAAGGCCGGTTCAACTACCGGTGATGCAGGGCGGTGCAAGGCTATTTTGAGGTACGTGACCATCGGCAGAAGTTCTTAAAGCTTTTAAAGAGCTTCAAGATTTTTGCCGATGGTTTTTTATTGAACATTACAGTTCTGTTACCGTCCGCGTCCCCAACCTGAAGTTGGGGACGCGGACAACTTTTGGATTGGGGACGGGGACGCGGACGGTAATGAATTTGATACATTGACAAACCTATTTTTTTAAGTTAATATGAACATAGTTCAAATGAACAGTGTTCATTACGGTATAAATTGAGGTGGTGAAACCATGGCCAAGGTCATAGAAAATCCAAGGCAGCTCATTCTGACCCATGCCAGGGAAATTTTAAGTGAGAAGGGCTACAGCCAACTGACAATGCGGGGCGTCGCGACCGCTTGCGGCATTGCCCTTGGCACCATTTACAATTATTTTCCCAACAAGAACGACTTGATGGTGGAAATGATGTCGGACTACTGGAAGACGTTTCAGTCTGAGGTGGATTTAATCTTGGGAGGCTCCGGGTCGTTTTCTAAAAAGCTTCAAGGCATCTATCACAGCCTCGAAGGTTTTGTCGGCATATTTAGGGTTGAGTGGCTGAAGCCTGAGCTTTATCAGGCTGAAGAGGTCATGGGAAGCAGCCGGGGGAGAAAATTTCAGGCCATTGAGATGCTGGCGGCTCGACTTGCGAAATGGATGGAGGTCGAAGGGATTCGCTTCAAGGTCATGTCCAGCCGGGAAGCCGCGGCTTTCGTGGTTATGAACTTTCTGGCCATGATCCAGACCCCGCTGGTGGACTATACGGTCCTTGAAGAAGTAATTTTGTCACTGCTGGAGGAAGAGGGACGCGGGTCGGCAAACTAAGCAAAGAATTAAATAGTCCTACATTCATTGAGGTTCATCAGGTTCTAAATATTAAGAGGTTTTCAAAAATATGGAGGTTGAAATATTAATGTTGTTTTATGCTATCGTGTCAATTACTGCGGCATTGCTCTTTTATACTATAGGCGTCTGGTCGGAAAAATTGTCGGGGACCCTCAAGCCTTGGCATGTCATTATCTTTTGGTGCGGGCTGGTGTTTGACACCCTTGGCACGACGCTGATGAACCGGATCGCGACCGGTGGGGCCAGCTTCGGCATCCATGGCGTGACCGGGCTAGTGGCCATTTTGTTAATGCTGGTTCATGTGATCTGGGCATCGGTCGTCTTATATCAGAATAGCCCAAAGACCAAGAAGAAATTCCACCGGTTCAGCGCGACAGTTTGGCTGATTTGGTTGGTTCCGTTTGCGTCTGGCATGGTTGTGGGGATGTCGGCTTAGATAAGCGGTTGGGCTGTTGCAATTTAAAACGAGTTGGTTTATACTATGTATATACTAATTGTTGAGGAAGTGATAGTATGATCGCAACAATCAACAAATGGGGAAATGGGCAGGGCATTCGACTTCCAAAAGCCATTCTCGAGCTACTGGGAATTGATGTAAATGATCCGGTTGAAATAGAGATTGAAGATAACAAAATTATTATCTCAAAGATTTCAACCAGTAAGGAATTGACGCTGGATGATCTTTTCAAAGACTATACGGACGACTATAAACCATCTCTGATCGATTGGGGGAAACCTAAAGGTGACGAGATATGGTGAAACAGGGCGATATAATCAAACTTAATTTTGATCCTCAGCTGGGGCATGAGCAGTCTGGTTTTCGACCGGCTGTGATCATAAGCAACCCTTCCTTTCACAAATATACAAATCTGGTGATTGCATGCCCTATCACGACAAACGACAGAGCTTTTCCGCTTCATCTTCCTCTCGACAGCAGAACGAAGACAAAGGGCGCCATTTTGTGTGAACAGCCTAAAACACTTGACCTAAAGGCTCGTCCTTATCAAGTCATTGAGATGCTGCCCCTTGACCTGTTGGAAAAGGCTATTGAAATGGTTTACGCGGAAATAAGAATTGAATGATTTGTCCCGGAACGTAAACTCAAACCAAAAATGGATAAATATTGAATGATTGAATGACCATCGGTTCTTAAAAAGCTTTTAGAAAAGCTTTGAAAGACTTTTGAAGTGCCCCCCGTCAAGTAGACAGTACAAAAAACAAAAGCATTTGATGCCGCTAACCCTTTTATGGTTGGCGGTATTTTTTATGCTGCAATGTTTGATAGATATTGCCTGTATTCA
>WXFH01000044.1 GCA_009881125.1 Acidaminobacter sp. | reverse complement strand
TTGTTACCTCAACCGTAACCATTGGAAAGGTGGTCCACCGAGGGTATAACAAACCCTTGAAAGATAATGTCAGGACGGTGATGAGGTATTTAGGAATCCCTGAAGACCTATTTATTCGAGGAGCAGTTTGATTTAAAAGCCTCAAATTAAATCCTTAATAAGCAAACCAATTTCAGCGGAATATGAGATAGAATCCCGTTGACCTGCACAAAAAAAGAGGCAGGAATCGCTCCGCCTCTTTGGTTTCCATTAATTGAACCGTTTAGATTAAACTGTTACAGCCCGTTGTCATTTATGTGATTCTAATCTAACTGAATCAAGAATCACATGGCTCATCACCTCAAGCATCTCCTGATTCAAACCTGGATAGACACCCACCCATAAGCTGTTATTCATGATAAAATCCGTGTTCTCGAGTTCACTGACCACTCTGAATCCCTGTCTGCTTTGACGAAGCTGATCAAAGCATGGATGTCTGATAAGATTGCCGCTAAACAACATTCGAGTCTGAACGCCTCGTGCTTCAATGTTCTTTATGATCACCTCTCTATTCAGCCCAGCTTCCGGTCTCAGGGTCATCATAAAACCAAACCAGGAAGGTGATGAGCCTTCAAAAGCCTCCGGGAGAATAACCCGATCGCTGATTATGCTCAGCGCGTCCTTCAAATACTGCCAATTTTCGCGGCGGCGTCTGACAAAATCGGGCAGCTTTTTGATTTGAGCACAGCCAATTGCGCCTTGCATATCCGTTGCTTTGAGATTGTATCCGAAATGGGTGTAAACATATTTATGATCATACCCTTTCGGCAATTCTCCATATTGCTTATCAAAACGATGTCCGCAGAGATTATCCATTCCAGGCTTGCACTGGCAGTCTCTGCCCCAGTCTCTCATGGACATCAGGATTTTTGCCAGAAGGTCATTATTGGTATAAACCGCCCCGCCTTCTCCCATGGTCATATGATGAGGCGGATAGAAGCTTGAAGTGGCCAAATCCCCAAAAGTGCCTGTTAATTTGTCCTCATTTCCAACTTTAATGGTAGTGCCTAGCGCATCACAGTTATCCTCTATCAACCACAGCTGGTGTGCGTCACAAAATGCTCTGACAGCTTCAACATTAAATGGATTACCAAGTGTGTGGGCAATCATGACGGCCTTTGTACGATTGCTTAATGCTAGATTTAACTGCTCAACATCTATATTGTATTGTGGAATCGTAACATCCACGAAAACCGGTACAGCGCCATATTGAATTATTGGTGCTATTGTTGTAGGAAAAGCCGCGGCGACCGTTATAATTTCATCTCCGTGTTTTATGGCTTTTTCTCCAAGCAAAGGTGACGTCAGCGACATGAAGGCCAATAAATTAGCAGACGATCCTGAATTAACCAAAAAGCAATGGCGAACGCCCAAATAATTCGCGAACATCTGCTCGAAACTATCAGTATATCTTCCGCCGGTCAACCAGAAATCTAAAGCGCTATTGACGAGCATCATCAACTCCTCTTCGTCATAGACTCTTCCTGCGTAGACGATCCGATCACCAGTTTGATATGCTTTTTGATGATGATTCTCATAATATGTCTTAACAAGCTGCAGAATCTCATCTCTGTCTCTTGCTTCTTCTCTCGTCATGACGCATCCTCTCCATCCTATTAGCTGCAAACGCTGTCTCAGAACTTACAAAGTTAGATGCATGTAAATCATCTTCAAATTAAATATAAATATACCCAGAAATTATGCAGTTTCTCTTTGCACTGAATTTATCTGCTTTTTAAACAGATTCTGTCGCCGAAAAACAAACTTTGGACAGATTGGAGGTCATTATGAAGATCATCATATTAGCAGGCGGATGCGGCGCGAGGCTATGGCCACTCAGCCGCACACATTATCCAAAACAATTCATTAAATTTCATGGAAAATCCAAATCTTTGTTTCAGGATACCTTTGAAAGGAGTCTGATGTTGGCATCTCCAGACGACATCTATGTCGTGACGAATGAAAGTTATAAATTTTTGGTGATGGGTGCAGTTGAAGAATTAGGCGTAAAATTTTCAGAGGAACAGATTCTGGTTGAGCCTGTTCCAAAAAATACTTTGCCTGCCATATATGCTGGCGTACAGGAAATCATAAAAATAGAACATGAGATTGTCGTTGTTTTTCCATCTGACCATATCATCTCGGATGGAAATTCCTTCGCAGCTTTGATCAAAGCATCCATCCCACTTGCGCGAGACTCCATAATAACTTTTGGCATCACACCTGACCATCCTCATACTGGCTATGGTTATATTGCGCCAGGAGAACAGAGAGAAAACGGTTTTCTGGTTAAAACCTTCAAGGAAAAACCCGACCTCGAAACAGCCAAAGCCTATATAGATGACGGATATTATTGGAATGCAGGGATCTTCATGTTTCATACCAAACTTTTTATCGAAGAGGTCAAGCGTTACGTGCCTGAAATCCATTTGGCG
Source organism: Acidaminobacter sp. (assembly GCA_009881125.1). The sequence goes on along the minus strand of WXFH01000044.1, from coordinate 4,967 downwards.
TTTGCAGAAGGCGGCAGCCTCAAAGACTGCTTCTCCAGGATTCAGAATCCAATATCTATGGACTATGGGATTATGGAGAAAAGCTCAAGAATCTCGGTTGTGCCCGCGGCAATCGGCTGGAACGATTTGGGTAGCTTTGATGCATTCTATGATGTTTTTGAGAAGGATTCTTCAGGCAATATTTCCAATCAAAAAACTATATCCGTCAATGCCACGGATAATCTGATTTATTCTGAACCTGGAAAGCTCGTCGCAGCGGTCGGTGTGGATGATCTGATCATTATTGACAACAGAGACGCATTGCTGATTTGCAAAAAAGACCAATCTCAAAATGTGAAAGACGTTGTTGAAATCCTGAAACTGCAGGACGACCCAAGAACCGAATATCATATTGAGGACTATCGCCCGTGGGGTCATTACAAAATCCTTGAAGAAGAAAAAGATTCCTTCAAAATAAAGAGAATTACGGTTCATCAAGGTAAAAAACTGAGCTATCAGCTTCATCACCACAGAAGCGAGCATTGGGTCGTCGTCCGCGGCATGGCTCGCGTAACAATCGATGACGAGGTGAAATTCGTATGCGCCGGCGAAAGTATTTTCATGAAACCGGGACAGCGGCACCGTCTGGAGAATCCAGGCAAGATTCCTCTTGAAATCATTGAGGTTCAAATGGGCGAATATTTGGAAGAGGATGATATTGTAAGATTTGATGATGAATATGGCAGAAAATAATTTTACTAAAAATTGGCGTAGCGGAAGTCGGAACATCGACCTCCACTGCGCCAATTTCTATTCTTTTCTATTCTCGGCAAGTTAGCCCCAATTCTTCTTTTAAATTATAAAGCAGCCTGCCAAAAGTCCAAATATAAGTGACAATGGCCACACCCCATACCACATGGATGTGGCGTTTGAAGAATTTTTTGTAGTTTAGACCGAATAAAACACCTACAGCGATCAGACAGGTTTTGAGGATGGCGAAATCGACAACGTTATACCGGTTGACTGCGCTCATAGCTTTATCGATGAAATCTTTCATGGTTCATTTACCTCCCTTTTGGAACTGAGCTTTCTATCTTATTCATACCAATATTAAGATGCGTTCAATCGGGAATTTCAGAACAGAAACTCGGTGTCAGACACCCGGTTTCTCTTCAGTTTAGAACAGAAACTCGGTGTCAGACACCAAGTTCCACCTAGAAAGCCCCCGCATCGACTAAGTACCACCTGTAATGGGTTATGGTTTCAAAGCCCAATCTCCTATAGACCGGCTCACCGGCAATGGAAGCTTGGAGTACCACGACCTCAGCCCCCAACTCGAATCCGGCATTGGTTGCAACTGCTGTCATCAGCGCCCCCAGTCCCTTCCCCCGTTCATCTGCAACCGTTCCTACGTAGTAGATGCCCGCGGCTTCCCCGCTGAAAACCATTGTCGCCGCTGCTATTGGCTGATGGTCCCTATACGCCACCCACGCCCCCACCGACTCCCCCACGAGAATCCGCTCATGGCTGAACATTTCCCTGGTGACATCTGCTGACTTGTTGAAAGCATCCATGACTACAACCTCATAATCTTCAATCTCTTTTTCGTCTAAGACTTTTCTGATCGTGACACCTTCTGGAATCTTTTGCTGTTCGATTGGTTTATAGGTCAGCATGCCCGTTGAACCTGGAATTCTTAGGGGTGTGAAACCTTTTTCTTTCAAGAAGACTTCAAGCGACAGATCTGCATGTTCTCTGACCCAAATGACGAAGCCTCTGTTGTCCTTCGAAAAAAATTGCTTCGCCTCGCTCAACAGAGTTTCTGGATCTGTTTGTTCCAGGCAGAGTGCGCCATTGAGGTGACCGTCCATGCTGTCGATGCCGAGATTGAACAAGATGTAAGTCTCTGCTTTTTTTGCCACCCCATGAAGTGAATGTTTATTCCTGTAAAGAATGGCGTCGGCCAGGTTTTGATCAGCCAGCTTTAGTTTGTGATTCAGGTCTTTGTTTGTCACGTTCATCCCTCCAACATGGAAGAAGGTGCCAGACACCTTCTTCTCAAATTCTAAATCGTTTAGGTCACAATAGTCAGAGCATTTCTTTATCCAATTTTAATGTCACTGGAGCCTTATACCGGGTATACATATAATGCATACTTGGTGTTAATTCAACCAGGAACTATCACGCAATATAATGTCTCCTGGTGGAGCGGCGACACTACCGACCAAGTATGGTCGGTTTTTTTATGAAAGGGTGAAAAAAATGACCATTAAGATGAAGTCACCATGGACACTTCTTTCGACTTTAATGTTAGTCTTTAGCTTGCTGCTAGCCGCAGCACCTGCAAGTGTGGCTGAAACTGTCAATCCGCAGTCCTCAGAGGTTTCTTTGGAAGTGCTGTTGAACAAAATCACCGCTCTTGAAAATGAGGTAAAGACCCTTAGGGAAAACATTACTATCCTGGAGTCAAGACTTGATGCTGTTGATGATCCAGCAGTCCCAACTTCTCTGGTCAGCAAGTATGACACTTTGCTTAAAGGTGTTACCAGGGAACTCGTGGACGGACGTGATACCTTGCGTTTTTCCGGCATGAACGTACAAATCGTCAACGGACTGGGTGATACCTCAACACTGGATCAGCTGGGTCTTGGGAACTTGATTATTGGCTACAACAAGAGCAGGATGACGGTCATGCCGCCGCTTAAGCCTGAACTTGACCTGAGAGCAGGGTCTCACAATCTGATCCTGGGAGACTACAACAACTACGAGGAAGATGCCTTTGGCGGAATTATTGCAGGTTCGTACAACCAGATTGGCGCGCCTTATGCCTCCGTTCTGGGCGGAGAATCCAATAAAGCCGTCGAAGCTTTTGCTTCCATTCTGGGCGGCAATGGCAATACCGCGTCCGGAAAAGCCGCAGCTATTTCAGGCGGTGCTTCCAACACAGCTAAGGGAAGCTTTTCCTCAGTTTCCGGTGGATTTGGCAACCTTTCAAGCGGGCAATATGCACTTGTCGCCGGCGGTAATAAAAACAGCGCCAGCGGCCTCTTCACATCAATCCTCGGCGGCTATAGCAATACCGCAAGCGGCGCCCGCGCTTCAGTCTCAGGCGGCCAAAACAACCTGGCATCCGGTGCCAACGCTTCAGTCACCGGCGGAACCAATAACCTGGCAAGCGGCGCCAATGCTGCTGTCACAGGTGGGGATAAAAATACAGCCAGTGGCGTCAGCGCTTCTGTTACAGGTGGTTTAAGCAATAGTGCCAGCGAAGTAAACGCTGCCGTAACCGGCGGACTTAAAAATACTGCTTCTGGTATTGAAGCCTCCGTTTCAGGCGGTGTAAACAATACGGCCAGCGGTGCTGGCGCTTCTGTATCCGGAGGTCAGAATAATACAGCCAGCGGTGCCCATGCTTCCGTTTCAGGCGGAGACACGAATGCGGCCAGCCACCGCGATGCTTCCGTCCTCGGCGGATATAAAAATACTGCCAGTGGCTTAGCTTCAACCATCTCCGGCGGCGGTACCAACAAATCAGCCGGCACAGGAACCTCTGTCCTTGGCGGCGGCAATAATACCGCCAGTGGCATAGGCGCAACTGTCTTGGGCGGTGAACTTCAAAATGCACTTGGATGGTATTCTATTGAACCTATGACAGAATAGCGGAGATGGAATGCGCGGGTTGGAAGGCGGGGTCGATAGGTGCTAGCCGCAGATGCCGCCTTCCACTTTTAAAGTTTTTTATTGAAATATTCTTCAGTGACTTGCAATTGATTTTTCAAAATCTCCCTCCATAAGTGAAAAGGGATTTCTTTTGAGCTTCTGGAAACTTTCGTTCGTTTAATGGTTCCATCAGGAAGAATCTTTCGATAATAGTCATGATCCGTAGATTTGAACAATTCCCAACTATCTCTTTCACAAAATTGCTTTAATTCTTTCCATCTAGGCATTATTCTTAACCACTTGGTAGAGCTCAACTTCTTCCCGAAGTCGATCAACAGTGTTTGTCATTGAATTTATTTTGTATACGTATGGGAAATGTGATTTCCTATTTGGAGATTTGAAATAAAGATCAAAGTTTTGCATGTACTCCGCTGCGTATTCTATTAAATCTTCTATAAGTGTCTCTTTAAGTTGATCGATAGTTTCTTCGTTTGCGGCTAATTCCAGTTCATTTAAAACACCTGTAAAAGAGCCGTCTTCCTCTTGCACAATATTTATTCTGATCTTTAGAGACTCAAGCAGCGCATCCATTTGATCCATTGATAATACTGCCAGCAGATCACGATTTCTTTTCACGAAAGCAGGTTTATTTCTGATCACATCATCAACGAATTCACTCCAATGCTTTCTTACGTCCGTGGCATTCAGTACTCGAAACATGATCTCATCCCCTTATATCATCATAATATACCTTGCTGTAATGACATTGAACTACCCATGACTGAAGTCACGGGATTCTTGGGTCCTCACATCCAGCGATGCGAAATATACCAAGCTATCCCCACAGTTCCTGCGGTTCATGTTACGTTAACTTACATTTTTTAATCCCTCTTTTAAAATGTTGATCGCCGCGTTGAAATCCCTGTCGATCTCTAGTCCACATTCCTCGCACTGATACAGCCTTACACTTAAATCCTTTGTCTGTCCACTTTGATGACCACATTCAGAGCAGATTTGACTGGACGCATAGAACCTGTCTACTTTGCGAACCAGCTTATAATTCCATTTACCCTTGTATTCCAGTTGTCTGAAAAACTCCGAAAAGCCCGCGTCAGCAACGCTCTTTGCCAGTCGTCTGTTCTTAATCATACCCTTCACATTTAGGTCTTCTATGTAGATCTGATCGTAGCGATTGATCAGCGATATGCTCAGCCTGTGAATGAAATCCTTTCGACAGTTTCTAACCCGCTTATGCCAACGGCTCACTTTAACGCGCTGTCGGTTTCGATTCTTTCCGCCTTTCTGACGACGACTGAGCTTTCGTTGCT
>WXFH01000043.1 GCA_009881125.1 Acidaminobacter sp. | reverse complement strand
ATCTTGCAGCTTACTCCGAACTTATAATTTCCTTCATTTCCTTCTATGGTGTGGCGGCAAATGTCATCAACCACATGTTTAAGCGCGTGGTATTGCCTGTTGGAAAGCCTGTCAAATTTGGCGCTGCTAAGAGGGCTGTCCTTTCCGAGACTGGCAGCAAGGCATAATTTTTAAAAAAGTGTTGTACTGTATACATGATATAGAATGCATGATTCAAAACAACATTGAGTTAATTTTAAATAAATAGCTTGAGCGGCTTTTCAGCGGCTTACAGGAAATGCGGTTGAAAGTCCTTGTCGGAGTTTCAGCCGCATTTTTTATTTTGAAAAGAAGGTGCCTAATGTGTCCGTATTTACACCCAAATTATTTACGACTTTAAAGAGCTATACCAAGGAATTGTTTATCAAGGATTTGACAGCCGGTGTGATTGTTGCGATCATTGCGCTGCCGTTGTCCATTGCCCTGGGCATAGCTTCCGGCGTTACACCTGAGCAGGGTTTGTTTACGGCAATAATCGCCGGATTCCTTATTTCAATGCTGGGCGGCAGCAGGGTACAGATTGGCGGCCCGACCGGCGCGTTCATGGTCATTGTGTATGGCATTGTCATGGAATTTGGCATGAATGGCTTGATTACCGCCACCCTTATGGCAGGCGTTATGATGATGGCCATGGGATTCTTACGACTTGGAAGCATTATCAAATTTATCCCTTATCCTATAACGACAGGATTCACTACAGGTATTGCAGTCACCATCTTTACATCGCAAATCAAAGACTTTTTAGGTCTTCAATTAGAACATAATCCCGCGGAGTTTCTTGAGAAAGTCTCAGTTTACGCGGAACATATAAATACAGTAAATTGGAACAGCGTCCTGATTGGCGCGCTGTCGCTGGCGATCCTCATCTTCTGGCCCAAAGTAAGCCGCAAGGTGCCGGGGAGCCTGATCGCGCTGATTGTGGCAACTGTGGTGGTTCAGGTAACGGGGATGGATGTCGCGACTATTGGATCAACCTTTGGGGAATTGTCTTCCAAAATACCAACACCGCAGATTCCAACTGTATCCCTGTCAGAGATGCGCATGCTGATTGGACCTGCCTTTACAATTGCGATTCTGGGTTCTATTGAGTCCTTGCTGTCGGCAGTGGTGGCAGATGGCATTATTGGTTCTAAGCACCGGTCCAACATGGAGCTTGTAGCTCAGGGGGTCGCGAATATTGCTTCCGGGCTTTTTGGCGGCATACCGGCAACGGGGGCAATCGCAAGAACTGTGGCCAATATCAAAAATGGCGGTTCAACGCCGGTTGCAGGTATGGTGCATGCGGTAGTGCTGCTGCTCATCATGCTGCTCTTTATGCCGCTGGCCAAAATGATCCCGCTTGCTGCCCTGGCGGCGATCCTGATTATAGTCGCCTACAACATGAGTGACTGGCGTGAGTTTATCGAATATTTTCATGCTCCTAAAAGCGACCTCTTGGTACTGCTAACGACCTTTTTCATCACGGTGATCTTTGATCTTGTACTGGCCATTGAAATTGGCATGGTCCTCGCCGCATTCCTGTTCATGAAGCGTATGAGCGATGTGGCAGAAGTCAATTCAGTGGTTTTGGATTCCGGCGAAGAGACAGACCAGGATACAGAGAGCCGGGGAAAAGCGGGGCTCAGTTTCCGTGAAGGGCTCTCCCTTCCAAAGGGTGTCATAGCTTACGAAATCAGCGGACCGTTTTTCTTTGGCGCAGCGGATAAGTTTCTGGACAACCTGACAGATCTGGATGCCCATGCCAAAGCGGTGCTGCTGATTATGACCAGGGTGCCGGCCATGGACGCAACAGCGCTGTTCGCTTTCAGATCTTTTAAACAGATGTGCAATCGCCGCAAGGTGGCGCTTTATATCATAGGCATCAACGAGCAGCCGTGGTCAGTGCTTGAAAAAGCAGGCGTTATTGAAAAAATTGGAGCGGAACATTTTTACCCCAATTTGGAGATGGCGCTTAAGCAGATTGGATAATTGATGTGGAGGACGGTGTCGGCGGCTTTAGCCTGTTGACCCCGTCTTCTGTCTTGAAACAGTGGAAAAGGTGTCAGACACCATCTTCCATCAAACAATCAAAAAAAGCAAACGACCTTAAAGCATTCTTCTCGCTTTAAGGTCGTTACTCGTTTAAGTCATGCATCTCGCGGCTAATGTCGCCTGGAAGATCTGACACTTTGGATACCTCCCTGATTCGTACTAAAACACACTATTAGGCCATTGAATTCATAGGGATCAGTACTGGGTACTTCAGCGAAGCAATTAAAAAAGATCATCCATGCGGCCTTCGCCAAAGAAATTCAAAGTGGTTTGCATCTCATAGAGGTATTGCGCTTCTGTCAAAGCCGTTTCTGTCGATTTTGTTTCCTTCACGGTTGAATACTCTTCATAATTTAAGCTGTCCTGATACATAAATCTTCCTCCTCGTAGTTGTTTGATGGGTTTTGTTTGCCTTTCAAGACTGCGCGCTGCATGATTCAATAAAAAAGCCCCTGCGCATCTCTGCACAAGGGCGTTTTACCGCGGTACCACCTTGTTAGCACGCGCGTTGACGCGTACCACTCTATGCTCGTTTTCTTCGAAAACAAGCTTCCTGTAACGCCGGAAAGCGGAATCAGCCTACTCTTCAAAATTTCAGCTGTTCACTCCAGAGGGATGTTCAAACGGGAATCAGTACCGGCTCTCAGCGCCGCCGGCTCTCTGTAACTGAAGGCTCTCGTCTTCGTTCTCTGTCATCGATTTGAATATTATAAAATGTACAATATCAAGAAATCGGACAAAAGTCAACGCTATTCACGAAAAATTCCGAAAATTTAGAGGACTTCCACAAAAATTTTATAAAAAATCCGTTTCCGAAATCTGAAAGTTAATTTACAAGGGTTCCAACAACCGGAATACCCTTCAGTTTTGATACGCCGTGAGGGGAAGCGGACTTGATCTCTTCAGTCAGATCCTGACCGGCTTCAAAGCCGTTGTGGTCCCCATTTTTCCAAAATGAGACCTCGGTGACATCATAAATGACACCATCCACTGCAATATATGCTGGCTGTCCGTCTTTGCCGTTAAAAGCGCTTAGCTCATCTGCGGTCATTTCAACAGGCTCAGCGGCCGGTTCCTCAGAGTTTGCCGCAGGCTGAGAACAGGCGGTAACCAGAACCAGGGACAGCAGCAGCAGTCCCATCAGCATCCAGGTACGATTTTGCCTTAAGGTTTTCATAACAACGCCTCCTATCCGTGTATTAAATGTGTGTCAGGTTTCACATAAGAAAGCCAGTTGAAGCTGATTGGAATTACGCTATAAATACCCATTGATAATTGTTTTCAATCGATTATTTTATGCGCCATTATGCTATAATGACAGAAAGAATTGGAGAATTATGGTCGTCACAGTGAGCGGCCCCAGCACTTTGGGGTGGTCACCCGCATCAGAGCCGCAGATAAGGGAGAGGGATTGATGACACAGCATAATTTATGGATTGCCAAAAACGAGCTTGAACTTCATCTCAGAGCAGAAATGGCAAACCGGCATGGCTTGATTGCCGGTGCCACAGGAACGGGAAAAACCGTAACACTCATGGTGCTGGCAGAAGCTTTCAGCGAAATTGGCGTACCGGTTTTCCTTGCCGACGTCAAAGGCGACTTGTCGGGAATGAGCGAATCCGGCGAAGCAAAGCCCAAAATTACGGAGCGAATTCAGAGTCTGGGAATCGAAGGATTTGAATTTCATTCCTCACCGGTAAGATTTTGGGACGTCTTTGGAAAACAAGGACACCCGGTTCGTGCTACAGTTTCGGAGATGGGGCCTCTGCTGCTCTCCAGACTTCTCGATCTGAATGATACGCAAAGCGCCATCCTAAATATGGTTTTCAGAATCGCGGATGACAACGGGATGCTGCTGCTGGACCTCAAGGATCTCCGCGCTATGCTGCAATACGTTGGAGACAATGCATCAGAGTTCACCACTCAGTATGGCAACATCAGCAAAGCTAGCATAGGCGCAATACAGAGGGGAATCCTCGTCCTGGAAGAGCAGAACGCGGAGCATTTTTTCGGTGAACCTTCGCTGGACATCAAGGATCTGATGATGACGGTGCAGGATGGCCGCGGGGTGGTCAACATTCTGGCGGCGAATGTGCTGTACCAGTACCCTGCGCTTTATTCGACCTTCTTGCTATGGATGCTGTCTGAGCTGTTTGAAGAGCTTCCTGAGGTTGGAGATCTTGAAAAGCCAAAGATGATTTTTTTCTTTGATGAAGCCCATCTTCTTTTTAAGGATGTTCCCAAAATCCTGCTCGACAAGATTGAGCAGGTGGTGCGTCTGATTCGCTCCAAGGGTGTAGGGGTCTACTTCATCACTCAAAATCCTGTCGACATACCGGATACGGTACTCGGTCAGCTTGGAAACCGGGTTCAGCATGCGCTCAGGGCGTTCACCCCTAGGGATCAGAAGGCTGTCAATGCGGCAGCGCAAACCTTCCGTGTCAATCCAGACCTGGATGTGGAAACGGCAATTCTCGACCTGGGTGTCGGCGAAGCGCTGGTGTCCTTCCTGGATGAAAAGGGTCGACCGTCTGTAGTTCAGCGCGCCTTTATTCTCCCGCCGAAGAGCATGATTGGTCCCGCGCTGCCTGAAAAGGTTCAGAAGCTGATTGAGTCTTCTTCGCTGCATGGGCGATATGAAGATGCTCTGGACCGGGAGTCCGCCTATGAAATTTTGATCAGACGGGCACAGCGGCTGAAGGAAGAGGAAGCTCAGAAGGAAGCTCTGGAACTGGAGCTTGAGGAACGCAAGGCGGCTTTTGATGAGGAAGAAAGACGCAGCAGAACGACTCGTAAAACGACGAGGTCCCAAGGGACTGCACGAAGAAGGTCGTCGGATACACCTATGGAAAAAATGGCTAAGTCCATGATGACCTCTGTTGGCAGGTCGCTCGGTACGCAGCTGGCGAGAGGGCTCCTCGGATCTATATTGAAGGGTAAATAGGATCAAGCGGTTGGCGCGTTGAAGGGTGATGGGTTAAATGACCATCGGCTAAAACACGCACCGGGTTTAAAGTTTAACTGAAAGGTTGATGATAAAAGTGACGGATGAAGAACGCGCTCAAAAGGTATTTGACGCCTTGGACTCAATGGATCTCAAGTATGAAGTGTTTTCCCACCCGCCGGTGGCTACGGTGGAGGAAGCTAAGGATCACTGGGATCACATTCGTGGATCAAAGGCGAAAAATCTGTTTGTCAGGGATCAAAAGGGCAAAAAGCACTATCTGATAGTCCTGGAGCAGGACAAACCTTTGAATATGAAATGGTTTTCTGAACATTTTGGTCTGGATAAGCTCAGCTTCGCCTCTCCGGAGCGCATGGAGAAGTATCTGGGACTGCAGCCGGGTTCAGTATCGCCCTTTGGCCTCATCAATGATGCCAATAAAGAGGTCGTGGTCTATATTGATGAGGAGATCATGAATGAAGGTTATGTGAATTTTCATCCCAACGTCAATACCATGACCCTCAATATGGCATGCGAGGATTTTAAAAATTTTCTTAAGGCGACCGGCAACAAAGTTCATTTTGTGACAATTCATATGAGTGTGTGATCTAATTACGCGACAATGTTGACAGAATGAGATTGGGATATGCGGCCGCAGAAACGGGGTGGACAGATGAGCATGAATATTCATATCACTTTTAGTGAGCCCGCCGCTGCCAGTTTGAGACAAGCGCTGCAGCCAAACAAGTGCGACAAGATCCTGAGTCTGACAGAGGATTTTTCAGTAGGACCTGTCACCGCACTGGATACGATACAGGGGTATATGGATCGCCGCGAGTGGATGAGCAGCTACTATGCCACGATTTACGAAGGTTTTGACGATCTGGACTATGAAGAGCAGATGGTCAAATTCCACGAAAAACTATATTTTATTCCTAATGAAACCTCGGTTATTCTTTGGCACGGCATGAATGTCAACGACCAGGTTGCGCTTCGCTATGTGGCGTCCATACTCTCCAGGGAAAACGTCTCCTTATATGAAGTCGATGTCTCGGCCATTGAGACTCGGGATGCACGCCGGGGAAAATACATCCCAAGCGCTCTGTCCCAGCTGGATCCGCTCTGGCTCACCCTGCTTTTGGATCAGAGGACAGCCATGACAGATCAGAGACTCGTTGATCTGATGCTGGATTGGGACCGCCTAGTCGAAACCCGGAGTGTGCTGAGGTTTCTCAGCGAAGGTGAGATCATTGAGGCGGATGAGGACTATTTTGACCACTGGATCTCCTGCGCCATTGACCATAAAACCGTCAAGCTGACGGACGTCCTGAGGCGCGTTCTTGAAAAGTCGGAGTATCCGGTGACGGAGAGTTATGCTTTGTATAGGATTTTCCATCTGCAGCAGACGAAGCCAATCCGCATTCAAGGCAATACGAGTTGTCTGGATCTGAGCGGCATCAAGCTGAAACTGACCGGCACAAACCTGAAGCGTTAGGGGCGTTGATTTATGATTCAAACCTTATTGATCAAAAAACAGCAGATGACAGTAAGTCGATGGTCGGGTGGAACTACCACCCAAATCGATATTTTTCCCGAGGGCTCAACTTATGGGTCCCGCGATTTTCTTTTCAGGGTCAGCAGCGCCACCATTGAAGAAAGTCCCTCACAGTTTACAGCGCTGCCTGACTATCAGCGCTGGATCACCATGCTGAGCGGACCGGTCGTGCTGGAACATGGTCAGGAGACAGGCCCGGAGGAACTTGAAAGACTTGAACTCCAGCCACTTGAAATACACAGCTTTGACGGGGGGATGCCAACCAAATCCGTTGGTGAGGCCCGCGACTTCAATTTGATGCTGCGCAAGGGTTTGGTTGGGAATATGTTGGCATTGTCTGCAGGGCCGGAAGCAGATCCGAAATTGATCGAGAAGTGGCTGTCTGACCGCCGCCCTGAAACCCTGGGGCATCTTGCGGTCTATTGGCCTGAAGGCACATCCGTCGCTGACAAAGCCCAAGCTGCTGAAGAGGCAGCGCTGCAAGTTGTTTTTGATTCCCGCAAAGTCCTTTTAAACCAGGGGGATTACCTCAGGCTCAGCGGCCCGGTAAAAGCGCTGAAAGAAGTCCGGTTATCGCTGGATGAAGACATCACCCTGCTGCTTCTTTACATGGAAACTTAAAAAAGACCGCACCTCGAAAGTGTGACTGCAGAATGTGCGATCTGCAGTCCGCTTCCGGGGGCGGTCTTTCGTTGTTTATTTGCAGCAGTGTCTTTAGAGCAATCTGTGTCTACAGCATGACCTTGTCGACATTAGGTGACCAAGTGGCGTCAAAGTCAAAATTCACTTCTGGGTCAACGCACTCCAAATGACCAATGATTTCTTTTCTTTGGTTGCGCAGCAATGGTTTACGGTGATAGGAGAGCGCCTCCAGTTCAGATTCCGAAAGTTCGCCCATGCGCGACAGCAAATCAATAACAACGGGATCAATAGCTCTGTAGGAACCGTCTTCAATTTTTAGGACTAAAGCAACGCCTTTTGTCATGAGGCTGACACAATAGACGGATTCAGCGCCGAGTTTGGCGAGAATGCGGCCTTGGGTGGCTTCCATGAGATTTGTATCCAGACGCTTGGTGCCTGCGACAAAGAATGGTGCGGTTGTCATGGCGTGTGCGACAGTTTTCGCGGCACTCAACCCGGCACCTTCAAAGAAGGCCTCCGGCAGGCTGAGGCGGGCATAAGCCAGTGCCATGTTGTACAGCGGCAGTTCAAAAACAGGGACGCCGCAGCCGTCAATGGCTATGCCTATGTACTTTTCCTCCATTGAGACGGCATGGGCAATGGATTTCAGCATTTCCTTCTGTACAGGGTGATCCCTCATGATGTAGTTTTCCAGCGGCCAGCCATTCAAGAGGCAAAGCGCCAGCATGCCGCTGTGTTTGCCGGAACATGGGTTTTGCAGCTGAGTGAAGGATTCCCCGCGGCCAATTGTTTCAAAAGCCGCTTCGAGAAGCATAGGTTGGGCAGTACCGCAGTCAAGAGCGGATTCGTCCAGCCCCATTTTGTGCAGCAACCCCAGCGCGGTTTCGACGTGGCGCGGTTCACCGTTGTGGCTGGCGCATAGCAGAGATATTTCTTCAGTGGTCATGGAAAATTTTTCTGCAGCTCCCGCCTCAAGGGTTGGCAGGGCTTGAAAAGGTTTAGCCGATGATCTCCAGAACGTCCGCTTCATTGGATCGCCCTTATGGGCCAGTATACGGCCCGAAACATCCACCAGGACCCAGTCGCCGCGGTGAATGGACTCGACGCGTCCACCGCGGATCACGTTGACTAATGGTTCAGACATGATTTTTCCTCCCCGTTTAATGAATCAGCGATTCAACACTGTTTGCCAGTCGAGCTGACTGGATAGGAGCTTCGCGATTTTTTCAAAACCGAGCGCATCCTCTTCGTCAAAACGATTAATGAGCGGGCTGTCGAGATCTATGACGGCAACCGTACTGCCGTTCAATATGATTGGAACGACCAGCTCTGAGTTGGAAGCGCTGTCACAGGCAATGTGACCATCAAATGCATGCACGTCAGGCACCAGTTGTGTTGTCTGCTGCAGTGCCGCAGTGCCGCAGACGCCTTTGCCCATTTCAATCCGGACACAGGCAGGCTTACCCTGAAATGGCCCGAGGATCAATTCCTGGTTTTTCATAAGATAAAACCCAGCCCAGTTGATATTTTTGAGAAGGGCGTTGAAAAGTGCAGAAGCGTTTCCCAGAGCTGAGCACCAGTCCGGCGCTTCATCCAGATAGGCCTTAAGCCGCACGGCCATAAAGTCGTACATTTGTTTCTTTGTTTGAAATTCAATGCTTTCAAGCGGTTTCAATGGGATCCCTCCATAGCCTAAGTCTGATTTCAGTATAGCATTTTTGTTTGGAATGTTCATTTTGAGAATAGTTATATATGATTTTGAATGTACAATTTTGGGCATATACTAAACCAATCTAATTCAGAATATTATGTCATTAAGTGAGGCGCTTTCCGAATTACAAAACAGACACAAAGGAGTGGAGAGACCATGAATAAAAATGAAATTACCTTTGATCCGGTCCAACTAGAAAAAAAGAAGCAGACTTTGGATCCCCATGTCTTTCAAGTCACCCAGAAAAACGGAACGGAAAGCCCTTTCAACAACGCGTTTTGGAATTTTTTCGACGAGGGGATCTATGTAGATATAGTGTCAGGCGAGGCACTGTTCAGTTCTTTGGACAAATTTGACTCCAGCTGCGGATGGCCTAGTTTTACAAAACCCTTGGAAGCGGAAAATGTCATTGAAAAAACAGACCGTTCGCATTTCATGATAAGGACTGAAGTAAGGAGCAAGCATGCCGATTCTCATCTTGGCCACGTCTTCAATGATGGGCCGCCGCCGCTGGGTACCAGATACTGCATCAATTCCGCATCACTCAGGTTCATAGCCTCTGATCAGTTGCTACAGGAAGGGTATGGCCAGTACAAATCCCTATTTGATAAAAAATAAACAGATAGTAGGAGGTCGTTATGAACGAAGCACAGACTCAAAATGAGGTAGGTTTTGGCATTGCGCTTAGAGCGGCAATTTTTCATCAGGGTAAAATTCTCCTTCTGTTGAGAAGCCGCCCGAGTAAGGGGGAATATGGCTTCTGGGAGCTCCCTGGTGGTCGGATGAACTTAGGTGAGTGTTATGAGGACGCGGTCAAGAGGGAAGTCTTTGAAGAAACCGGACTTAAGATCAGTGTTCTCAGGCCTTTGAATGTGTTTGACGCAAGGCGGGATATTGATACACAGGTAGTTGGGATCACCTTTTTATGTGTCTTGGAGAGTGAGGACATGAAAGTGCTGTTAAGTGATGAGCATCTTGATTCAGAATGGGTTAGTTTTGACTGCATTGGTACAAAAAAAGTAATTCCGGGTCTTCATAAAGAAGCTGCGCTGTGGAAGATTGGGGATTAGGGCTTGCGAATGTTATAATTGGCTTGTTGGAGCTGATATAGTGTGATTTCTTTAACTAAGATCAATAATTTTGTCGAAATTATTAAATTATTGTAACGGTGCAAATTGTATAACAAGGTGAACAAATGAAAGAATATATTGTAAAAGCGAAATAATTGTTTTGGGACTAAAATATTATTGGTTACAAATTGGTTAAACTAAAAAAAGGAACGAATAATAAAAAAACACCTTGGTCAACCAAATTATTAGAATGATTAAAAAATTATGAATTAATTACAAGATGAAGACTTTTTAAATTTAAAAAACTTCAAAAAAACGCATAAAAACTTAAAAAACATGAGGAAATCCTCCGTGAATTTTCAGATAGATGAATCCTTTGAATTGACACAGTTTCACGGCTTTGATAACATGATAACAGGTTTAGTGAATTGCGGGATGAACTAAACCAGACAAACTGTCAAACTGAAGGAGGAATTTATTTGGATTTAATGGCTTTAGTCAATGCGGCGAATGGTATAATCTGGTCCAACGCACTCGTTTATCTTTGCCTCGGCGCAGGTGTCTATTTTTCAGTTCTCATGAGATTTCCTCAAGTTCGACACGTAAAACGTATGGTCAAGCTGCTTATTGGCAATGAAGCGTCCGAAACAGGCGTTTCTTCCTTCCAGAGCTTCGCAATGGCACTCGGCGGCCGCGTAGGCACTGGTAACATCGCTGGTGTTGCAACTGCGATCGCAATGGGCGGTCCTGGCGCAGTATTCTGGATGTGGGCAATCGCATTCCTCGGCGCCGGCTCAGCTTTTATCGAAGCAGCTTTAGCTCAAGTTTGGAAAGAAGAAGTCAACGGCGAATATCGCGGCGGCCCTGCCTACTATTTTGAAAAAGGTCTCAATGCTAAATGGTATGGTATGGTCTTTGCTGTTGCTGTCGTAGTTTCTTGCGGCCTTTTCCTCCCAGGCGTTCAATCCAACAGTATCGCAACGGCTCTGACCAATGCGTTTGCAATTCCGCCAGCTGTCACAGGCGCTGGTCTCGTTGCGGTTCTTGCGCTTATCATCTTCGGTGGCGTCAAGCGGATTGGTAAAACTGCAGAATTGATCGTTCCTTTTATGGCGATCGGCTACATCATTATCGCTCTTATTATTATCGTTGTTAATATTGGCCAGCTTCCTGGCGTTCTTTCTCTCATCTTCCGCTCAGCTTTCGGTATGGATGCTGCGTTCGGATCTATTCTCGGTACTGCGATCATGTGGGGCGTCAAGCGCGGCGTCTACTCCAACGAAGCTGGTCAGGGCACTGGTCCTATGGCTGCAGCAGCGTCTGAAGTTGATCACCCTGCAGAGCAAGGTCTCGTTCAGGCATTCTCTGTCTATGTCGACACACTCTTCGTTTGTTCCGCGACTGCATTTATGATTCTGATCACTGGCATGTACAACACAGTCAGACCGGATGGAACATTTATTGTTGAGAACATTCCTGGCGTACAATATGGTCCTGCGTATACGCAAATGGCAGTTGATACTCTGATTCCAGGATTCGGTTCCGGTTTCGTAGCCATTGCATTGTTCTTCTTCGTTTTCACGACTTTGATGGCTTACTATTACTACTCAGAGTCTGCAATTGCCTATTTGTTCAGAGGCTCCAAATTGAATCAGAAGACCGTTTTCCACGGCGCTATGATCGTTTTCCTCTTCATGACATTCTACGGCACGATCCGTACTGCAGACCTTGCATGGGGTCTTGGTGACATCGCGGTTGGTATGATGGCATGGCTCAACATCATCGGCATCATCATTTTGACGAAGCCTGGCCTTCTCGTTCTCAAGGACTACGAAGATCAGCTTAAAGCTGGTATCGTAAAGCCTACCTTTGATCCAAAGAAACTTGGTATCAAAAATGCAGAAGTTTGGGATGCCATCAATAAGAGAAAAGCACTTAAAAGAGCGAAGTAAATACTCTGACAGTAGTAAACCGTATCATCCCGCAAAAGGGGTCCGACATTGGACCCCTTTTTCTTATGGGTACGTCCGGTATGGGCACTTGCTCGATAAATATGTTTTAGTTTTGAATTTGCTGGACACTCCAGCATAGTTTATAATAGAAGAAGGGTTTCAAAAAATTCGGGAGGTTTTAGCAATGGCGCAAAATCCTTTTTTGGCACGGATGGAAAAAATGACAGATGATCAACTCCGCGAGGTGATCTGGATCCAATATGCAGATTATACGGAGGAGGCCTTGGAAGCCGCTAAAGCCGTTGCAGCTGACAGAGGTATTTTCTCGGAATCGGAAACTGAAGAAGCAGAGACAGATTTAACGACGGCGTATCAAGTGCCGGAGACTTTTCAAGCTTGCGTAAAAGCAATTGATTTCAGGGCTGTGGAGAAAAAGCTTTATGGCACTTTTAAAGAGCCGGACAAGGGAGTAGACCAGCTTCGACTAGTCTATCAGCACTTAATGACCCTGGAACCTGAGGCGGTCGAGCCGCCGGTATACCTGTTCCTGGCGCAGTTGACCAGCGAATATGTCGGCCGCTATCCATTTGATGTCTTTGGCATTGAAGAAGGCACTGACGAGCCTTTTGGACTCGAAATCATGCCGTGGAAGGAATGGCTGGGATTAAAGGTTTACGAAAAAACCAGAAGCTTCGTAGAGCGCCTTGGTTTAGACGAGTTTGTTGCTCTCTGCTTAAGAAAAATGACAGTCCTTGGCTATACAGAAGAAGAGATTGAGGCAAAGGTCGCTGAAATGAGTGATTATGATTTCAATTTAGATGAAGATGAAGATGAGTAATTTTGGCGCTGTTTTGTAATCTAAGATCAAGGCCTACTTAAGATTCTCATGGTAAACTTTGGTCATAAGGAGGTTTTACTATGTTGAAATTTAAAAAATACCTTGATCTAAAAACGGCCTCTGTCCTAGCGGTGGCACTGCTATTGGCAGCTGCGCTGACGGCGTGTGGAACAAACACTGAGGCGCCGCCCGTGGATCAGACGCCGCCTGGTGAGGTTGAGACGCCATCCAATGAAATACCTGCCGGGTCAAGTGAGGCAGAGCAGCAGCAAATTCTTGACGCCTTTAAGCAATCTATTGCCGAGAACCCAGGCATAGAAGGGATGAATGAGCTTGCTGTAATCCTGAAGGACCAGATTGAGTCGCTTTCACCGGAATTCACAGAGCGGCTTCTCAGTTTGTTTGAGACGGCCCAGATTAAGGCCCTGGAACAAGATGAGCGCTATGGCGGAGTGAGTGATGGACTCGCGGCAAAGCTTTATGAGAATAAAATTTTTGCCAAAGCCGACTTGACCAAACTTATGGATGATCCTCAAAGCATTGGTGACGCAGCATTAACAGAAGAGATCCAGGGGTACAAGAATGCCTTTTATACCATAGAAACCCAAGAAGGGATGTATTATCTGGTTGTCGACTACAACAAATATTTGGCGTATCAGACACAAGTCAGTGAATGGTATTCTGAGTATCTTAAAGTCATGGCGAGAGAGTTATCCGCTAAAACTTTCAGCGACGCAGCCATGGTGATCCCACTTGATGAAATGTGGGAAAGAGTTACTGCGGCGGAATCACTGTTATTCCGTGTTCAAAAAGAAACATTATCCCTTGAGCTCGATGATGCTCATCAAAGATTGCAGCAGTACTTTGTCATGATGATGAACGCACTGGTTTACGGTGGTAATAATACACCCGTTTACGCCTATGACACAAATGCTATGAGTGAAGAACGCATCACATTTTATGAATCCCATGCCTTTGATTTGGAAAGTCCAATTTATAATGCTTTTGAGGCCTTCAAGCAAGTCGCCCGTGAAGAAGGCTACAAGCAGTCTGAACGCGTCAATGCCGCACGGACAGCCATTTTTGATGCCATGGAAGAGGCATATCTGCAATAAGGACATCAAATTGCTTTTACAGCAACAGTTCCACCATCTTGTCAATTTTGAGTTAGGAGACCACCGGCATGAATCAAACGACAGCTATTCAGCGAAAAACGGCGCAGTTGCCTGCTGCCGAGATCAAAGGCATTACCGAGCAGCAATACGAGGACTTGCTGTGGATGATGGTGGAAGAAGCTTTATCCTGCTCCGCCCATGACATTGATCATGTCAGGCGCGTTTACAAGCTGGCGCTGCAGATCGCCGGAAATTATCCGGAGGTCAATTATGAGGTGCTGATTCCAGCGGTGCTCTTGCATGACATTGGCAGACGAGAGGAGGATCTGGACCTGACCGGCAGGACAGACCATGCAATTGTGGGCGCTGCGAAGGCCAGGGCGATCCTTGAGCACATGGAAATTCGCGAAGACGTTATCTGTGAGATTCAAAAAGCCATAGTGACGCACCGTTACAGAAGCGGACAAGGTCCGGCATCTCTGGAGGCGGCAATCCTTTATGATGCGGACAAACTGGATGCCATAGGGGCAGTTGGCATTGCGAGGACGTTTATGATGGCTGGACAGGAAGGTGCAAGACTGTACAGGAAAGTCGACCTGGATACTTACACCGCTGAAAATTTGACCGAGAACGGCAGGATCCAGAATCAGGAAGATCACGCACCCAACGTTGAATATATGGTCAAACTCAAATACATCCCTGACCGACTTATTACAGAGGCGGGAAGGGCTTTGGCACGTGAGCGGGCAAGTCTCATGAAAGACTTTTTCGATGCCCTGGACCGGGAGATGGGCGAATAGGAGGGTATGTACCTTGCATTCAGAGATCTCAGAAATTGCCCCAATGCTGCAGGACGTCGTACAGGCAATACACAGCGTGCTGGGGGTCGAAGCCACTATTGTCGACCGTCAGAGGCTGCGCGTCGCTGGTACCGGTCAATATGGCATGGAAGTGGGCAAAAAAATTGCTGCAGGATCCGTTTTTGAAAAAGCGGTCCAAAATGGCATACCCTACATTGTGGAGTCCCCTGGCACTGATGCGGCTTGTTTGTCATGTTCAGACCGGGAACGCTGCAGAGAAAGCGCGGAAGTCTGCTCGCCCATTTTGGTCGAGGGTGCTGTAGTTGGCGTCATAGGACTGATCGCGTTTGATTCAGAGGAAAAGCTGAAACTGCTGAATAACCGCGGCGCATTGCTCGATTTTCTAGAAAAGATGGGCAATCTGATCGCTTCAAAAGTCGCTGAAAACCGTAGGAATAAAGAACTGGAAGTGTTGATAGACGCCATTGAAACGCCTATATTGTCCATGACCTCTGAAGGGGCTTTAGTTGGCGCGAATGATGCTGCGCGCAGATGGATAGATGGGCTGACGGAAGGTGCTGGTATCAATGAGGTTTTGGGCGGTGGTGTATTGGATGCCATTCAAAGCGGCAGAACACAGCTCGAAGCAGGACTAAAGCGCAGATTCTCCATACAAGTTCATCCGGTGACGCATGCGGACAAAACAGTCAGGTACGTGCTGCAGTTAAGTCCTTTGAAAGACGTGATCCGTCGGTTCAATAAAATGTTCGCTGAGCAGCAGCCAACAAAGTTTGAAGACATATTCGGTAAAGATCAAAACCTAAATGAAGCTATTGATTTGGCAAGACGTGTTTCAAAGAGCAAATCTACGGTTTTGATATTAGGGGAAAGCGGGACAGGCAAAGAGCTGTTTGCCCGTTCCATTCACAGTGAAAGCGACAGGAAGGACCGTGGATTTATTCCGGTAAACTGCGCGGCCATACCGGAGGCACTGCTGGAAAGCGAGCTCTTTGGGTATGAGGAAGGCGCTTTTACAGGTGCGGTCACCGGCGGGCGCATTGGGCGCTTCGAGCAAGCCCACCGTGGTACACTTTTTCTGGATGAAATTGGTGACTTGCCGCTCCACCTGCAGGCAAAGTTATTGCGTGTCCTGCAGGACCAGCAGATTTACAAGGTTGGCGGTCGTGGTGCGATTCCTGTGGATGTCAGGCTGATCGCCGCCACCAATAAACCCCTTGAGGAAATGGTCAGGGATGGGGAATTTAGGGAAGACCTGTATTATCGCATCAACGTGATTCCCATCCATATTCCGCCGCTGAGAGAACGGATGGGGGATTTGGAAAGCCTTTCAAGTATTTTTCTGAAAAAGCACAGCCAGCGGATTGGCAAAAAAGTTGAGGGGATTGAGCTCGAAGCTTTGAAGGCAATGATGAGTTACACCTGGCCGGGAAATGTAAGAGAACTTGAAAATGCCATTGAATATGCCGTGCATGTTTCTACAAGAAAACTTCTGTGTTCGGGAGATCTGCCAAAGCGTCTCAGGGCGGGTGCGCTCGATAGGGCTTTTGAGGCGCCAGGATTGCCCGACAATGCAGATCGGGGATTCGATGAAGATGAGCCTGGCATAGCTGAGACGGCTGGCATACGTTCGCTGAACGCGCTGGAGGCGGCCGAAATTCGCAGAGCTATTCAGGCGTATGGCAAGTCCAAAGCTGGGATTGAAGCTATGACAGCGCGTTTGGGGATCAGCAGGGCAACGCTTTACAGAAAGTTTAAGGATTATAATTTGTAATGGAAAAATAATCTCAAAATGAGAATTAAACTAGATATTTTAATCTCAAAATGAGAATAATTTTGCTGAAATATTTAAAACCGTTGGAAACAGCGGTTTTTTTATTGGCATGACTTTTGCAGTATACCATTGTCAAGCAGCATTATAAATTGGGAAGCGCCGTCATTGACGAGGGGGATGCAAAATGAACAGAACGTTAACAGAAAATAAGATGACTTACATAGCACCAGTCAATCAAGAAACAAACCATTGGATTATTGAACTGCTTCGCGAGGAAGTTAAGCCTGCTGCGGGCTGTACAGAGCCAGTGGCAGTGGCGCTGGCGGCAGCTAAGGTTTCAGAGGTTCTAAATAATTCCATGAGTGAGCTTGTCATAGGCGTGAGCCCTAATATATATAAGAACGGCTTTGCTGTCATGCTGCCAGGTGTAATGGAAGCTGGACTGGATCTTGCTGCGGCGCTAGGTTCTGCCCGTGCCAGCGCGGTGAGGGGCTTGGACGTGCTGAACCATCTGTCTGAGGAAGAAATACGAATAGCGAGACAAAGGTTGGCAGAGGGAAAAATTCGAATTGAGTTGATTGATACTGAGGAAAAAGTGATGATCCAGGCAGAACAGTGGTCAGAAGACAGAACTCACCACGCCAGAGTAATCATTAGCGGCAGGCACGACCGGATTGTCGAGGTGTTCAGGGATGGAGTTTGTCTTGAAAAAATGGAAGAAAAGAATTCAGTGACTGAGAAATCAAATGCAGGTATCAATAGATTTTATTCTATGAAACTTAAGGACCTGGTAACAGTGATTGATGAAATCGATCCTGAACCCTTGACATTTCTTCTGGATGGCATTGCAATGAATCAAACTATGGCGGAGGTCGGCATGGCGTCGCCGGTGGGACTCGGCACAGCGTTTGCACTGAAGCAAAGGTATTCTAAAAACGGTCAGATGAAGGACCTGGCAAGACTGGCAATGACAATGACTGCAGGCGCGTCTGACGCCAGAATGGCAGGTGTGGATTTGCCGGTCATGAGCTCAAACGGCAGTGGAAACAATGGCATCACAGCCATAATGCCGCTGGTCGCCTATTTTGAGTTAAAAGGGACAGAGCGGGCAGATCAGATCAGGGCTTTGGCGCTCAGCCATCTGATAAACAGTTATATAAAAGCGGAGATAGGCAGGCTGTCAGCGCTGTGCAGCTGCGGCATCGCGGCAGCTACCGGCGCGTCTGCGGCTATCGCGTGGCTTGACACCCGGGATCCTGAGATTGTGGAGAGTACTATGACAAACATGATGGCAAACCTCAGTGGGATGGTGTGTGACGGCGCTAAACTGGGCTGCGCTCTAAAACTGGCAACGGCGGCTTCAACAGCCGTTGAGACGGCTGCACTGGCAGTAGACGGCATACGGGTTCCGGCCGGAAATGGTTTGGTGGGCCGGACTATAGAAGAGACGATTTCAAATTTAGGGCGATTGAGCCGTCAGGGCATGCAGTTGGCTGATGCGGTGGTGCTGGACATTCAGGAAACGTTTGCCCGAGGATAGGGATTGTTCTAAAATAAAAGCATTGACAGACCCTAATTGTATTGATAATCTATTAACAATCAATCCTGTCAGAGTTCATTTGGTTCAGGTCTGCGCTCCTGAGGCGCTTCCTTTTTCATGTGTTCCCGACGAGATTACAATAAAATCGACATCACCTGACGGTAAAGTTATCAGACTGCTGAACCGAAAGGGAGCGAAGGCACAGCCGCTGTAGTGGCGCGCTGCGAGTTTGTCTGCACCTGTGTTTTTGGTGTGCAGCCATCACGGGAAAAAAACCATCCTCTCTTTCAAATTGAAAGGGAGGTTTTTTTTATGGCAAAAGTGGCGGTCATCAGCGCCATTTTGGAGCATCCGGAGCTGTGTCAGCATCGTTTCAACGACGTGGTCGCGTCATTCAAGGGGATTATTAAAGGTCGAATGGGGATTCCCATGGATGAGCACGGGATTTCGGTCATTTCCATCACTTTGATAGGAGAGCCGGATGAGATCAATGCCCTGACGGGTAAGCTCGGCAATATTGAGCATGTTTTTGTAAAGACTTCGATTTCAAAAAAGGAAGTGTAAGCTTGAGTCACGTTAAGGATGTAACGAAAAAAAATGTTGCGCCTCAAGGGAACATTCAAACCACATTGCAGGCTGACGCGGCGTTTGGGGATGGGGAACCATCGGCTGAAGCGCAGTTGTTTATGGCTTTGGTGGATCAGCTGGCACTGGAAAGTGACCTCAGTGACAGCGCGCTGTGTCAGCTTCTGGACTACCTGGATCACCCGGATCAAGACCAAGACGGCAGGGTCAGACACCACCTGATTCAAAAGGCCCATCAAAAACGTATGGAGATCTATGGCAACCGGGTTTTTCTCAGGGGATTGATCGAGATCTCAAATTATTGTAAGAGAAACTGTGTTTATTGCGGGATCAGAGCCGGTAATCCCGGTGCTGAGCGGTACAGGCTGACGCTGGAGCAGGTACTGGAATCCTGTCGCATTGGCTATGAGCTCGGTTACAGAACCTTTGTCATGCAGGGCGGCGAGGATCATGCGCATACGGATGCGTTCCTGACGGGACTCATCCATGAGATCAGAACGGCTTATCCGGACTGCGCCATTACTCTCTCCCTGGGCGAACGGAGCCGGGAGAGCTATCAGGCCCTCTACAATGCCGGTGCGGACCGCTATCTGCTAAGACATGAAACTGCGGATGACGGCTTTTACGCCGGTTTTCATCCCGGTATGGCCCTCAGCGTCCGAAAGGCATGTCTTGAAGACCTGAAAGCTATTGGCTACCAGGTCGGCGCAGGTTTTATGGTTGGACTTCCCGGTCAGAGTAACCAGCACCTCGTCAAGGATTTGAGGTTTTTGAAGACACTGGATCCCCATATGATAGGCATTGGGCCGTTCATCCCACACCACGAGACGCCGCTGGCGGACCAGCCTTCAGGCTCGGTGGAAAAGACGGTGGTTCTCCTTGCCATTCTGCGTCTGATGATTCCAAAGGTACTCCTGCCTGCGACAACAGCCCTGGGCAGCCTGAATCCCGTAGGCCGGGAGCTTGGGATTCGCGCTGGTGCGAATGTGGTCATGCCAAACTTGTCCCCACTTGAAGTCAGAGAAAAATACGACCTGTACGACGGCAAGATTTGTACGGGCGATGAGGCGGCGGAGTGCCGCCAGTGCATACAAAAACGAATTGAAAACGCCGGTTTTACGGTCGACATGGCCCGCGGCGATCACCCAGACTGGAGGAATTAAAATGTTTATCGATCACGCCGCTATTGAAACTGCTTTGAAACTCGCCGCAGGTGCCAATGACGCGGCTATAGACGCCGTCCTGGCTAAGGCAGAGCTTGGAAGTCCGCTGGATCAGCTGGACATTGCGACGCTGCTGGAAATTAAGTCGGAGCAACATATGGGACGCCTCATGGGCATTGCCGGGGCCATCAAGGACCGCATTTACGGCAACCGCATTGTCGTCTTCGCGCCGCTCTACATTAGCGATTACTGCGTCAACAACTGCACTTACTGCGGCTATAAGCACAGCAACGACTTTCCGCGCCGACGACTGAGCCGTGAAGAGATCCAGGAAGAGGTCATGCTCCTCGAGAAGATGGGGCATAAGCGCCTTGCCCTGGAAGTGGGAGAGGACCCGGTCAACTGCCCAATTGATTATGTGGTGGACGCTATTGACGCGATCTATACGACGAAAAATGACAACGGCACCATCCGCCGCATCAACGTCAACATAGCCGCCACAACGGTTGAGAATTACAAAAAGCTGAAGGAAGCCAGCATTGGCACCTACATTCTGTTTCAGGAGACCTACCACAAGCCGACCTATGACCTGATGCACCCTAAGTCTGTCAAGGGAAATTACCTCTATCACCTCACCGCCTTTGACCGCGCCATGGAGGCGGGGCTGGACGACGTGGGCGCGGGGGTTCTCTTTGGCCTTGCGGATTATAAGTTTGAAGTGCTGGCTCTCATGATGCACAATGCGCATCTGGAGGAGAAATTTGGCGTGGGCTTCCACACCATTTCCGTGCCGCGCATCAAGAAAGCGGAAGGCATGACTCTGGATCAGTTCAGCAATCAGATCGACGACCAGACCTTCAAGAAGATTGTCGCGATTCTCCGCGTCGCTGTACCTTTTACCGGGATTATCATGTCCACTCGCGAAAGTGCACAGATGCGCCGCGATATGATCTGCGCCGGCGTTTCCCAGATTTCAGCGGGCTCCTGCACCGGCGTTGGCGGTTACAAGGAGAGCGATCGTAAAAGCGGCACAATCAATCAGTTCGAGGCTTCGGATCAGCGCACCCCGCTGGAAGTGCTCAAAGAACTGGTGGCCGATGGTCTCATTCCATCCTACTGCACCGCCTGCTACCGCTCCGGCCGTACCGGGGACCGATTCATGCAGCTTGCCAAAGCCGGTCAGATCCACAACGTCTGCACCCCGAATGCTTTGATGACCCTTCAGGAATTCGTTCTGGATTATGGTGACGAGGCCCTTAAGGTTGAGAGCGAGCAGTTGATAGAGAAGGAATTGGCTGCCATTGAACGCCCGGATATCAAAAACTTACTGGCGGGCAACCTCGAGCGGATTCGCGGCGGCGAACGCGACCTGTACCTCTAGAAGGGGAAATGAAGACTATGCATGCTACTAAACCTCACACATTGAAAACACCAGATCCTATGCCGAAAGCAGGATCGAGGGCGACTGAGAACACCCTGTCCTCGACACCCAGCGCCAACCGGAAGCATATTGCTTTCTTTGGCAACCGGAACGCGGGCAAGTCGTCTTTGATGAACGCGATTCTCGGGCAGGAGTTATCCATAGTGTCAGAAGTTCGGGGCACGACGACGGATCCCGTGAGCAAAGCCATGGAGCTGCTTCCCTATGGACCGGTTGTCTTCATTGACACTGCTGGTCTTGATGATGACGACGATGTCCTGGGTTCTCTTCGGGTGGCTAAGAGTCTTAAGATTTTGGAAAGGACGGATTTTGCTGTACATGTCATCGATGCCATGGAAGCTTCGAATAATCCTGAGTGGCTGACTCACGAGGTGGCGCGGCTTCAGTCTCATTTTGAGAAATTTTCAATTCCCAAGCTTCTGGTGTTCAACAAGGTAGATTTAGTGATGGCTGAGGCCGATGGTCATCTGAAGCTAAAGCAATTAAAAGAGGCATGGCCTGGTGCGGTCTGGGTGAGCGCTCAGACCCCGGGGGACATTCACCATCTCAAAGCCCGTCTGATTGAAGCGCTGCGCGGAGAAGCCGAGGATGAGACGCTGGTGGGGGATCTGGTGCCGGCGGGGGGCACCATTGTTTTGGTGGTCCCCATTGACTCGGAAGCACCTAAAGGCCGGTTGATCCTGCCACAGGTTCAGGTGATTCGGGATGCGCTGGATCACGGGCTGAAAGTGCATGTGGTCAGGGATACGGAGCTGGTTGAAGCGCTTTCTGAGCTGAAGTCCGTGGATTTGGTCATTACGGATTCCCAGGCGTTTGCGGCGGTTTCCGACATGGTGCCTGAAACCATCCCTTTGACATCCTTTTCCATGGTCTTTGCGAGGAATAAAGGGGATCTTCGAGTCTTTGTCTCGGGGATTCAAGCGGTGAAAGCCCTTGAAGCCAGGGCACTCAGCCGTCAGAAAGAGTCTGTGACGGGAAGTGAGCCCATAGCAAGAATCCTGATCACGGAAAGCTGTACTCATAATCACTCCCACGAGGATATTGGACGGGTCAAAATCCCGGCGATGCTGAACAAAAAACTTGGCGGCCGGGTGGCTATAGAATTTAAAGCCGGCCATGACTTGCCAAAGGATCTCAGTGTTTACGACCTGGTGGTGCACTGCGGCTCCTGTATGATGAACCGGAAGAGTATGCTGACCAGGATTCGACTGTGTGAGGAAGCGGGCACGCCTATTACAAACTACGGTGTGCTGTTGGCGTATGCAACAGGTATATTGAATCGCTGCCTGAGTCCATACGCGCTAGGCTAAAGACGTGCATAAACAAAGATGACACCATGCATAAGAGAGCTTGCTCTCTGGTGCATGGTGTCTTCTTTGTTTATATAGGGCGCAGCCCGCGACCGAAGCGCAGCAATACACTGAGCGCAGCGAGGGGGATTGCGGAGCGAGGTGCACGTCTGTGCATGTGAGATGAAAATTGGGATCCCATGCATAAGAGAGCTTGCTCTCTGGTGCATGGTGTCTTCTTTGTTGTTTTCCGCCAACAATTATCAAAAAAGTCTGCATCTGCTTGTTTAAATGGGTTAAGATTATCGTATGAATAACATAGGCCTAAAAAGCGTCAGCATCAGATATGACAGATTGCATCCTTGGGAGGAATTGTTATGGCTGGATTAAATTTAAATTTGAATTATTCGGGGATCCAGGATTCGCAGCTCAATAATATGAAGGAAATGGTTCGCGCAGCTCAGCAACTGCTTGAAAATGGCGCAGGTGCAGGATCAGATTTTACGGGCTGGGTCCACTTGCCTCAAACTTTTGAC
This sequence comes from Acidaminobacter sp., assembly GCA_009881125.1. The sequence goes on along the minus strand of WXFH01000043.1, from coordinate 3,906 downwards.
ATGGCTTTGATGGATCAGGTGGAAGCCTGTGCGGCCAGATTAAAAGAGAAATGTGATGTGCTGGTGGTCGTTGGCATAGGCGGCTCTTATCTGGGAACACGCGCAGTGTCTGAAGCACTGAAAGACCCAATGGAACCCCTCAGACGCTTTTGCAGCCGGGAAAATCCTACGATTATATATGCGGGGCACCATCTTGAAGAGCGATATATGGAACAGCTGCTTGGTGCCATTGATGAGCTGGAAGTCTGTGTCAATGTCATATCCAAATCCGGGACTACCACAGAGCCGGCAATTGCCTTCAGAATGCTGAAAAGTTATATGGAAAAACGTTATGGCGTGGATGGCGCCAAAGAAAGAATCGTCGCAACCACGGATAAAGCCAGAGGCGCGCTTAGAACCCTGGCAGATGAGAAGGGGTATGAAACCTTTGTCATTGAAGATGACATTGGCGGGCGCTATTCCGTTCTGACACCGGTTGGCCTGTTGCCGCTTGCCGTTTCAGGCGTGGATATAAGGGCATTGATGGAAGGCGCTAAGGCAGCGTATGAGGAGTATTTGAATCCTGAGCTTGAGACAAACAATTGCTTCAAGTATGCAGCTGCGAGAACAATTCTCCAGGATCAGGGCAAGGTTGTCGAAATTCTGGCAAACTACAATCCAGCGCTGCAATATATTTCTGAATGGTGGAAGCAGCTCTATGGTGAAAGTGAAGGCAAGGATGGGCGAGGAATTTTTCCTGCCTCTGTACAATTCAGTTCAGATCTGCATTCCATGGGCCAATACATACAGGATGGCAGACGCATGATTTTTGAAACCGTCCTTCTTGAGACCGATCAAAACGGCAGTCTCAAAGTCAATGAAGATGGGCAAAATCTTGACGGACTAAATTTCTTGGCCGGAAAATCTCTTAAGGAGATCAATTTTAAGGCTTTTGAGGGGACGCTTCTGGCTCATGTCGCAGGAGGTACGCCAAATTTGGTCATTGAGCTTGAGAAAATTGATGCCTATCATATTGGGCAGCTTCTTTACTTCTTTATGAAAGCCTGCGGCATCAGCGGGTATTTATTGGGCGTCAATCCTTTTGATCAGCCAGGTGTTGAGGCATACAAGAAAAATATGTTCGCCCTCCTGGGCAAACCGGGCTACGAGGCTCACAGACAAACGCTCGAGGCGGCATTGAAACGTCTTTAGGAGGAGGCCTGTGCCATGAAAGCAAAGGCGGCAATTGGAATCGATATAGGCGGTACTACCATTGATGCAGTTGTGGTGGGGCGCAGCAAAAGAGTCCTTTGGCATGAACGGGTTCAAACTGAAGCTGAACAGGGCTACAATGCAGTAAAAGACAAATTGCTTGAGCTAATTCGACGAGCGCAGGAAGCTGCGGACATCAATGGGATTGGAATAGGAATCCCTGGGCCGGTGGATCCAACCAGTGGCAAGGTATCCGAAGTTGTCAACCTGGGATGGGCTGCTGTTGACTTGTCAAAAGATCTTAAAAAGGCCGCGGGTTTTGATGTCCTCTTTATGAATGACGCCTCGGCAGCGACTTATGGAGAGCATGTGTCTGGGGCGCTTAAAGGCATTGATAGGGGGGTTCTCATTACCCTGGGGACAGGTGTCGGCGGCGGTGTCATTCTGGGCGGGAAGCTCTACGAGGGGCAACATGGCCTCGCTATGGAAATAGGTCACATGACCATTTCGGACACCGGGATGTATCGCTGTGCCTGTGGCAGAAATGGATGTTTTGAGACCCTAACATCCGCGACAGCATTGGTGGCGGACGCCCACAACAGGCTGACAGCACAGGGAAGTTCCGGATGGCTGGCCGCCAGAGTGCCATTTGACGCCAAGATCATCATGGATGGCGCAGAGTCCGGCGATCCCTTCTGCGAAAACGTAGTCCACGACTGGCTTCAGAGACTGGCGGTTGGCGTTCACAATATCAGGATGCTTTACGATCCTGAAGTTATAGTGTTTGGTGGTGGGCTTTCAGGTGCCGGCGATTATTGGCTGCCGCGGCTGGAAGTTATGGCGCTTCATCAGGCCAATTTTAAGGCGATTTCACAGCCAAAGCTTAAGAAGGCGCAGCTAGGCAATTTGGCTGGAGCTTGCGGCGCAGGCTTCAAGGCTTACAACACTTTTACAAAGAACGAGGAAGTTAAAAATAAATTCTAATTAAGTGGGAGGATATAACAATGCATCAATGGGATGGAGCGTATAAGCGGGTCTGGGAGCTGTTTGAGGCCATGAATCAGATTCCGAGGTGCTCAGGTGACGAGAAACGCATCAGCGACTGGCTGATGGTCTTTGGAGAGAAGAATGGACTTGAAGCTATTCAAGAGCCTTGTGGGAATATTATTCTCAAAAAGCCGGCATCAAAAGGCTATGAAGGTTCACCGGCTGTCATTCTTCAAGGTCACATGGACATGGTTTGTGTTAGGGCAGAAGACAGTCAGCATGATTTTTCAAAGGATCCTGTCCAACTTAAAGTCGACGGAGACTTTTTAACCGCGGCTGAAACTTCCCTTGGTGCAGATAATGGCATTGCTGTTGCTATGGCACTGGCCATACTGGAGGATCAGAACCTGGAGCATCCAACCCTTGAGGTGCTGATTACGGTCGCCGAAGAAACGGGCATGGACGGCGCTGTCAGGCTGAATCCAGCTCATTTATCCGGTCAGGCTCTGATCAATCTGGATTCGGAAGAGGAAGGCGTCATTCTGGCTTCCTGTGCAGGCGGCGTTCGTGCAAGTGTTCATTTGCCAATTGAGTGGGAGGTTCCTGTTCAGGACGGCCAGGGAGCGCGGTTGACCATTACTGGCCTTAAAGGTGGGCATTCCGGCGTAGAGATAGACAAAGGACGTGCGAATGCAATTGTCCTCCTTGGAAGGGTCATGAGAGATCTTCTTGGGATGGGTGTTCAAATCAGCCAGATTCAAGGCGGTGAGAAAATGAATGCCATTGCCAATAAGGCAACCGCCCGTCTTAGTTTCAAACGTGATTGGCTCGAAGAAGTTCAAAAAACCGTTCTGGCTTGGGAATCCAGGTTTCGAAATGAGTTTGAATTGGCGGATCCTGAACTTAAATTGGTATTGTCACTTGAAGATACTTCTGATCCAATTCAGAATGTTTTTTCTCTTGAAACGGCCGAAAATGCTGCAGCTTTGCTGAGGCTGCTTCCAAATGGCGTTCAGACCATGAGCGCAGGAATTCCGGGATTGGTTGAAAGCTCCAACAACATTGGAGTTCTGACTACAGGCGCAGAATATATTGAGATCGACAGTGCGATTCGAAGCTCTGTAAGGTCACTGAAAGCGGAGATTATTGATCGAATGCTGATTGTCTGTACCCTGACTGAGGCAGAGCTCAGACTTCAGTCTGATTATCCGGAGTGGGCTTATGCGCCTAAGTCTCAAATGCGAGATACCATGATGGCAGTTTACCGAGAGCTTTACGGAAAGGAAATGACGGTATCCGCCATTCATGCAGGTCTCGAATGCGGTATTTTGAAAGAAAAGCTCGGACCAATCGACTTTGTTTCCATAGGCGCGAACCTGTCGGACGTTCACACGCCTAAGGAACGCTTGGACATGGCTTCGACCGAGCGCGTCTATGAATTTGTGGTTGAAGTCCTTAAGAAGTATGGTCGTGAACATTAGGAGAGGTTTATAATCAATGGGGCACCTTGCAAATTTCAGTCATGTGGTTATAAGTACAGCTTTCGAACTGAGAGGCTAAGTTAAACTAAAAACGTGAAAAGCGCTCCTTTGGATTTGTTTTGATATGCTCCCTTTATGAGAGACAGTGAAATAACAAATCACTGTTAATCATGAAGGGAGCATTTTTATGCCTCATATACCGAAAGCGACACCAGAGGAGAAGGTTTCTCTTATCGAAAAGTATCTC